>CANJZE010000004.1 GCA_947479455.1 Bacteroidota bacterium
AGCGTGGGCGGTAGTATGAGTTGGGTAAATAAAGACCAGTTGGTTCTTTCATCGGGCGAAGCTGTTCCTTTGAATGCACCTAAATTGAAAACATCTGTTTCGTTAGACCACACGCTGAAAAAATCAGGCTTTGGATATGGAATAAATTTTCGTTATCAAATGGGTTACGAAGCAAATTCATCGATTTATGCCGGCAGTGTGAAACCTGCTTATATTCTTGATGCACGGGTTAGTTATCGTCCTACTTTCTACAAAGGATTAATGCTTTCCATTAACGTAAACAACGTTGCAAATTACCAATGGCAAAGTTTTCCGGGTGCGGCTACAATGGGCACACAGTTTTTTGCTAAGGCAGCGGTTACGTTCTAAGAAAAAATTATACTCACATCAATCCCGAATCGGTATTCCGGTTCGGGATTTTTTTCGCTTCTGTTCTACCAAAATTATCATCGTGATATTTCTGATAAATTCGCAACGCAATTATTCCATTCATGAACACCATAACAGTACCCACCACTCTACATTGTGCCGGTTGCATTCAAAGCATAAAACCTTTTTTTGATAAAGCCGAAAAAATAAAAGAATGGAAAGTTGATTTATCAAAACCTGTTAAAACGATTACAGTTAGTGGTGAAAATGTGCAGCAAGGTGAGGTGATAAAACTTTTGCGCGAAGCTGGTTATGATGTGCTCGAAGATTCTGCTCAACCTTCTTCTGACCTGCCTCCTATTGGAAATTCAATCACAAAAAGCGATTCAAATTTTTGGAACGATACGCAAAAATGGAAGCGCGCATCGTTCAACACTTTCAACTGTTTAATTGGTTGTTCTATTGGTGACTTCGGAATGATTGTATATGTGCAGGCTGCGCATCCGCACGTTAGCATGTTCACGCAAATGTTTTTAGCCATCGTAGCCGGATTATGTACTTCCATTTTATTAGAAACAACGATACTTCGCATCAGAGAAAAATTTGCCTGGAAAAATGCATTCACTACAGCACTTTCCATGTCTTTGATTTCAATGATAACAATGGAAATAGCTATGAACCTGACCGATTTTATGATTACCGGTGGCAAAGCTTCTTTCAATACTCCTCAATACTGGATGGCTTTTGCTATAGCTGCAATAGCAGGTTTTATAGTGCCGCTACCTTACAACTATTACAAGTTGAAAAAGTATAATCAAGCTTGTCATTAATCTTAAGACTATAACCGTAAATACTATTTTCAAATATCTATTCACTTAAATCATCTTCATGAAAAATGTTTTTCATCACTTTGGTGTCGTGCTTCTTTTGGTTGCATTCTCCGCCCAAAATGTTTCGGCAAAAGACAAAACCGATAATGCAGAATCGGCTAAAACAGATTCGGCTCGTTTTCAAACATTGAATTATGATACCACCGGTAGCGTAACTATTGGTTTAGGCATGGCCAAGTTTGAAATTCCAAAAGGCTTTAAATATTTAAATGGAAAACAGAGTGAATATGTGTTGCACGATTTGTGGGGCAATCCTCCATCACAAACGTTGGGAATGATTTTTCCTGATGAAGCAGACAGTATTTTTCCTAGCACATGGGCAATTGAAATTACTTACGATGAAGATGGACACGTGAAAGATGATGATGCAAAAGATATTAAGTATGATGAGTTGCTTGAGCAAATGCAGAAAGAAGTGAAAGAGATAAACCCTGAACGGAAAAAACAAGGTTATCCAACTTTTCAATTAACAGGTTGGGCTTCGCCTCCATACTATGATGAGAAAGAAAAAAAATTGCATTGGGCAAAACGCATTTTGTTTGAAGGCGATTCAACTGAAACGTTGAATTATAACATTCGCGTGCTTGGCAGAAAAGGAGTTTTAATTCTTAATGCAATTGGCACAATGGATCAACTTGAAGAAATAAAATCACAAATCAATCCAATACTCGCCAATGTAAATTTCAGCGATGGAAATAAATACGCTGATTTCGATTCGAACGTAGATAAGGTAGCAGCTTATGGAATAGGCGGTTTGATTGCAGGAGGAGTTTTACTCAAAACCGGTTTGTTTGCCAAGATAGGATTAGTGTTATTGAAATTTGGAAAACTAATTCTAATAGGCGGTGCTGCCGTTGTAGCAGGAATTGTAAAATTCTTCAAAGGCAAAAAAGACAACGAAGTAAACCCGAACGCTTAGTTCTTATTTCGATTTAAAATTTTCAACTGCTTTTTTTACGCTGCCGTATTGTAAAAGCAATTCCTTGCTTTCTATCTGCGAAAGCCCTGTTGCTTCCATTACCATGTTGGCACCGCGCTCTACTAATTTGTTATTGGTTAGCTGCATGTTCACCATTTTGTTGTCTTCCACTCTTCCTATTTTAATCATTACCGAAGTGCTAATCATGTTCAGCACCAATTTTTGCGCTGTTCCTGCTTTCATACGCGTGCTGCCCGTTACAAATTCAGCACCGGTAATAACTTCAATAGCTATATCAGCGTGTTTTGAGACTAACGAATCTGGATTGCACACAATGCATCCGGTTACAATTCCATTATCTCTGCAAGTTTTTAAAGCGCCTACCACGTAAGGAGTTCTGCCCGATGCAGCAATTCCAATCACAACATCTTTCGAAGTGATGTTGTGAAGTTGTAAGTCTTTCCATCCTTGTTCTGTATCATCTTCTGCAAACTCAACGGCTTTTCTAATAGCACTATCTCCACCAGCAATAATGCCGATAACCAAACCCTGCTCCACACCATAAGTAGGCGGACACTCGCTTGCATCTACAATTCCTAATCTTCCGCTTGTGCCCGCACCGATATAAAAGAGGCGACCACCACTAAGCATTTTATCAGCAATAAGGTCAACGAGTTTTTCAGTTTGTGGAATTGCTTTGCGAACCGCTTCAGCAACTTTGTTGTCTTCGTTGTTGATGTTGATGAGCAATTCATGCGTTTTCATCTTTTCGAGATGGCGATAAGAAGAAGAAGATTCTGTAAAATTCATGGTGACGAAAGTAAAAGCATTTTTAAATAAAAAACCCTCCGCAATAAATGCGAAGGGTTAAGTACCCCGGATTGGACTCCCCGCCTGACCGAAGTCATTCGGGCAGGGAACCAATGAAACAGAAATAAAAAAGCTCTCCGCAGAAACGAAGAGCTTTTAAAGTACCCCGGATTGGACTCGAACCAATGACCCTCCCGATTAAAAATCGGGATGCTCTATCCAGTTAATTCCCTTTTTCAATTAGTCTCAAAATGTACTTTCTACTTTTCATCTTCTTAATTTCTCTTTCTCTTTTCCGCGCATCTTTGAGTTCTGTAAACTCTTCAAAATATACAATCACCCACGGAATTCCTGTTGAAGTAAATTTCTCAGCACTATGATTATGTCTTTTCAATCGTTCGTCCTTATCAAAAGAAGATCCAACATAATACTTATCAAGTTTTTCAGAATAAAGAATATAGGTGTGCGGCATATAAAAAACCCTCCACAAAATTGCGGAGGGTTATGTACCCCGGATTGGACTCGAACCAATGACCCTCAGTTTAGAAAACTGATGCTCTATCCAGTTGAGCTACCGAGGCGAGGGCGCAAAAATAAAAAGTTCGGCATTTTATTAAAGCAAATAGCCAACGATTGAAAAGAAAAAAGCCGCTTCGTAAATTACGGAGCGGCTTTTCTGTTGAATATCCAGAACAAATTATTTCACTTCCATCAACTCAGTATCGAAGATAAGCGTAGCGTTTGGAGGAATTACTCCGCCTGCTCCGTTTGCTCCATAGCCCAATGATGCAGGAATAATCAATTTCACTTTGCCTCCTACTTTCATTAATGCAATACCTTCATCCCATCCGGCAATAACCTGATGTGTACCAAGCACAAATGGAAGTGGTTGGTTGCGGTCGTAAGAAGAATCGAATTTTTTACCGTTAGCTAAAGTTCCAGAATAATGAACTGAAACATTTTTACCGGCTACAGCTTGTGCTCCTGTTCCTTCTTTTTCTACTACGTAATATAAACCGCTAGCTGTTTTCTTTGCATTAGGATAATTTTTCTTCACATATTCTTCGGCAGAAATAGTTACTGCTTTGTTGGCCTCTGCTTCGGCTGCTGCGTAACCTGCTTTCTTTTGAGCTAGCAATTCATCTTTTTTAGCCCATGTTGCTACAGCATCAAATGCTTCGGCTTCTTTACCTACGCGTATAATTGAAACTTTAGTCATTACATCACCATTGTTCATTTGCGGAACTAATGGATATCCTTCAACTACTTCACCGTAAATAGTATGCTTGCCATCTAACCAACCACACAATGTTTCAGTGATAAAAAACTGTGAGCCGTTTGTTGCAGGACCAGCATTTGCCATGGCGAGCAAACCAACCTTATCAAATTTAGAAGTGTAATCAAACTCATCGCCAAAAGAATAACCAGGTCCACCTGAACCATTACCGGCAGGGTCGCCACCTTGAATCATGAATGGTTGCGGAGTATGAATACAACGATGAAACGTAAGACCATCATAAAATGGAGTGCCTTCAGGTTTTGCCGTATTTTTAATTTTACCTTCTGCAAGACCCACAAAGTTTGCCACGGTTACCGGAGCCTTTTTGTAGAAAAGAGAAATAACGATATCTCCTTTAGCAGTTTTAATACTGGCATACAAGCCTGGAGTTTCTTTCCACTTTAATTCTGTGCCTGCCGCAGCAGTTGGTTCATTGGGTGTTGCCATGTTTGATTCTTCTGTTTTGTTGCCGTTGGCATTGCATGAGGTAAGCATGCCAGCCATAAGCGTTAGGGTTAAAAATATTCTGTTCATTTTATGATTGTTTTATTGGTGACTAATTCTGTTTATAATTCTAAACTTTCCAAGGCCTCTAAAAATTTTTTTTCTGTTTTCTCTAATGATAAATGGCTCTTGCCTCCTGCTGCATTTTTGTGTCCGCCACCTTCAAAATTATTTCGTGAAAACGTATTAACATCTATATCTCCTCTTGAACGAAACGAAATTTTTACTCTATCGGGTTCTTCACTGAAGTAAGCAGTCATTTTTACACCTTCAATTTTAAAAGGATAGTTGACCAGCCCTTCGCTATCGCCACCCTGCAAATAAAATTTTTTTATCTCAGCTTGTGTGGCCATGATGTATGCTACCGAGCCACCTTTCACCAACTTTAACTTTTCGTGCAAGGCATAACCAAAGAAACGCAAACGGGTTTCACGAAAAACGTTATTTACTTTTTCACTGACATACTCAGGTTTAGCGCCATGAGCTACCAAAGCAGAAGCAACAAGCAACGCGTTAGACGTTGTATTACTGAATTGAAAAAATCCATTGTCGGTAGCAAGACCTACATACAAACATTCAGCGGTTTGTGCATCTATCAAATTGGTTTCCTCCAAATCGGCAATGATATCATAGACCATTTCCGCAGTTGCACAGTATGTAGTATTGCTGAATGCAATAGCAGCAAAATCTTCGGGCTGCTGGTGATGGTCAATCATTATTTTGGGTGCAGAAGCGTTCTTAATTATTTCGCCTAAGTTTTCTAAGCGGCTGAGGGCATTGAAGTCAAGACAGAAAATGATTTCGGCACTTTTAATTTTGGCTTCGCATATTTTTTTGCCCATATCGTTTTCATAAACAAAAGTATCGGCTGTGCCTTGTATCCAACTAAGGTTTTGGGTGTATGGTGTTGGCGATATGAAAGCTACTTCGTGGTTTTTCTTTTCGAGAAAAAATTTGAAGCCAAGCGATGAACCTAGCGCATCACCATCGGGATTGCGGTGCGTAACAATCACTATCTTTTTGGGAGTACCAAGAATTTGTTTAAGCTGCTCAATATCGGTTGAGGGAAATTTCATGAAGAGCGCGAATGTAGGAAATGAGTAGAAACACGCAAACAACAGTCTTTCGGTATGCGGCTGACAACAATATGTAAAAAGATGGTTGACATTTAGCAATTTGTTTCATCGCTATTGTTTGAACGCAAGTACGTTGTACAACTAAAAGTTTTCTTCCAACTAGAACATAATTGATTACTGTTTTCGGGAATTGCTAAACAGAGTCAACTTAGTCCTTAATCACTAAGACCATAGTAGTTACACACGGCTTTGTAATTATTAAAATCAACCTCGCGTTTTCCATAAACAACTGAGGTAGCTGGTGCCACTATAATGCGAAGCTTACTCAGGCTCGCGCTCACGTGTGGAGTAAAACTTCCATCGGGTTTCAAAAGTTGAAGATCTACAGTTACATCCGGGAATCCGCTTGAAGTGGCAATTCTGCTGGTGTAATTATTAAAACAACCTACACCGGGTACACTATACCATAACCCAACACATGTGGCATCTTCAATAAATGCCAAAACAAGTGCGCTATCTACGTTGGTCACGCCTGTCAAAGTACCCGTCCAGTTCCAACTATTGGTAACAGGGTTACTAAATAGAAATGCCTTCACGTTAGCATTACCACTAACGCCCGCAGGACCAGTTGGTCCCTGCCTCTTTTTTACAGCTAGAAAAAGTAAACAAAGTTAGAACACAGAATAGAACGATTTGGTTTTTCATGATTTTTTTTTGTTGATTGATTGAATGGCTGAAAATAAAAAAAAGAAATAGCATCAAACCAAAGACAATTGTATGTTCAGGGTTTCGCTTCGAAACCTACGTTCATCTTATAACAGTGGTACATATTGCGCAAGCGCATAATCCAAACATTTTACACCAATCTTATTTTCCAAATATCATTGTGCTTAGCATCATGCAACTTAATTTTGCTTTTATACTTCTTTACAGCAAATTCACACTTCTATAAAATTATGGTTCACAATAACCCCGATACGGTAATGAAGAAAATTTACGCGTTGCTGTTTGCATTCCTTTGTTTTTTCGCACCCATTTCGGCACAAATAGCAGTTACTGCTAACAGTAACGGAAATGCGTTGGCGCAATACCTAGCTGGCAATGGAGTAACCATCAGCAATATTGTCATCAATTGCCCAACCGGTGCTTCGGGTTTTTTCTCCAATGGACAAAACTCAAGTTTGGGAATGAGTACAGGCATTGTACTAACATCCGGTAGTGTTGATTCTATTTCTGGACCAAACGATTTATCCTACTCGGGTGCTAACTTATTAACCCCGGGAGATGCTGACCTGGAAAGTTTGACTTCCAGCACAACGCACGATGCTTGCACTCTTGAATTCGACATGCAGGTGTTAAGCGACAGTGTAGAGTTCAAATATATTTTCGGTTCTGATGAATATCCTGAATATGTTTGTTCTAATTTTAATGATGTGTTCGGATTTTTCATTAGCGGACCAGGCATTGTTGGTTCACAAAATATTGCTCTCATTCCGGGCACCGCAACTCCTGTTTCCATCAACTCTGTAAACCCGGGGGTTGCCGGGGCTAATGCTGGACTTGGAATTTGTACTTCATTGGGATATTCTTCCTACTATAACGCAAATGGCGATGGTGCCACTGCACCACAAAATGCAAATCCATTCTACATACAATACGATGGATTTACGACCATACTCACCGCTAAAAAGAAAGGACTTCAACCTTGCCAAACCTATCACTTAAAAATTGGTGTAGCCGATGCTTTTGACGGTGCTTACGACTCCGGAGTATTTCTTTTGGCCAACAGTTTAACCTCAAATTATATAGCCATTGATTCGGTAGGTACCGATGTGCCCTCAATTACCGATGCCATTGAAGGTTGCGTAAACGGGAGAATACGATTGCATCTTCAAGACCCTTTTTCTCAGAATGCAACAGTTCATTTTCAAATTGGCGGAACCGCAATTAACGGTGTGGATTATATGCACATTGCTGATAGTATTGTTATACCTGCGGGTGATACTACCGTTACTATCAATATAAATCCAATTACCGATGCGTTAGTTGAAGGCACCGAAACCGTAAAAATTTATTTGCTGCTTGCGTGCAACAATCAACCTTACGATAGTGCGGTATTAAATATTCTTGATTCTATTTCTGTATCAGTAGCCCCAAATGCAGCTATCTGTACCGGTGACCAAGTACAATTACAGGCTACCGGTGCTACTACCTATTCATGGACTCCGGCTTTAGGTTTATCGGCTACAAATATTGCCAACCCTATTGCTACACCAACGATTACTACCGTTTATAAATGTTCTACTACGGTAGGAATTTGTGTTTCGCTTGACTCACTTACTATTACGGTTATTCCTCCACCATTTACTGTAAATGCAGGACCCGATTTAGCAAGTTGTGTAAGTCCATCGGTACCATTGAATGCAATTGTTACGGGCACTACTTATAATGGAAATCCTTTTGTGTATTTATGGACTCCGGCTGCGGGATTAACTAATACCAATACATTAAATCCAACCGCTTCACCCGCCACGCCTACGGCATACATCATTCAAGTTACCAGTGGAACTTGCGTGCGAAGAGATACTGTAAACGTGGCTATTGGCAATATTCAAATAACCGATACTTCTACCAACGAAACTTGTTATGGTTTAAATGATGGCACCGCAAGCGTTACTTCGGCTATAGGGGCAAATCCTATTACCTACATTTGGAATACCACAGCTACATCGTCATCGATTGCGAATTTACCGGGAGGAATTTATACTGTAACGATTACTGATAACGCAGGTTGCTCTACTTCTACTTCATTGAATGTAGCTAGTGCACCTGTGTTTACGGTAAGTGCGGGTACTGATGTTATTGATTGTGTAAATCCTTCGGTGCAAATAAATGCTGGAGTAACCGGAAACCCGGTGAACGGAAACCCGTTTGTTTATGCATGGACACCGGCTTTGGGACTAAGCAGCACCAACACATTAGCTACTAATGCTTCGCCTGCTACTCCTACCAATTATGTAATACAGGTTACTACAGGGCCATGCATAGCCCGTGATACCGTACGAATTGCTATTGGCAATTTGCAAATTACAAGTTCATCGACCGATGAAACATGTTATGGCTATAGCGATGGAACCGCAAGTACCAACATTACTGTTGGCAGCGCACCTTACAATTATTTATGGAACACAACCGATATTACCGCATCGCTCACCGGTTTGCCTGGAGGTAATTACGATGTTACTGTTACTGATAATTTTGGATGCACAGCTTCGGCTAGTTTAGTAGTAAATGGAATTTTAACTCCGTTCACTGTAAATGCAGGAACAGATACTATTGAATGTCTAAATCCAAGTGTTCAACTGAATGCAGTTGTTACCGGTACACCGGTCAATGGAAATCCATTTGTGTATTCATGGACTCCTGCTGCAGGATTGAGTAGCACCAATACGTTAACTACTACTGCTTCGCCTGCTTCTCCAACCAATTATGAAATATTGATTTCAAGTGGAGTTTGTACCACCCGCGATACGGTGCACGTGGCTATCAGCAGTATAGCAATTAATACTTCTTCGACCAACGAAACTTGTTTTGGTTTTGCCGATGGAACAGGAAATGTAAATGTGACTGTGGGAGTAGCGCCTTACAATTATTTTTGGAGCAATAGTAATCCTACTGCTATGGCTACAGGTTTAAGTGGAGGAACATATTATGTAACCGTGTTAGAAAACTTTGGATGTCGCGCTGTTGATTCAGTAACTATTGTTGCTGCCAATCAAATTTTATTTACTGCTCCTGTTATTACCGATGTGCTATGCTTTGGAGGAAACACCGGAAACATTTTAGTTAGCGCAAATGGTGGTGCCGGTGGATTGGCTTACCTATGGAGCAATGGACAAACTACCTCAAACGCCACGGCATTAGTTGCGGGCAGTTATAATCTCACAGTTACCGATGTGCGCGCTTGCACAGTAATGCAAACTTACGCAGTAACAGAACCGCAGCTTTTAGCCACTACCACTACAACTACCGATGCGATATGCTATGGTTCGCCCACTGGTTCCGCTACCACCACCACTACAGGAGGAACACAACCATACACCTACATATGGACAAATTTCGGTGTGTCGAATAGTATTTTGGGATTGACCATGGGCCTTTATTCTTGCACTGTTAACGATGCCAATGGTTGTTCGATTACTACTGCAGGGGTAGTTAATGAACCGGCTGATATAACATTTGTAACCACTGCCGATGCTGTAAAATGCCAAGGCGATGCCAACGGAGTAATTCATGTAGCTGCACAAGGCGGAACGCAACCTTATAACTACTCAGCCACACAAGATGGTTCTAATTTTGTGTTTGCTCAAAATGGTGCAATACCAGGGTTAGTTATTGGCGTATACACTGTGATAATTGCCGATAATTTTGGATGCACCAAGGTTGACACGGTTACTGTTCCCGATGCAACACTTAACTTTTTTGCAACTTCTACCGATTCCACTTCCTGCTATGGAAATGACTACAACGATGGTGCTGCGCACATCATGGCATTGTCACTTCAAAACGGTCCATATCAGTATTCAATTGATGGCGGTGTTAGTCAATACTCAGGAGATTTTTATGGGCTTAGTGCGGGCAACCACACTATTAACGCGGTAAGTTTCAACGGCTGCGAAAATGATACTACCGTTACCGTGTTAGAACCCCTGCCAATTATTGCTGAAATAAATCCCGATACCGTAGTGTTACCGCTTGGTGAAAGCAAACCTGTGTTGGTTACTTATCAAAATGCAACTAACCCAAGTTTCAGTTGGACACCCGCAGAAGGATTGAGTTGTATGGATTGCCAAAACCCGACTGTTAATACTTTTTATCGTGGCGATTATGTAGTTACCGTAAGTATGGTAAACGGAACATCCACCTGTTTTGCTACCGCTACTGTGCATGTGGATGTGGAGCCGCACAAACCTTTGTTTATTCCAAATTCGTTTAGCCCGAATGGTGATGGCAACAACGATTTGTTTTTAGTGTTTGGCGAAGACATTAAACAGGTTGACCTTAAAATTTTTAACCGTTGGGGCGAACTGGTATACAAAACAAATAATCAATTAGCCGGTTGGGATGGTCGATATAAAGGCGAATTACAATCGCCTCAAGTGTTTACTTACACAGCTAAGATTACTTACCTCAACGATAAAACCGCTGCGCAAAACGGAACGGTAACTTTGATACGATAGAAAATGAAAGGCGGCATCAAAACAGGATTACTTCTTTTGATTGCTTTTTCAATCACTGCTTTTGTTCAGCAAAATAACTCTGCTGCAATAAAAGGCAAGTTGAAACGCGTTGACCTCTACTTAAGCGGAACGCACGAAGATTATTTCTACGATGATTACGGAAGACTGTCGGATGTTCAGTTACCCTATGGCAAGCATTACACTTATACCTATTCTGGAAATTCAGTTTTTGTAGAACACATTGATCCTGCATACGGAAATTACTACGATACACTTATAATGAAAACTTACGGTTTGGTAGATAGTATATTGGGCGAAAGCAGATTCTGGACATATGACTATGATATAAAGGGTAATTTAACTTCTAAAAACTATGTGCCTCTTCGTGGCAAAAAACGAAAACCCGGCAGAGACCAATTTCACTATTACTACGATTACTATTCTGAAAAATGGGATTCCGCTAGTGCTGATATGTTTGCCTGTGGTTGCGCAAATAGAGGCGGAAGGAATTTGATGAAGCGGTTTATTGGAATAGATACTAAAGGTGATACGACAGTATATTTTACGTATAAGTATTACTTCGATAAAGAAGAAAAGGTAAAAACTCGAACCAAATATTATAGAACCGGGCAGTTGTATGATTCATTGGGATTCTCTTATTACTGACATCCTTTAAAACAATTCAGCCCCCCGATTAAACCTTTTGCATTCGTTGCGGTCGCAGGAAAGATTCATCACTAAAAAAACAATTACACTATGAAAAATTATCTGAGTTTATTCCTGCTTGTTGCATTTGCTTCTATCGTTACTACATCGTGTTATAAAGAAAACAACGAGGTGATTAAAACCATCAACGTTTCGCTAGAGCCTAACGAAGCATACACATACAACATTCCTGCGGTAGGTGATGCCGATGATAAATTTGAAATAGCAAAACAAGCAAGTCATTATTTGAATAGCACCCTTGCCGTGGATGCAACGAACGCGGCTACATTTAATTACACACCTGCCGAAAATTACGAAGGTAATGATGAAGTACAAGTGAAGAATGTTGAACAGCACCAACAAGGCGGTTCAACACCACCTCCTCATCGCGGTGGCGGAAACTGTCAAGGTAAACGTCATGAAAATGATGAGGTTACTTACATCTTCAAGATTACTATTCAAACAACCAATAAGCCCGGATAATTTATTCTTAAAAGAACATTTTACAAAAGGTCGGCCGCTGCCGACCTTTTGTTTTTATATGCTTTCACCTTTGCGTTTCTAATTTACATTTGTTGCAAATGCAAGTTCTTATCTACGATCTCGTCCTATTCTTTTACCGCTTTGGAATTTTGCTGGCATCTCTATTTAACGCAAAGGCAAAACTGTGGGTAGAAGGAAGAAATCATTGGCAAAACAAACTTTCAAATTTTCAATGGGGGAAAAACAAAAGGATTTGGATTCATTGTTCATCGCTCGGTGAATTTGAACAAGCCCGACCTTTGATAGAAAAACTTAAATCACAAGAACCACAAGCACAAATCATTCTCACCTTCTTCTCTCCTTCGGGTTATGAAATTCGAAAGAATTACGAGCATACCGATGCAGTCATGTATCTACCACATGATACTAAAACAAACGCAAAAGCATTTCTTGATTTAATAAAACCCGATGTGGCTTTGTTTGTGAAATACGAATTCTGGTTTCATTATTTAGATGCATTGAAGAAGCGTAATATTCCAACTGTTCTTTTCTCTTCGGTTTTTAGAAAGGAGCAATTGTTTTTCAAATGGTATGGAGAGTTCTTTCGTAACATGCTTCAGCTGTTCTCTAAAATATTTGTGCAGAACGAAAATTCAAAACTGTTGCTGCAATCTATTTCCGTTGCATCAGAGGTCAGTTTTGATACTAGGTTCGACCGCGTGTATCAAGTAGCGCAAAACAGAACGCAATTTCCATTGATAGATAAGTTCAAAGGCAATTCAAAGGTTTTAATTGCAGGAAGCACCTGGCAAAAGGATGAAGAATTGTTGGTTCAACTTATTAATAAAAATATTTTAAGCGATTACAAATTCATCATCGCACTTCATGATATTGATTTAAAAAGAATAGCTGACCTACAAAATAAGTTGAGCGCTAAATCAGTTTTACTTTCAAAGTTGAACAACGAAAATACTTCAACTGCACAAATCATTTTTGTTGACAGTATAGGTAGTTTGAGTTCGCTTTATGCTTATGCCGAAATTGCATACGTAGGCGGAGGATTCAATGCAGGCATTCATAATGTGCTGGAGGCTGTGGTGTATAATACCCCTGTAATCTTCGGACCTCATTACTACAAGAGCGAAGAAGCAAAAGACTTACTTGCACTTGGCGAAGCGTTTAGTATTTCTTCATTTACAGAATTAAAGACTGCGTTTCAAACTGCTTCTACAAAAACTAATTGTGCAAGTAGAAAGTATGTGGAAGAAAGGTTGGGTGGAACAGAAAAGGTGATTGCTTATTTAGGTATTCTCTGTTAAGGATTCACCCTTATCCTTTTTGTTACCGATGAACTCTTGTTACCGTTGGTAACAAAAAGATTCACTTTAACATAACCGGTATCATAAAACGTTTTGATTACTACCTCGCCAAACTCAATAGAATCACCGGTTTCATAAAACTCCCAGTAAAAAGAATTGCCATTGCGGGTGCAAAAGGAGGAGAAGGTTACAGGAGTATTTACATGAACGCTGTCTTCTTCCGGATTTGTTACAAAACATGGCAAAGGCGTTTTGCTGCATGACGACTCAAAAACTATTAAGCAAACCGAAAAGAAAATAGGGGCTGCAATTCTTCTCATTTATTCAGCTATAACTAAGTAATAGTTCTTTTTACCTTTTTGCACCAGCAAATATTTACCATGAAGTAAATCGAATGTGGTGAACTTCTTTTCAAGATTCAATTTTTCTTTATTGGCACTTACGCCATTTCCCTGTATCATTTTTTTTGCTTCTCCTTTCGATAGAAAAATTGCGGCCTTCTCTCCTACTAAACTCACGGCATCAACACCCTGGTCAAAAAGATGTTTGCTCACCTTAAAAGTTATATCAGCATCAAACGCGTCTTCTATTTCTTCGTTGTTTAATTTTTTAAAATCTTCGAATGACGAACCGAAAAGAATAGCCGTAGTTTCTTGCGCAAGCATTAATAGTTCAGACGAGTGAACACGAGCGGTAACTTCTTCCGCTAAAGCTTTTTGCAACAAGCGTAAGTGTGGTGCATCGCTGTGTTGTTTTTCAAGAGCTTCAATTTCTTCTTTACTCTTCATTGAAAAAATACGCATATAATTAGGTGCGTCCTCATCGGCTGAGTTCAACAAAAATTGATAAAACTTGTAGGGAGATGTTTTTTGGGGATCAAGCCATATGTTTCCCTTTTCACTTTTACCAAACTTTGTTCCATCAGCTTTCTTAATTAAAGGTGTGGTAATGGCAAATGCTTCACCTTTTCCAATTCGCTTAATTAACTCGCTACCGGTAACTATATTTCCCCATTGGTCACTGCCACCCATTTGCAGTTTCACCTTCTTGTTCTTCCATAGCCAATAAAAATCGTAACCTTGAATTAATTGGTAAGAAAACTCAGTGTAGCTCATTCCTTCTTCCGAATTCAATCTCAACTTCACACTCTCCTTCGACATCATGTAATTTACCATAATGCGCTTACCTACTTCGCGATAGAATTGCAAAAGCTCATATCCTTTGAACCAGTCATAATTGTTTACAATTTCGGCAGCATTACCTCCCGTAAAATCAAGAAATTTTTCAAGCTGCTTTTTAATTCCGTTCAAATTTTGTTGCAATACTTCTTCTGTCAGAATTTCTCTTTCAGTTGTTTTACCCGAAGGGTCACCCACCATTCCTGTTGCTCCACCAACAACAGCAATAGGTTTATGACCACATCGTTGAAAATGCAATAGCGTCATAACCGGCATTAAACTTCCAAGATGAAGCGAATCGGCTGTAGGATCAAAACCTATATAACCACTCACCGTTTCTTTGTTGAGTAATTCCTCCGTACCAGGCATAATGTCGTGGAGCATATTTCTCCAACGAAGTTCTTCAATAAAATTTTTAGTCATAATACTTTCAGTAGGCAATTTCAAAATAATAACAAAGCGAATATCGAAACTGTAAGCACAATGTCAATTTACAAAAACAGTTCAATCTCAATAAAACAAATGTTCCTGTTTAATAGGGTCCAACTTTTCTACACTATCGGTTTGCTGATGCTCGTTCCCAATTTGACTGTAATGATATTTTACGATGTACGACACTTTGGTTTTGCCGTTATCTTTCATAAAAAATTTAATGGAGGTGTCAATAACCGTAAAGCGCTTTACTTTTCTGTAGATAACTGTAGTGCAAGGCTTGGCATAAATATATACGTTAGGCAACTCGCCTCCTTGCATAATACCGGCCGGCTGAATTTTAATAGCATCTAAACGCTTATCTTGAAGTTCTAAATAACGCCATGGAAATTTGGTATCGCTTTTCATTCCGTGAAACGAATCGTTCACATGTCCTATTTCCACTTTCACATTTTCATGAAACTCATAAAAGTATCCTGCGCTTGAAGCATCGGGCACTTCCATATATCTGCTTAAAAAAAAATGGTCGAGGGCATTATTCCCCGACAAAGTACGCACTGAGTCGGCAATATTTTTTGCCACAGAAAAACCAATTTCATAGGCGTTCATAGAATCCTTATACAGTTGCAGGCGAGGGTCTCTGTAATCTTCTACATAAAGCGTATCGGAAGAATACACATTGCTAAAGAAAAAACAGGCAACCAATAGTGATAAGTATTTCATTAGAATGTCTACTCTTATTTATTTTTTACTGCGTAAAGCAAATGATTTACCCAATAGAGAAAAGGTGACATGTAAACACAACCACTGTGAATTGATTGCCGACAGGCTAAAAACAAAAACAGCCGAAAGAAATTCTCCGGCTGTTTTGATTTTGTATAACGTAGTCTAAGGTCTAAAATTCATTTCGCAAAATACTATCTCCCCGAAATTCCATTGGCAGAAGCGTTCACTTCAACCGAACTAACACCTGGTTTAATCATGGTGCATGCCATTGGTTTTTTTTCGTTAGTCATTAAACATACTACTTCATTTTCGTGCAAGTAAAGTTTGTTTAGGCTCAGTCCTCCAAAAACATTCACTTTAGGCTCGCGAATATTTTCTTTTGGTCCACCAAAAATAACTACCGATTTCTCCGCGGTGTTTTTAACCGTAATAACTATTTCCTTGCCTACTACTGCCGTTGCAGGTGCATTCGGTTTTTCCATAGCTGGAGTTAGACTGGCTTCGGTATTTTGAGCAAAGACGACTGGCGCAAAAGCGAAAGCGAAGGCCGCCATCAACAAGGTTGTTTTTAAGTTTTTCATAACGTTTGTTTTTTAAATGATTCAATACTTACTTAGGATACTTCTTTGCCGGTTGACTTTTCGTGATTTTGATTGGTTCGGAATCGCGCGGCTTAGTTGCTTATCCACATTTTATCCACAAAACAAACATAGGTTATAAAGACTCGGGCTTATTCACATACACACATAAGAAAATGGCCTGTGTATGCAAAAACAGAACATTCTTCTTCAACAATTTTAACCAACATACTTCGTCTTCATTTCTAAATTCGCCTTCCATAATCAATCACTATTAACTTTTAAAACCATGAGAACAAATCACGAAATCGATTACAAAATTTTTGGAGAAGAAATGCAATGCGTAGAAATAGAACTCGACCCGCAAGAAACGGTGGTAGCCGAAGCCGGTGCATTTATGTATAAAGACCAGCAGATTCAAATGCAAACCATTTTTGGAGATGGCAGTAGAAGTAATGGAGGCGGGTTGATGGGGAAATTGCTCGGTGCCGGAAAAAGATTACTAACCGGTGAAAGTCTATTTATGACTGCGTTTTCGCACATGGGCAGCGGCAAGGCTCGGGTCGCATTTGCCTCGCCTTACCCCGGAAAAATTATTCCTATGGATTTACTGCAAATGGGTGGCAAGGTAATTTGTCAGAAAGATGCGTTTTTATGTGCGGCTAAAGGTGTTAGTGTAGGTATTGATTTTCAAAAACGATTGGGCACCGGTTTATTTGGAGGCGAAGGATTTATAATGCAAAAATTAGAAGGCGATGGAATGGCTTTTGTGCACGCAGGCGGTCACATTATTGAACGTGAACTTGCTCCCGGTGAAACCCTGCATATTGATACCGGGTGTATTGTGGCATACACAAAAGATGTGGACTTCGATATTCAAATGATTGGCGGAATCAAGAACACCATTTTTGGTGGCGAAGGAGTTTTCTTTGCCGTTCTTCGTGGTCCTGGAAAAGTTTGGTTACAAACACTTCCAATATCACGTTTGGCCTCACGCATTTATCAATACGCGCCACAAACTGGTGGCAGAAAAGAAGAAGGTAGTTTGTTGGGTGGTTTAGGAAATTTAATGGATGGAGATGGATTCTAAAACAACTGAAAGTAGAATTCGGAATTCTGAATCATAAAACACAAAAAGCCGTTGCGAAAATTCGTAACGGCTTTTTTTGGCTTAGACTATTCTTTGTTAGGCAAACAAAGGATACCCTCTTAGTCTTAGCTATTCCATAGGGCTGCACCACTTATCGAAGAATTCACAAATGATGTATACAAAAAAGGCGTTTCGAAATTCGAAACGCCTCTTAAAATTAAGTCCCCAATATTATTTCATAATGGCAACCGTACCGGTAATATCCTTCGTGTCCTCGTCAAACAAAGTAACCTTCATTTTATAAACGTAAGTATCAAAAGGTAAAACCTTTCCGTCTTTCAATCCATCCCAACCGCATACACAATCCAAACCGTTATGCTGACTATCGTTATGATAAACCACATCGCCCCAACGAGTGTAAATAGTAATATCTACATGAGTAGCTCCCAAAATATCAAACTCAAAACGATCATTCATGCCATCACCATTAGGGGTAAAAGCAGTTGGAATAAATTGCGAAGGTTGATGCAATACAATTACAGTGGCTGTATCCGTGGCTTGGCATGAATCGTCATTCATGGCTATCACCGTAAATGTTGTAGTGAAACGTGGTGCCACCATCGGATTGCTGCAATTTGTAGCATCTACGCATCCGCTAAAATCAAAGAGGTCACCAAATGTTGAATCAACGAGTGGGCTCCAGAAATAATGCGTAACCCCTGCAGAACCATGCGCGTAAGCTTGTGTACTCATACCTTCAAGAATTACAAACTGCGGAATTTCCAAGTCAACAGTAACCGGAACAGGAGCAACTATGGTGAATAGTGTAGTTCCTTCACAGCCGTTTACATCACGCACACCCAACGTATATTGACCTGGGAGCAATCCTCTAAAAGTATCGTTAGGTTGAATAACTCCATTCACCATAAATAGGTATGGTGGAACTCCTCCTGTGGCACTCGCAGTTACCCAACCCGATGCGGTATTATAGCACTTCGAAGGATTAGAAGTAGCAGTTACAATTAGTGAATCAGGATTTGCTAAATCTGCTGATACAGTAATTGAACAAGCGTTAGCATCAGTGGCTGTTAGAATGTAAGTTCCTGCAGTAAGATTAGTGGCTGTTGCTCCGTTTTGAGCAGGTGATGTACTCCATACATAATTATACGGAACAGAACCACCGGTAATATCAACCGCAATAAAACCATTGTTTCCACCATTACATGTCGGGCTATACAACGAAACATTGCTGAATAAACTAATAGTTGATTTAACCAAAAACGTAGCTGATTTATTACAAGAGTTAGCGTCAGTAACAGTTACAGAATACGAACCTTCTGGAATACCAGCAATGTCTTCAACCGTAGCTGTGTTTGTCCACAAATAAGTATAACCCGAAGTACCACCCGAAACAGTTAAGTCAATTGATCCGGTGCTATCTCCTTTGCATCTAACATCAGTCACAATTCCCGAAATTGAAATTTCAGTAGGTTGTAAAACGTTGGCAGTATCATATGCCACACAACCGTTTGAGTCAGTAATCTGAACTACATAATGTCCTGCACAAACATTAACCATAGCCGAGTCTGTCAAGAAATTATTCCATAAATAAGAATAGGCAGCAGTAGCAGAGCCTGTTCCACCATTTGGTACAACAGCGAGGGTACCGGTACAAGCACCGAAGCACAAAACATCAGCAACTATATGAGTGGCTGTAAGTGCAACAGGATCGGTAATGGTATA
Source organism: Bacteroidota bacterium (assembly GCA_947479455.1). Classification (GTDB taxonomy): domain Bacteria; phylum Bacteroidota; class Bacteroidia; order Chitinophagales; family LD1; genus Bog-950. Next base: position 19,342 of record CANJZE010000004.1, read on the forward strand.
ATGTGCAACAGCCAAACAACCATGTGCGTCAGATGCTGTCAGCCAATATTGTCCGGCTGATAAATTAATTGCAAATGGGCCGTTAGTGGGAATATTAAGGGTAGTACTATCAACCCAATTATAGGTATATGGTGGCGTTCCTCCATAAGCCGATGTCATAATTGTTCCATCATTGTTCCCATGACAAGTAATATCCTTAACAATGCCTGAAATTAAGAATGCATCCGGTTCAGTAATAGTAGCAGAACCAGTTACGGTACAACCACGTGAATCCGTTACAGTTACTTGGTAAAAACCTGTCCCTAATCCAGAAACATCCTCCGTAGTTGCGTTGTTTGCATTTGCACTCCATAGATAGCTATAACTAGGCGTACCTCCTGTAACTAACAAATCAATTGAGCCGTTTGCATCACCATTGCACAAAGGGTTTTGAGTAAAGAAATTTACTGCAAGTAAACTTGGATTAAGAACTGTAACCGAAGCTGTGGCCGAACAATTATGTGTATCTGTTACAGTTACTTCAAATACTCCATTCTGCAAACCTGTTAAGCTATCCGTTTGACCGCCATTACTCCACGCGTAAGAATATCCCGGGCTTCCACCGCTTACGTAAACATGAATTGAGCCATCGTTTGTATTGTAGCAAGAAAGATCTTTTACCACAATTGAATCAAAGACAAGTGCGGTTGGTTCATTAATGAAAACCGAATTGCTGCTGATGCAACCGTTAACATCGGTAATTTGCACGTAATATAATCCCCCATGCAAACCGGTCACATCTTCTGAAGTAAGGAAATTTGACCAAAGGAAAGTATAAGGTGCTGTTCCTTGAGTAACCGTTAAATCTGCCGAACCATCATTATCTCCATAGCAATTTACATCAACCGTAGTGATAGAAGACGAAATTGGGGAAGGGGATGTAATAACTTGAGAAATAGAAACCGAACAACCATTAGCATCGGTAACAGTCACGCTGTAATTACCATCCAACAAATTCGAAATATCTTCAGTGGTTACACCAGTGTTCCATAAATATGAATAAGCAGGCACACCGCCATTGGCAGTAATATCAATAGCCCCGGAGGTATCTCCAAAACAAAGAACGTTGTTGTAGGCTGCTATATTTAGATACAAAGGATATGGCTCAGTAATAGTAAATCCTGATGTAGCCGTACATCCATTCAAATCAGAAATACTAATTGTATAGTTGCCTGCAACAATCCCTAGCAAGTCTTCTGCTGAACCCACCGTAGCACCATTACTTGTCCAAGTGTAAGTATTACCTCCGTTTCCTCCGGTAACAGTAACATATATATTGCCAGTGGATGTTCCCCCGCAATTGATGTTTTGCAGTGAATCAAGCACCACAGTGATAGGTGCTGGTTGATTTATGGTGAGTGTAACAAACTCTGTACAACCTTTCGAATCGCGACCAGTTACTATATAAGTTCCGGCTGATAAACCTGTGAAATCAGGAGAAGTTTGGAAGGTAATTCCATTGATGGAATAAGAATATGGAGGTATTCCTCCGTTTACCTGAAAACTTGCGGTGCCGTCAGTTGAACCAGTACAACTTACATCGGTTTGTGCAGTTATACTTACCGAAATGATATAAGTATTTCCTACAGTGATAGCCCCGGTATCTACACATCCATTAGCATCGTAAACATAAACATTGTAGGCTCCTTGTCCAATGCCCGTGAACACATTACTTGGTTGTGGAGGTCCTCCATTCAAAGAATAATTATATCCTGGTGTTCCGCCCGAAGCAGTTACGGTGATAGTTCCGTCAAACACGTTCGCACAACTCGCATCTGTTGAATCGAGCGTTTGAGTTATATCAGTCGGCTGTCCAACTATTGCCGGATTACCATAAGGCTGTATACAACCAAAATTATCTTGTACTACAATATCGTAAGAACCCGCAGCTAAACCTGTAAACTGACCTAGTGGTTGGTAATTAACCCCGTTATCAATTGAGTAGTTGTAAGGAGATTGACCACCAGTTGCAGTAACTGTTATTGTTCCAGTACTTCCTCCGTTGCAAAGTGCATCAGAAATTACATAAGAAATATTGATAGGAGGAATAGTTACAACCTGAGCACCTGAAGTGAAAGCACTGTTTCGAGTACAACCATAAGCATCTGTAATGCTTACGAAACTGTAAATTGTGGTAACACTTGCTACGACTTCTACTGTATCACCATCATTTTTTCCTGTGCGCGTAAAATTGCTTACTCCATCCGAAAAAGTAAAATCATAAGGTCCGGTGCCTGGTGAAAAATTCACGGTCAATATTGCTGTAGTTCCCGGACAAATGGTTTGTGTTGTTGGAGATAAACTTCCGTTTGGAGTAGGGCGACCTATTACGGAAATTGTATTTGAGGTCTGACCATTTCCGCATACATCTGTGGCTGCTCTTTCAATTACATAAGTAGAACCTGGCGGCACTAAATCAGTACTATTCCAAAAATTTGTGGTTACTCCTAAAACAGGATTAAAAGTTGTTCCTCCATCCGTTGACAATGACCAGCTATAAGTAGGACTTCCTCCGTTTGTTAAACCGATTGAACCTCCAGAAGCATCAGCAATATTGGTGAATAGGCCAATTGGTTGTCCTTCGCAAATTGAAGAACCATCAATAATTCCTCCAATTGTTCCTCCGGAAACTGCAGGAAGACCTTGAGGTACTATACTTACGTCAACATAATCAGGATTACAAATTCCTGTTTGGCGAATTTCAACATAGTCACTTGAACTCAACACCATATCGGCAATAACAATAGGACCTGTAGTTGGAACGGGTGCATTGAAGGATAAAACACCGTTGATATAGACTTGGCACTTATCATCCCCACCATTGAATGTTAGAATATAACGGTCACAAGGGAACCCAATTCGTTTAGCACTAATAGTTACGTTATCGTTTGGAATTTCTGAACATCCCGACCAGCCTGCAGCTGCCGATGGAGTACTGCCAACAGCCCAATAATTAGTTGAATTAAAACTGGTTCCCAGATTATCTACGTAATAACCGTAACAAGCAGCAGGCACCGGAATACTAATATCAGTTGTAGCAAAAGCAGCTACATTCCAAACACCGTTTCCATTACCTGGATCGACTGAAGCAGGACAAGTTTTGTATTCTAACAACGCTGATGTTTGACCGTTTACCCAACCTAAACACCCGCCAGAAAAAGAATTTGTATTTATTCGAACTGTACCCCCAGTAGTAGCGTACCAATCCAGCGAGGTAGGTCGAGAAGTAATAGCGCAACCTTCGCCTCCTGTCCATGAATCGCGAACGGGTGTAAGCGAATTATTGTACGGAATCACCGCAGAGGTGGATGAGAAAGTCATATCCCATAAATTGCCAAGATTTGAAGTTCCAGATGTGTAACGGAAAGAATAAATATTGCCATAAACAATATTGAAATCGGCATAAGTGGCACTACCTACCGATGTGCTTTGCCAACTAGTTGTTGGTGTGAGTGTTCCTGCCGGTTCTGCAAATGAGTTTAGTCCGCATTGCGCATAGGTCGCATCATTCAAAAGCAATGATGCAAACGTTGACACAAAAATAAATTTGAATGTAGCGGTAGTACAGAATAAAAATTTTCTCATGTTGGTGAGTTTAAAAATGTTTTAGGTGTCAAAAAAGTTAGTGTGAAAGATATTTGGCAATAACCTTTCTAGTAAACAGTCGGAAAAATAAAACGGATACGGAGAATACCAAAAAAAAACGTTACTTTTTTTGTTGATTTGCGGTTTTACAAATGCGCTACGAAAAAAAACGACTTCTCTTCATCAGCACAGGCTGCAACTAAAACGATTCGCTCAGACTCTTTATACTTGCATTCTTTAAATATTCCAGTGCGTAAAAAAATTCTGCTTTTTCTAATTGCTTCGACTTTGCTTTTGCAACCTAGTTTCTGCCAAACTATTTTGGCACCAGATCTTCAATGTGTACTTGTGGACCAGTCGAACGGTGATATAACTTTATATTGGACGAATCCCCCGGTAAATGGATGTGGTGCTTTTCTTCAGTATACTGTTTACGCTTCAAGCAATGGACCTGCAGGTCCTTATAACACTTTTGCTGTACCTACACAATCGGCATCTTCGTTCGTTTATCCTAATGCCATTTCCATTTCGGCTACCTGGTATTTTTATGTAGAAGCAAATTACAATTGCCCGGGTGCAACCGTTCTACAATCCGACACAGTGAATAATTTAAATCCTGCCATTCCTCAAATTGCAAATGTAGATGTTACACAAAACGGAAATGCGATAATCAACTGGGCTCCTGATTCTTCGCCACAAACGCAGGGCTACGTGATTTATTACTACGCTCAGAACGGACAGATATTTCCGTTCGACACCGTGTACGGTCGATTCAACACTTCGGTAGCAGATTTTACTGCTGACCCTACTTCGCAATCGCTTTCTTACACCGTAGCTGCCTTTGATTCGTGCAATAAGTTTAGCGCGTTCAACACCTTTCCGCACAATACCATATTTGCCACGCAATCTTCTGCGGCTTGTGTAAACAAAATTGACTTAAAGTGGAACCGTTACATTAACTGGCCTCAGGGCGTTCAGCAATATGAAATTTGGGCAAGCAGAAATTCAGGCCCGTTTGGTTTAGCAACGATTGTTGATAGCAGCACACTCGCTTTCCCTTTCACTTTTTACAACGATGGTGATTCTCTTTGCATTTTTATTCGCGCAGTAAGCCTAGCAGATTCAACGGTTATTTCAAATAGTAACTTGATGTGTTTGCGTGCTTCCATTGTACAACCTCCGGCATACAATTACATTACTAACATTACCGTTGATTTATCGAACAATGTTTCTACCACTTGGATAATTGATGTAGCGGGAGAATTGATTTATTACAGCATTCAAAATAGCGGCAATGGCGTTAGCTACACTAACGTAATACAGTTAACTGCTCCTTCGCCACTCAACGCTTCAGAAACATTTGTTGATTCAAATGTAACACCTGAACACAGCCCATATTACTACCAGGTAACGGCAGTTGACAGTTGTCAAAATCAATATATTACCAGTGCAGCAAAAACAATTTGTTTGAAAGGTGAATTGTTTGATTACTACATAGCTAATTTAACCTGGAACGATTTAGAAATTGATAGTGCAAAAATCATTCGCTACAATTTATATCGTAACTCCGGCAGCGGATATCAACTGATTAAAACTTTTCCATTTGGTGTAAATTCATTTTCCGATTCGTTACAACAACTGTTACAAGAAGATGGAATTTTCTGTTATCGAGTTGAAGCGGTTTATGATTTGAATTTACCTCTTGCAAATTTCAATCAAACACTTTCAAGTTTTTCGAATGAGCAATGTATCATCCATAGACCTATCATTTACATTCCAAATGCTTTTGCTCCTAGTGGCGTAAACAATGTTTTTAAACCTACCATTATTTATGGTGATCCGAAAGGGTATACGCTTACCATCTTTAATAGATGGGGAGGCAAGGTTTTTGAAAGTAACGATCCTGCACTTGGTTGGGATGGAAACGACCACGGCAAAGAAGCGCAGCAAGGTGGTTATGCTTATCTCATTCAGTTCTCAGCAAATGATGGTGTGAAAGTAGAACGTAAAGGAATGGTGCTGTTAGTGAAATAATGTAAGGCACAACTTACAGTTCACTGAACTTTCTTTTTCTCTGCACAAAATACGCCCACACAATACTTTTATTAAAAAGTTTAGCAGAAGATTTATGCTTGATGGCTTTTCGCTTTTCCAAAAGTGATGGAATAGAAACATAAAAAGCAAAGTGCGCTTTCAGAATTGCATTTAACTCAGCAAATCCTTTTGTTTTAACTACACTATTAACGGCAGCAAGTCCATCTAAAATCATGCGTATAAATATTTTGAAAAGGATGGTACCTGCCGGAGAATTTTTAAACATCATCATCAAATTATTTCTGAAATTCAAATACGTTTTGCGCGTATTTCCGTAGGGTAAACTACCTCCGCCAACATGATATACCACCGCTTGTGGAACACAAACAATTTTGTAGTTCATGCTATTGATTCGCCAACACAAATCAATTTCTTCTTGATGGGCAAAAAAATCTTCGTCCAAACCACCTGCACTTTTGTACAATGCTGAACGAATAAATAAACACGCACCACTCGCCCAAAAAATTTCTTTCACATCATCGTACTGCCCTTCGTCCTTTTCCATGGTTTCAAAAATTCGGCCACGGCAAAATGCATAACTCATATAATCGAGAAAACCTCCTGCGCCACCTGCATATTCAAAATATTCGCGATCATGAAAAGCTAATAACTTAGGTTGCGCAGCTGCAATATTTTCATCGGTCTCCATTACATCAATCACCTTCTCTACCCAATTTTCGGTTACCTCTACATCCTGATTTAGCAATACAAAATATTTAGAATCAATTTGTTTTAGTGCATCGTTATAACCGCCTGCATAACCGCCATTGCGTGTGTTTTGAATGATGCGAATGTTCGGATAATTAGCTTTTACAAATTCTACAGAGCCATCGGTAGAGCAATTATCAGCCACTATAATTTCGCAAAGGTTTTGAGAAGTAAACTGAACAACGGAAGGAAGAAACTGCTCTAAATATTTTTTTCCGTTCCATCCAAGGATAACTACAGCTACTTTCTTTTCTTGATTCATGTAGCGGTGAAAATTCAAAATAATATTCAAACAAATTGTAGATTCGTAAAAACAATTTTATGCAGAAGAAACTCAGTAAATCAAACGACAAAAAATTATTCGGTGTGTGTGGCGGCATAGCTGAATTTTTCGATTTGGATCCAACCCTTATTCGCATTGCATTTCTGCTTGCTTTTTTCTGCTTTGGTAGCGGGCTTTTGCTCTATCTTATTTGTGCTATTGTAATGCCTTCAGCTCCGGCAAACTAGAAATTATCAGAACGCCAGATTAGAAAAAAGCTCACTCGTTGTATTTTTTTTCTTCTTCGTGTATCATGCATCAACACTCCAACAAATTAATTGAGGAAACAAGTCCTTATCTTTTACAACATGCGCATAACCCCGTTGACTGGCGTGCATGGAATGAGGAAGCATGGTTACGTTCAAAAACTGAAAATAAATTAGTTATTATTTCGATTGGCTACTCCGCTTGCCATTGGTGCCATGTAATGGAGCATGAAAGTTTTGAAGATGAAGTGGTAGCAAAACTGATGAATACAAATTTCGTTTGCATAAAAGTTGATCGTGAAGAACGGCCCGATGTTGACCAAATTTATATGGATGCAGTTCAACTGATAACAGGCAGAGGAGGCTGGCCGCTCAATGCCATTGCATTGCCCGATGGCAGACCCATTTATGCCGGCACTTATTTTCCGAAAGAAAACTGGAAACAAGTGTTGCAGTATTTTACCGACTACTGGAAAAATAATAAAGACGAAGCATTCAAGCGTGCCGAAGAAATTACGAATGGAATCAGGCAAATGGATTCATTCAATCATCAATCATCAATCATCAATTTTCAATCTGAAAACAGAAAAATTATTTTTTCAAAATTTGATTCTTTGTGGGATTACGAAAAAGGTGGAAGACGTGGCGCGCCTAAATTTCCTATGCCAGTAAACATGCAATACCTGCTGCGCAATTTTTTCTATACAAAGAATGAAAAGGCTTTAAACGCAGTTACCGTTACACTCGACAACATGATGAACGGTGGAATTTATGATCAAGTGGGGGGTGGTTTTGCACGTTACTCGGTAGATGGTGAATGGGAAATTCCGCACTTCGAAAAAATGCTTTATGACAATGCGCAACTCGTTTCTCTTTATGCCGAAGTTTTTCAAATCACAAAAAATGAACGCTACAAAGAAGTAGTTCACGAAACGCTTGATTTTATTGAACGCGAACTAAGCGATGAAAGCGGGGGATTTTATTCGGCACTGGATGCCGATAGCGAAGGGGTGGAAGGAAAATTTTATGTGTGGACTTACGATGAACTCAAGAAAATTCTTGGAAAAGACTTTGCTGATTTTTGCAAAGTGTTTGTTGTTTCGGAAACAGGAAATTTTGAGGGAGAGAATAATTTAGTCCGAAGTCCGAAGTCCGAAGTCCGAAGTCTGAAGAAAATACTAGAGTGGAAAAGCAAACTCTTACAAGAACGCGCGAAGCGCGTTCGCCCGGGTTTAGATGATAAAGTTTTGACCTCCTGGAACGCGCTGATGCTAAAAGGATACTGCGATGCTTATAAAGTTTTTGGTGAAGAAAGATATCTATCTCGTGCATTGCAGTGTGCTGCGTTTTTTAAAACGAAAATGATTCAATCGGATTTTAGCATCAACAGAAATTTCAAAAACGGAAGAGTTACTATCTCGGGCTTTTTAGATGATTACAGTTTTACCTGCGAAGCCTTGTTAGCAGTTTATGAAATTACTTTTGATGAAAAGTGGCTTTTGCTTTCGAAAAACATTGCCGATTATGTGATTCAACATTTCTTCAACGCCAATACAGGAATGTTCTTTTACACTTCCATCAACGATGTACCACTCATTGCTCGCAAAACCGAAACCAGCGACAATGTGATTCCGGCTTCTAATTCTTCTATGGCAAAAGTGTTGTTTCAATTGGGAACAATCTTCGCACAAAACGATTACATTGAAAAAGCAGAGCGGGCTTTATTAAATATGCATGAGAATGTTTTAAGCCATCCATCGTTCTATGCGAACTGGGCTATGCTGGCAGACTGGTTTATTGCGGAGCCATTTCAAATTGCAATTAGAGGGGATAACGCACACGAAGTTCGAAAACAATGCACCAACTACTTTTTACCGAATTGCTTGTTCTTAGGAAGTACGTCTGCTGTAACTTCTGTTCCACTACTCGAAGGAAAACATGTAAAAGGCGACACTCTAATTTACGTTTGCGAAAACAAAACTTGTCAGCTGCCTGTTCGGTCGGCAGAAGAAGCGTTGAAATTATTTTCGTTTTAAACTTTACATTTACCCGCTTTTGATAGCGAAAATATGCAGCAGCCGCAACCTTCAGAAATTCTTTCCATTCAGAAATTCATTTTTCTTCTTGATGATTTTCATTATGAGAAATTCGTTTCGCATTTGCGAAAAATAAATGCAGGCTTGCCGTTAAAACTTACCGAGGCTGTTCGTAAAAGCCTTCCTGCTTTCGATAGCCCTGATGCACTTTGCAAAAAAATTTATGGTGGCTATACAGAAGACCAACGAAAAAGTTTTAATCAACTCAGTTATCATACTATCAAATTGTCGTACTACTTAGCTTGGAATTATCCGGGTTATTTGCTGCCCACGGTGCAATGGATTCAGCAAGCTGCTAACGAGGGAAATTTTGAACGCGCGAATCAAATAGCTAATTTTTTATTGAGCACTTCGGAGCGTGTGGAAGATTATCAAGCACAGGTTATTGCCTTGAAGTTTTTAAGTCAACAAGCGTTTTTGATGAAAGATTTTACCACGGGAATCAAACTTGATCGTGTACTAACTAAGGTTTGTGAAACCGAAATGGCACTCAACCAATTGATATCGGCCTTGCGTGAATTAATTCATCTTTCGCTCAGCGGAAAAAAAGTTGACATCCCTAAAAAGAAAGATTTTTTCCACTCTTTTTTCAAACATGAGTCTCCGTCTATTCGCATTTATAGTAAGTACGCTATTTTGTATTTGACCTACTATTTTGACCCCACTGAATTTTCTGAAGCACCGGTTCTTGCGCTAATAAAAGATATTGAAAAGGAATTAGCCAATAACAGTTTTGTGATTTTCCCTTTCTTGTTTGACCTCACCGGCTCGTTTAATTTTTTGAAACTAAATTCAGCTTCGGCCGATTTGGAAAACAAAGAATATCGCAAAGAGTTGCGGGAGTTCGGAAACCATTACCAGGAAGTTGAGTTTTGGAAAAGCTATCTAAACCTTCCTAAACTTTTTGTAATAGCCATTAAAGCTACACACTACATTTCCAAATATCATTACTACCTGTCGCGCAAAAATTATTCTCAAATTATAGAGCGTGAAATTACCGACTTGAAAAACTTGATTAAGGAATGTGAAGAGTTATTGGCAAACAAACATTGGGATAAACATTATAGAGTGGATCTAATGAGTGTTGAAATGCTGTATGGCGGCTTGCTCATATTATTGGGTGGCGAAAACGTTAAAAAAGGAATCAATCAATTAGAGTTTTTATTGACTTCGTATCAGCAAATGAATTTGGCGGGAAGTACCGATAGTATTTTCTTATGCCTCATGAGCGGCTATTTTTCGTTAAAACAATATGACAAGTGCTCGCATACTTACACCCGATATTATAAAGCTACAGCCAAAACCGAAGTGTATGAAATGAATGACCTCAACATTCAGAGTTACTATTATTTATCGCAGTGGCTGGTGAGTAATCGCGATCAATACCTGGGCAAGTTACGTGCTAACCATAAGCGCATTATTGAAAACAGCAGTGAAAAAAATTCGGCACGTGCGCTAGAAGAACTCATGGAATATTTTCAGATAGACACCACCGCTAAAGCGATGTAGTTTTTCCTTTTTTACATTCGCGGTTATGAAAAAATATTTTTTATTTCTTGCTTTTGTTTGCTCTATTCTATCTGTTATGAATTCGTGCAAACAATGTTATTCGGGCAAACCCGAAACGGTTTCCTCCGATTCTCTCCAACTTCCTGCCCTCGATTTATTAACTGCCGAAATCAATAAAGATTCTACCAATCCATATTTGTATTTCAAACGCGCCCAACTTTATGATGCGAATAATGAATTCAAAAGTGCGGCTACCGATATGTATCTCGCGCTCACTCTCGATTCGCTTCGCCCCGAATTTTATTTGTATGCGGCTGAACTATTTAAAAAATCGGGAGAACCACAACGTGGAATTTTACTGATGAACAAAGCTATTACTACAGATTCGATGAACACTTCTTACTATGTAAAAGCGGCTGAGTTGGCATACATTGATACCACCTTAAAAAATAATTATGGATTAGCGTTGACTTATTTGAATGAAGCTATTGCAAAGGACCCGCAAAATGCCGAAATCTACTTTTACAAGGGAACTATTTTCAAAGAACTTGGTGATACACTCAAAGCACTTTCATCTTTTCAAACCGCTACAGAATTAAATCCAAAATTTTATAACGCCTATGTGCAAATTGGCTTACTGCTAAAAACCCGAAAAGATAAAAACGCGGCAAAATATTTTGACAACGCAATACGAGTGAGTGATAAACCCGAAGATGCACTTTATGCAAAAGCAAACTTGTTGAAAGAAGAGGGTGTGGCTTTATATGATGCCGGAAAAGATGCCCCATCGTTGGAACGACTTTCAAAAGCAGTGGAAACTTTTAAAAAGGTAATAGACTTGAACTACAAAAATGTAGAAGCCTATATGGGCACCGGATTTTGCTATTATCAAATGGATTCCTTACCACAAGCGTATCACTATTACCAACTTGCCACTAAAGTATTGCCCACATACGCTGGAGCATATTTCAGTCAAGGTTTATGTGCCGAAGATTTAGGAAGAAAAAAAGAAGCGGTCGCTTTGTATCAAACCTGCCTGAATATTGACCCTGATTTTAAAAGGGCCGAAGAGCATTTGAAGAAATTGCAGGTGCCGTAATACAATTTGAATACTAACTCTATTTGATTGAAAACCAAAAATTTTATCCAACTACCGCAACTCTCAAAAATTGGTTCCCAACGAAACTCCTATTTGCCAAACACCTGTCCAATAGCTATCCTCTTTTTTTCCAAATACATTAGCTCCTCCAACCGCTCCGTTCACCGTTATGTTGAATTTATCAACGGGGTTAATACACAAACCAAAAGTAGCAGCTGCAGCAAATGTTCCAACAATGTGCGGTTTAGTATCAATTTGTGTGGAATAATAGTTGTTGTACTGATACGTGTTGTTCTTATAAATTGAAAAACCGATATCTGCTTCCGGTCCTGCAAAAATTCGAATGATCCTGTGTTTGAAAAAATAAATTTTTGCGTTTAGTCCTGTTGCCATATTAAACGCCTTGCGTTCATACTCATAAGAATTAGAGAACGGTTGGTCAGCCCAAAAGGATTGAAATTTTGTGAAACCCGCAATAGCGTTTAGCGAAAATCCAATGTAAAGAGGCACACGAAATCCAACGATTCCATTTTTCAATCTTCTTTCATAAGCTTGGCAAGCGGACAAATGAGCAAAACCGACCGGATTAAAATTCCAAGTATTCAACTGAGGAATATTCACCTTGTAATTCCTCCTTGGCTTTCGAACCTGAAAAATTTCTTTTATACCATTAGAATAAACGATAGAGTCAATATCTCTCAAGTTCATAGTGTACGATGGACCACTAGGTAAATCACTTCTTACAAATTTGATTTGTGTTGGTGATATTTCTAACACTTTAGCCTGAATAATTCGCGTATCGTAAGTGTAAACTTTATCCTGGGCTTGCATTAGCATAGCAACAAAAAGTAGATACAAACTACCGAAAGTTTTTAGTGGAGTGGAGTTATTCATAAAATGATTTTATGAATCCAAAGTATCAAACTTTGCTTTTATTGCGAAACATAAAAAACAAAAAGCCCCTCGATAATCGAAGGGCTTTTTGCTTTCTTGTCTTGTGTCTGCCCTACGGCAAATTCAATTTCACTTCTGTAACCGGAGCATTAGTGCAATCAAATTTTCCAATATCGCTACTACGGTTTTTTCCTTTATTCAACAAATCCATATTGCTGAAAGTGGCGTTGCCGTTGTTATGGAAACAAATCTTCTGGTCTTCTTTCAAACTTCCATCGGGATTCTTATAAGCAGGGTTCACCGCACCGTCAGTAACTAAATCAGGCACCTGGTCGCCAAAAATTGCGGCAAACAGTTTTCCAAATATCACACTCTGGTCGGTTTTGCCGCTACCACGGGCAATCTTATTATCATGAAAAGAAACTCCACCGCTGTAAGGGTCATAGATAGTATCCTTATACGGTTTGTTTAAAGCCATATAACTAATTACACAACCACTCACGGTGTTGTGCCCCGAAATTTCATTGTTGTAAACTTCGCATTGGTTGGTAGCCATTACAATCACTCCCGTGCCGGCAGGTATTTCGCCTACGGTAGTTCCCTTCACACCAAAATTAGGTACGTTATTATTTACAATCTTGTTGTTATACACGCGGCAACGGCTGCCGTTTTTTTTCTGCAAATCGGGTAAATCAAAAATTAAAATTCCACCGGTGTTGTTCGTAGAAACATTATCATAAACATCAGCATCCGTACTGTTTTCAATTTCAATTCCAGCTACGTTATCGTGCACATTATTTTTGCGCACAATAATATTTTTCGATTGGCCTACATACACACCGGCATCGCTTGAACCAAACACATCACACTCTTCAATTAATACGTTGGTGCAGCCAACAGGGTAAGTAGAATAAGAACCGTTCTTGGTATCATGCAAAGAAGTCCATCCCATTTTCATTCTTCTAAACGTTACGTTTGTAGCATCCTGCACTTTTATACAATCTCCTTTGGCATCAAGCACTGCAAAATCTTCCAGCACAATACCATCGGCTGTTATGCGCAAACCTTCTGCACCATCTTTTTGATTTTTAAAGGTTAGAACCGTTTTATCTTTTCCCTTACCGCGTATGGTAATGTTCTTTATGCCGTCAAGAATTAAAGAACGACTGAGCGAATACGTTCCTTCGGGCAATTCAATTACATCGCCTTCTTTGGCATTGATAAATTTCTCTTGCAATTGTTTTTCAAAATCATTATCAACTTTTGGTGCAGCGTTGTTGTTACACGAAGTAAAAACAAGAACACTGGCAAAAGCGAGAAACAAAATTTTCTTCATGGTAATAGATGTTTAATTTTTTGGATGGGCGAATATAATGTTCCACTTCTTAAAAAAGTTCCACTTCTTTAAGAAGTGGAACTTTTGTTGATGTCTAAGGTATATCCATATACTTATGAATTTGCAACGAAATTTCCCATTGCTGATTTGCCTTTACATAATCAATCATCAGCGGCAGCATCACCTTCTCCTTGCTCCACTCGGGTTGAAGAAACAATTTGCAGGAAGAACTTACTTTCGATTGATACTCTTCTGCCAACCTGAAATCATTTTTATGAAACACCACCACTTTCAATTCACTAGCTTTTAACAAAGAAGAATCCACCGGCAGTTTAAATCGTTTAGGTGAAACACAAATCCAATCCCAATGGCCGGTAATATCATAAGCACCCGAAGTTTCAACATGCGCTTTAATTCCTTTGGCATGAAGTGCAGCGGTTAACGGAGCCAAATCATGCATCATTGGTTCCCCACCCGTTACCACACAAATTTTTGCCCCGCTTTGCACCACATGATTTACAATTTCTTCCACATCAATTGGGTCAAACTTTGTTGCATCCCAACTATCTTTTACATCGCACCATACACAACCAATGTCACATCCGCCTAAACGAATGAAATACGATGCCTTACCTTGATGAAAACCTTCCCCCTGCACGGTGTAGAAATGTTCCATTAAAGGAAGTGAGGAAGAAAATTGAGCGGAAGAATTCATTTTGAAGAAAGTATTACAAGTTGCTAAAAAAAGAAAATCCACCTTCATTGAAAGTGGATTTCCTGAAAACTATTTGAAACAGTAATCTGTACCTAGATTATTGTTTTCCGAAAGTTAAAGTTGCTTTAGGAGTAGAAGCACGATGAATTTTCAATTCTTTCTTGCTGATTGACTCGATTTCGTAATAAGTTCCGCTCCAAACTAATTGACTTTTTTCGAACACACGGTAACTAAAACTACTTGTTGAAATAGTAGGAACTAAGAAGCCTGTACAGTTGAGCGTATATTTTTGAGTTCCTTCGCAATCACCTTGGTCATTGTCTTTACAAAGGAAAAATGTTATGAGTTCTTCGGTAGTACAACCAACTGCAGGTAAAACCGGCAAGCCTGAAGCATCCAACTCAGAAGTTAGCATCCAAGTGCCGTGCAAAGTAGTAAGTGTAGTTGATTCCTTAGAACATGAAGACATTGTAAAAGAAAATGCAACCGCAATGATTGCTAATAGGATAAACGACTTTTTCATAATGATTTTTGTTTTGGTTAAATAACCGAAAGCGAATATATGCAGCAAATTGATAAAACGTAGTTTACGCACAACTATAAATCTTCCATGATTTCAAGATGGAAGTTTCATATATCCCATAGTCACTTCGTCATCATGTCTCATCGTCACTTCATCCTTAAGTCTCATTCAATTCTAAAATCTCCGTGCCCTTTGTAATAAAGCGAATCTTTAGAAGTATAGAAGCCATAATACATGCGGTAATTTTCGTTCTTGTGAAAAGAACCTGTGTATTGAAAATCAAAAAAATGCATCATTGGACCACCGGTTAGTTTCGCGGTTCTGTAGTGTATCACCTCTAACTTATTGTTCACCACTGCAATTTTCATTGAACAAGCCTTCTCCACATCGGTGCCCATAATAAACAGACCTGCCGATGGATTTGAACAAGAGGCAGATACTTGAACGTATCCGGCCGTACTGTCAAGTGTTGAAATGGTATCATTAAAATTCAACAAAGCAGTTTCTGCAGTTGTCCAGGAAGCGTCATAAGTCCAATCGGTAGAATCAACATTAGCTACATAAAGACAAGAAGAATCAGTTACTGTGAAATTCGAATAGTCGAAAGTAGAAGTAGAAGAGATTTCCTTTTTGCAGGATGAAGAATGAATAAGGATAAAAGCAAAGCAAGCAAACGCGTAAAAATTCTTCATTTACATTTTTTGATTTTCGGCAGTGGGAGCAGATTTCTTTTTCACAAAACCCGCAGTGTAAACAGTGAACGTAAGGTGATTCATAATTTGCCCTTGTGCCATGGGTTGAAAACCATAACTAAAATCAAACTGACGAATGCGCACACCTAAACCAAATGAAAGTCCGGGCACTCCGCGCTTGGTGGCAAGTTTTAATTCTTGCTGGCGTAAATGATTATAGGCAACTTGTAAACGCACAATTTTTTTAATGTTGAACTCCACTCCTACTATCACGTGCCTGAAAAGTTTATCGGCAATGTATTTTTTCGGATTTTTAATTTCAGAAGAATCAGTAAAGAGATTATCGGAAACGTTATCAGCAGGATTGTCGTACCTAATATCCCAACGATACAAGTTATGAAAGGTGAGATGAAAACGGAAAGGAAGATTTTTGAAACCGAAAGATAAACCCGCTTGCAAATCGAACGGAAGCGGCTCACGACTCCCTTTATTATAAGGTTTAAACTGAGCACCAATATTTTTTGCGACAATACTTGCAGTTACATTATGTGCAGTGTCATTAATCATAACCGCTAAATCTGCCGCCATACCCACCGAACTGTATTGTGCCAACTGGGAATAAATAAATTTCGCATTAGCTCCTACCGAAAATAATTTACCAAACTGATAACCATACCCCGCGTAAATATTCATTTCACCAGCACTAAAATTTCCTGTTTGATTTCCCTCCACATCGGTTTCTTTAAACTTGCCATAGGCAATGTACTGCAAACCAAAACCGAAAGTGCCCGGTATTTTATCAAATCGCTTACCGTAAGCCACATTGCCAAAATTTACACCGCCCGGGTAAACCACGGTACCAAAAGCAGCCTGAGTATTCATTTTGCGATTGAGCGATGCCGGATTTGCTAACTGCAAATTGACATCATGATCTAGAATGGAAACGTTAGTTCCACCTAAAGCCGTAATACGCGCATCGGGAGAAAGGGAAAGAAATTTATAGGTGCTTTCACCACCAATTTGGGCGAACGTAATTTTTTGGAGAAGGAGGAGAAATGCAAAAAATAGAATACGCTTCAACGGTTTTTGATTTTGGTGCTAATAAACGCAAAGGTTTCGAAATTATTGCGCGGGTTTAATTCTTACCTAAGCATTGAACGCTACTGATATAGCTAATGGCTAATGGCAATTGGATCTCTACTCAATCTTTTTTTTCGTTTCATCCAACGTGCATTTAATTTTCTCTATCTTTATTCGCAACACACATACAGTGAAATCAGTTTTACGTTTCGCTATCTTATGGTTGGTTATCCTTGGTTCAATTGGTTTTTCGAAAGCAGAAAAGTCGAAGAACATACGTGTGCCTAGTTCATTGCAGTTTACGGAGAACAAAGGGCAGTGGAATAATGCTGTAAAGTATGTAGCCGATTTACATGGCGGAAAATTAGTGGCGGAAAAAACCAAACTCAGTGTAATGATGTTTGATGCGCAAGCAGCTCATGAAGCGCATCATTTTCGCGCTGACACAAGTGTGCAGGCACATCTTTTCAGTATCAATTTTGTCAATAGCAATTTGGCTGTTGAAATAAATGCAGTAGAAAAACAAAAAACTTATCGTAATTATTTTTTAGGAAATAATAGTGCGCGTTGGGCAAGTAAAGTTGGGCTCTATAAAAAAATTAATTACAACAATTTGTGGAATGGCATTGATGCAAAAATGTTTGGCAGTGGCGATGCGCTCAAATACGAATTCGTAGTTCATACTTCTCATTCTTCTGCAAACATACAATTGAGTTATGAAGGAGTTGACGATTTAAAAATTGAAGATGGCGAGTTGCATTACAAAACTTCTATCGGAAAATTCAGAGAACTTTCGCCTTTTGCGTATCAAACTTTCAATGGTAATCTACAAGAAGTAAAATGCGATTACGTGTTAAACACCGTTACAAAAACGGTTTCGTTCTCTTTTCCGAATGGTTATGACGCAACTCGCGATTTAGTCATAGACCCTACATTGGTATTTTCATCCTACACAGGTTCTACTGCTGATAATTGGGGTTACACCGCTACTTACGATAATCAAGGGAACATGTATGTGGGTGGCTATGTCAATTGCGATTATCCTTCCACCGGTTCGAGTTATGTAATTACTCCGGGCGCATTTCAAATAACCTGGGGAAGCGGAACTGGTTTGTCGACTACAGGAAATGTAGGAGCCGGCAATGGAATTGGATATGCTTGCGATATGGCGATTACCAAATTTTCGGCCGATGGAACCACGGTCATTTATTCTACTTACCTGGGAGGAAATGATAATGATACGCCTAACTCGCTGGTGGTTGATGCACAAAACAATTTGATTATTTATGGAGTTTCTTTCTCCGCCAATTTTCCGGTTTCTGCCAATGCGTATGATGCTAACATCAATGGACTATCAGACATTGTAGTGACCAAATTTAATTCTGCCGGAACAGCTTTGATTGGTTCTACTTTTGTTGGTGGAACCGATTTGGATGGAATAAATTATGAAGGCCAAGAATTTACTAGCGGAAAACTGAAAGTAAATTATGGCGACCAGAATCGGGGTGAAATAAATATTGACACGGCCATGAATATTTATGTTGCCAGTTGCACTATGTCGTCAAATTTTCCAACCACGGGCGGTGCTTCGCAAACTATTTTTGGTGGTGCGCAAGACGGTTGTGCTTTTAAACTCAACAGCGATTGTTCTCAATTGATTTGGTGTACTTATATCGGTGGCACTTTAGAAGATGCATGTTACTCGCTTGACATTGGACCCAACGGCACTTTATATGTAGCGGGCGGAACCATGAGCACAGATTTTCCAACCACTGCAGGCGCATTACACACAGCCTATATGGGCGGAACTACAGACGGTTTTTTGGCGCAAATTAATTCTGCCGGAACTGCGCTCATGAGTTCGACCTACTTAGGCACAGCGGGCGAAGACCAAGTTTATTTCGTGAAATTAGATGACGTAAAAAATGTGTATGTAATGGGACAAACAACCGGAGCCTATCCTGTTTTCAATGCGCTTTATTCAAATCCAAACAGTGGACAATTTATCTCCAAAGTCTCTCCTGATTTGAGCTCAGTTTTTTATTCTACGGTTTTTGGAAACGGAATGAGTCAACCAAATATTTCACCCACGGCTTTCTTGGTGGATACCTGCGAAAATGTTTATGTGGCTGGTTGGACAAACAATAGTCAGGTTTTTAATTCCGGAAATTGTTGCCCTGGTTTTTTAAATCCAGGCTTGAACATGCCTCTTACTCCAGATGCCTTGCAAACAAATACTGACGGCACCGATTTTTATTTTTTCGTGCTCAAGAAAAACGCAACGGCACAACTCTACGGAAGTTATTTTGGTGGTAACGGAATTGAACACGTAGATGGTGGAACAAGCCGCTTTGATAAACGCGGAGTAATGTATCAGGCAATTTGCGCAGGTTGTGGTGGAACTTCATTTACTCCCAGCACACCGGGAGTGTGGTCGCCACAAAATCAAAGCAGCAATTGCAATTTGCTCGGACTAAAAATAGCTTTCAATCTAGGTGGAGTTCAGGTAACAGTAGATGCACATCCACGTGCAACGGGCTGTGTTCCGCTCACTGTAAATTTCGAAAGCACTACCAACGGCACCCAAGATTTATTATGGAATTTTGACGACAACAATGCCACTTCAATGCTGGCAAATCCTGTTTATACCTATACCGATACCGGAGTTTATAATGTAATGCTAGTAGGAGTTGATTCCAACAGTTGCAACCTTGCCGACACGGCCTACCTCGAAGTGTATGTACGCGATGACTCGTTGGTGGCAAATTTTCTGCCCAACATTGTTATCCATTGTGACAGTAACGAAGTTGTTTTTGTATCGCATAATTATTCCACTACATTTTATCGTTGGGATTTTGGTGATGGCATTAATTCCACACTTGATTCTGTTACACATCAGTACCCTTCCACGGGAAGTTACAACGTAACGCTGATTGTGACCGACACTACCAAGTGTAATCTCGAGGATACATTTACCAGCCTCATACAAATTCCACCGCTAATCAATGCAGCTTTTGTTCTAAACAATTCCTACGGCTGCATTCCGCTTACCATTGATTTTGATGCGCAACAAATAGTAGGCTCCAGTTACTACTGGGATTTTGGTGATGGAAGTTCCGACACCTCACGAACAACGGCACACACGTTTGTTACAGTTGATACCTTCCAGGTTAGGTTGATTGTGAATGATACTAACTCATGCAATCTTACAGACACGGCTTTTGCCGTTATCGTCACCATCGATTCATCGGCCGATGCTGATTTTAATTTCAACAGAATATTCTATGGATGCGATTCGGTGCAGGTGAATGTATGGACCACTTACCAAGGTGCCGATGCACAAACCTGGGACTTTGGTGACGGCACACAATTCAATAATGTAAATAGTGCCTCGCATACATACAGCGCAGGAGGAACATTTACCATTTCACACTTCATCACCGATTTTGATGTGCTCTGCCATAAGTTTGATACATCAGAAATTGCTATCAGTTTATCGCCTGTACAAATTGCATTAAGCATAAATGATACAGTTGGATGTTTGCCCTTCACAGCAACTTTTGTTGCTGTTTCAAATTTGCTTACTACCGATTATACCTGGCATTTTGGTGATGGAAGTTCATCTACCGTGAATCCGGTTTCGCATACGTACACCAACACAGGAAATTTTGCAGTTACGCTGCTTGGTATTGATACCAACGCCTGTATACAAGCCGATTCAGCTTTTGGAACTGTAACCGTGATTAATGATTCTGTTCATGCAGCATTTCAATTAAACGTATTGAATGATTGTGATTCTAATCTTGTTATCACTTTAACCAACCAAAGCACCAACGCGCAACAATATTTCTGGAGTTTTGGCGATTCAACTTTTTCAACTTTGCAAAATGAAAATCATGTTTATCATTTGCCGAATACTTATACCGTAACACTGATTGTGCAGGATACAAACCGTTGTCATCCGCTCGATACAGTTTCGCAAACAGTAACCATGCTTCCGAATTTGAATGTTGATTTTACAACGACCGATGTTTGTTTGGGCACTATTGTTTTATTCAACAACTTCAGTAATCCAAGCTCCCAATTCATCTGGAATTTTGCTGATGGAAATTTTTCGAACCAATATTCACCTTCACACGATTACACTGCTATTGGAAATTATTTTGTGCAACTAATTGGTTTGGATACAAACACCTGCAACGTGCGCGACACCGCCATTCACAACGTAATTGTGCACGAACAACCCATTGCAAATTTCTACACCATTGGAGATACCATTGGTTACGAAAAACCAATTACGTTCAATAACAGCAGTACTGCTTACATCAATCTGTTTTGGAATTTCGGTGACGGAATTACTGCAACTGATGAAGAAAATCCTGTTCACACTTACGAAACGGTTTACGGAGTTATTGTTTGCTTAACTGCTATCAATGGCAATTGCATTGACACTTTTTGCAAAAACATTTTCATCTCCTTCACTTCGCTTATTGGTGTACCGAATGCATTTTCTCCGAATGGCGATGGCATTAACGATGTAGTTTATGTAGAAGGGAAAGGAATTGTTGAACTCGATTTTAGCATTTTCAATCGTTGGGGCGAAAAGGTTTTTGAGAGCCACAATCAACACGAGGGATGGAACGGAGTTTACAAGGGCATGCTACAGGAAATGGAAGTTTACACCTACGCAGTAACTGCAGTGCTTGTAAATGGCGACAATAAATTTTTGAAAGGAAACATCACTTTACTGCGATGAAGAAGAATTACAAAGTACGAATTACAAATTACAAAGTAAAGGCAAATCTGGTCTTCCTACTTTGTAATTTGTACTTTGTAATTTGTAGTTTCTCCCAGGATATTCATTTCACTCAATTCTTTACCACTCCGCTAATTCTTAATCCTGCACACACCGGTTATTTCAATGGCAACTACAGAATCGGTTTTAATTTTAAAGCGCAGTGGCCCTTTGCCATCAACAATAAGATTTACACCTATCACACCGAATCTCCTTATGTAGATTTATCGTTTGGCGAAAAGAAATTGAAAGTAGGTTGGTTTGGTTTGGGCTTTCATTTTTTGAACGATGCTGCCGGTGATGGTAGTTTGCAGTACCAACGCTTCGGTGGAAGTTTTGCTTACCATCAGGCATTTGACAAGCATCATAAGTATATTTTGTCGGCAGGTGCGGGTTTGAGTTATGTGATTCGTTCTGTAGATTTTTCGAAATTCTATTTCAATAATCAGTGGGTAGAAGATATGGGCTTTAATACTTCACTCAGTTCAAGCGAGCCGGTACAGCGAGAGAGTTTTCAAATGCTTGATGTAAGTGCGGGTTTGCATTTTGGCGGGCAAATACACGAGCAGGTGAAACTTGATTTGGGAATTTCAATGCTGCACATCAATCGACCGAAACACACTTTTTTTAATAACGATGAGCGGCTTGGATTTCGCTATCAGGCCGATGCGGGTGTTCAATACAAAATTGACGAGCAAATGAGTTTGCAGTTCAACGCTTATTACGGTTATGAAAAAGCTGCGTCAGAAATTGTAGTGGGCACGCTGTTTAGTTATTCCAGCAAAAATAAATTCACCAGTAATCCGCAACACAGCTTTTATATAGGTGCTTACTATCGCGCAAAAGATGCGCTCGCTCCCACTGTTGGTTATGGTTTTAAATCTATGCGCTTTTTGTTGAATTACGATATCACCCTTTCAAAACTTGTAACCGCCAGCCGCGCTAACGGTGGCCCCGAACTTTCAATTGTATATGTAGGCAGTTGGGAAAGGCAGTTCAATAGAAAGGTTTATTGTCCGAAGTTTTAAAAAAAATAATTCTGACCAAAATCGAGTCACATGCTATTCAAAATGACCAAACACATCGCTATCAACGTACGTGATTATAAAAAAGCAATTCTCTCTTATCGCGATACGCTCGGATGGGAAGTGATTAAAGAAGGTGCTACAGAAACTCACTTTGTAAAAGGCGATACCAATTTTTATATCGAAGAAGGTGCAAAACCTTACGAAGTTTTCTTTGAATATGAAGTAGAAGAAATAGAAGTTGCAAAAGCAGAGTTGCTTTCAGCAGATTGTGTTATCTCCCAAACTTACCATTCAAAAAGTATAATGTTCACCGATGCTTACGGAATGAATTTTCATGTTTATGAAAAAGGAACTTTGTAAAACCTTTAGCCGTTGGTGTTTTATCCTGCGGTTTCTGTGAGAGTCACCAACAACCAATCATTCGAACGGCTTAAACACTTTAGGCAAGTAGTAAATGATATCGCTTGCTTTCATAGCGGTTTCACCTAAATCACGTTTAGCAAAATCGCCTGCAAGCCCATGAACATAAACGGCTAAAATTGCTGCGTTTAACGCTGTATGGTTTTGCGCAATCAGCGCAGCTATAATTCCCGTAAGTACATCGCCACTACCTCCTTTTGCCATGCCGGGGTTTCCTGAACTGTTGAAATAAACTTTGCCATCTACTGAAGTAACGGAAGTATGTGCACCTTTCAGAACTACCACCACACCGTACTTCTTTGAAAACTGCTTCTGCATTTCAAGTTTCTCTATATCATCCTTCCATTCACCAACTAAGCGTTTAAACTCTCCCACGTGCGGAGTGAGTACCGAGCCCTTAGGAATTAAATCCAAGTATTTTTTGTTTTCTGAAATAATATTGAGCGCATCGGCATCAAGCACCAGTGGCTTATTTAGTTTCAGTAATTCATAAAAAAAATTGATAGCACCGCTATTAGTTCCAATACCCGGACCTACAGCAATGGAATTAAAATGGCTCACATCAGGAACATTGAACAAATGCGAATCGCCATTTAAAATGCACATGGCTTCAGGTGCTGACGATTGTAGAATATCATAACCACAGGCGGGCACAAGTGTTGTTACTAAACCTGTACCACTGCGCAAAGCGGCCTTGGTGGCAAGCACCGCTGCACCAATTTTTCCAAAACTTCCCGCTGCAATTAATGCATGTCCAAAATTTCCTTTATGCGAAAACTTTTCGCGTTTCTTAAAAAATGGTTGAATAAAATCGTGGTTGATGTAGAACGAATCTGAAGGAAGTTTCTCGCCATAATTAGTATGCAAACCAATATCAAGCACCTTAAAGTCGGGAACATATTTTCCATTCGAAGCAAAAAGAAACGAAAATTTAGGTGCGTGAAATGTGAACGTGCAAGTGGAATGCACAATCGAATCTTTTGCATTATTCAACTTGTCGCAAAACAAGCCTGAAGGAACATCTACCGAGTAAATTTCTGCTTTTGATTTATTGATTGCATTAACAACCAAAGCAGAAATTCCATCCACTGCCCTCGATAAACCGCTACCGAAAATAGCATCAACCACTACCTCATCTTTTCTGATAACCGGAATTTGCTTAGCGGTTTTAATGAAAGCAATTTTGCTTTTATCCATTCGCTTTAAATTCAGTAAAAAATCTTTACTGGCTTTTGAAGAATGTTCAACCACGAAAACCTTTACACTATAGTTTGCTTCGAGCAACAATCGCGCAATAGCGAGTCCATCTCCACCATTATTCCCTTTGCCACAAAAAACTGAAATGCTTTTTTTCTTCTCTACACAACAGGTAAGCCGATGGAAAAATTGATACGCAGCACGTTCCATTAACTCAACTGAAGAAATGTTTTCCTTGGTTATAGTGTATTTATCAAGTTCATGAACTTGGGTGGCTGTCAAAATTTTCACAAGAATGAAGATAATGCATGAACCGACTTTCAACAAGTTTTATCCGACACAAATGAGTAGAAAAATTAGTTAATCAATACCTATTGCATAAAAGAAAAAGAGCCTCACCTTTTCCCAAGGCGGGCTCTCTAATTAAACAAAATGCGGTGTTGTTATTTTCCTATGAATACTCGCTTAGTAGTTGTTTGCTCGGCGTTTTTTACCGAAACCACATAGTAACCAACCGGCTGCTCATCAAAACTAACGGTTGAGGTTTGCGAAGCAAGCGGTGCATGATAAACCGACTGACCAATCATGTTGTAAACCTGAACTTGGGCGTTCAAATTGTTGGCGTCATTCAAATTCACGATTACGGACTTCTGTTGTGCCGAAATGCTTACAGATTTCGTTTCGACTTCATTTACTGCCAGTGCTTGTGATACAGTGATTTCAATTTGCGCATTATCAATACAGCCTATACTATTTGAACATTTTAAGTTAACCTGATAAACGCCTGGTTCGTAATAAGCTAAAGTAGGGTGCGCTATGCCATAGATTAAAGTGCCGTCACCAAAATCCCACTCGAATTGATTGGAATTGTTTGCCACCGCGCTAAAATCAACCGGCTCTCCGGTAGCTACTACTACTGCAGATGCTTGAATATTAGCTACAATGTAGTTTCCACTGATGTGAAAAGGAACGGTGGTTTGATATGCACCAAAGGTATAGGCCATGTAGTAATCGCCTTCGGCTAATCCCGTAAAACTGTATGCACCGGTAATATTGTTGTAAGCACCAGCTGCATTGTTGAACATATCAAACAACTGACATGCGGTCCAGGTAATTGAGTTATCTGCAGTCACATTCAAAGCACCATCATTATTAAAACAACCGGCTACTGTTGAACTTACTGAAACAGGATACGAAACATGAAGATAGAACCTACCAGTAGCGGATTCTCCCGCAGTCATTTGAGCCTGATAAAAGTTGGTACGCATATCAGTAAATCTACCGTTTGCACGGTCCTCTAATCGTATAATCGAAGTAGGATCAAAATTGGTGAGGTTAGGTGCTGTAATATTATATAGACCATCTGCATCTACATCAACACCTATACTCATTAGTTCAGTGTTTGAAAGCGTTCCTGCTCCATTGATTGAGCAGGGAATGTTGTCAACGCTTTCTGAATAGATTACAGGAACACCTGCAATACCGCTAAATATTTTTTGAGCGTCTTCGGCATTTATATAAGCCGGATTTATATTCTGGTCAAAATAAATAGTTGCTTCATCAATGTTACCTGCAGG
Organism: Bacteroidota bacterium; assembly: GCA_947479455.1. Classification (GTDB taxonomy): domain Bacteria; phylum Bacteroidota; class Bacteroidia; order Chitinophagales; family LD1; genus Bog-950. Next base: position 45,257 of record CANJZE010000004.1, read on the forward strand.
AGCTTGTATGCGAAGCTTTACCTGTTTTTTGTTTTGTGTAGCAAATACACTTGAAGAAAGTGTGGCGAAAATCAGTGTAAAAATTAATACTCTCATGGGTGACCGTTTTAGCTTGTTCGTTAATGTTCCTTCATTCCCGATGGTCCCAATCGTCTTCGGCAAGTTCCAGTTGCGTCCGACAAAATCATTTACGGCATACAAGCGCAAAAGGTTTCACACAAGTAAATTATTGTGTCAATGTTTTATTCACATGTCAATTACAAACAAGTGGTGGTATGTGCTGCAAAATGTGTGGGTTTAAAATGAAACGCTCGGTATTGCGTCTTGTTAGCATCAAACGCTAAATTTCTTACGTTTGCGCCCTCAATTTTTAAAAGATGTTCAATAAGAATAAAGAAACCGTTATTGGTTGGATTTTGATAGTAGTGTTGATGCTTGCTTTTGTTTTCTACCAGCAAAAGAAAATGGATGAAGAGAAAAAAATAAAACTGGAGGAAAAGAAAACAGAGAAAATTCAAAACGCACAACTGAAAAGTGATAGTATAAGCAAAGCCAGCTCCGCACCTGTTACCTCCCTTGGGTCAGTTGATTCAACAGCACAAACCATTGGCATACGCACAGATTCATCGACTCTGCAATTACAATACGGTGCATTTTCAAGTGCGGCACAAGGCGAGGAAAAGCTTTTTGTAATTGAAAACGAAGTAGAAAAAATAACCCTTACCACTAAAGGAGCACAGATAAAAAGTATTGAGCTAAAGAATTACAAAACGTGGGATAAAAAGCCACTCATTCTTTTCACTGATAAAACTAATTCTCTCAGCTATCAGTTTCCAATTGATGATAATCGGGTTGTAGACACCAAGAATTTTTACTTTGAACCGGTGGGTGAAAGTTTCTCGGTAATAGGTGATTCTTCTAAAACTTTTGCGCTGCGCTTAAGTGCAGGTGATGGAAAATACATTGAACAAAAATATACGCTCAAAGGCAATTCGTATTTATTGAACTACGATGTGAGCCTAAACGGGCTGAACTCCATCATTCCGGCAAACAGCACTTTTATTAATGCAGTATGGGAGAACACACTTGCTAGCGTTGAAAAAAACATAGAGTTGGAAAGACGATACAGTGCTCTTTACTTTCGTTATAACCAAAGTGATGTTGCGCATTTGAATGAAGATAACGAGGAAGACGAATTGGTTTTTGATACACCTATAGAGTGGATTTCGTATAAGCAACAGTTTTTCAATACTACCTTGTTCAGCAAGGGCGAAATACATCGCGGAAAACTGAAAACTCATTTCACTAAAGAAAATAACAGCTTTGTAAAACGATACAACGCCAACTTTACGTTGCCTTATAGTAACAACGAGAAGACCACCTACCCGTTTCAGGTGTATACCGGTCCAAACAGTTATAACAAACTTGCTTTGCTCGATAAAGATGTAGAAAGCATCATAAAACTGAGTCCCGATTTTTGGATGTTTAGTTGGATAAAATACATCACGCGTTTTATAATTTGGGTTTTTAGTTGGTTCGATAGCATTCACTTAAATTATGGCATTATCATTTTGTTGATGACCTTAATTCTAAAAATTGCTTTACATCCGTTAACTGCAAAGTCGATTGAGAGCGCAGCCAAAATGAAAATTCTTGCACCGGAACTTGCCGCACTAAAAGAAAAGTATGGCGATGACCAGGGCAAGATGGGACAAGAGCAAATGAAACTTTACAGCAAAGCCGGGGTGAGTCCTTTTGGTGGCTGCCTTCCGCTATTGATTCAAATGCCAATATTAATGGCCATGTATTATTTCTTCCCGGCTTCGGTTGAGTTGCGTCAACAATCATTTTTATGGGCTACCGATTTATCGAGTTACGATTCCATTTATACTTTCCAAAAAGCAATACCGTTGATTGGCGACCACATCAGTTTGTTCACCATTTTAATGACGATTACCTCTGTACTACAAGCAGTAATGAATAGCCAAATGAATGTAATGGCCAACCAACAACCGGGTATGCAATACATGCCTTACATTATGCCGGTAATGCTCATGTTTATGTTCAATAGTTTTCCTGCAGCATTAACATACTACTACCTGTTGCAAAATCTTTTAGGAGTAGCACACCAATGGCTTATTCAAAAGTTCTTCATTAACGAAGAAAAACTGCATAAGCAAATTGAAGAAAACAAAAAGAATCCGAAGCAGCCAAGCGGCTGGGCTAAGAAGTTAGCTGAAGTGCAGAAACAAGCAGAACAAAGAGGAAAGAGTAAGAAATAGTATCAATCAATTTTTTTCAACCTATGTTTCACCAGCTAATTTCTGTTTTTACTTTCTCCTGCATTTTTCTTTCTACTTGCAAGCAACTGCCCGTAGATTCTGCTTTTAGTAAGAGTGTGTCAGTTGAAGGTGATTCAGTTATGTTTGCGGTAATTGGCGACTATGGCGAAAACTCACCTGCCGAATTAAGGGTGGCTAATCTGGTTAAGTCGTGGAATCCTGAATTCATCATTACAACTGGCGACAATAACTATCCCACAGGAAGTATTACTACTATCAAAGCAAATATTGCCGATTATTTCTGCGATTATATTTACAATCCCGATGCACCTGCCAATCTTCAATGTCATGGCAAGGCTACCGAAGAAAGAAAGAATCGCTTTTTCCCAAGCCCCGGAAATCACGATAATTATTCGGTGCCTCCATTAGGTCCTTACAAAAGTTTTTTCACGTTACCTGGCGATGAAACTAATTTTGATTTTGAATGGGGTCCTGTTCATTTTTATTCCATCAATACAGGAACAATGGGCGATAAAACCTGTTGCACTTCGGAAGAGGCATCGTGGTTGAGCAACGTTATTCCTTTGAACAAGAAGCCGTTTAAGTTGGTTTATTTTCATCACCCGCCATACTCACCCGGCAACCACGGCAGCAGTGTAAAAATGCGTTGGCCTTTTACCGAGTGGGGAGTTGATGCCGTGCTTTGCGGTCACGAACATTTTTATGCGCGCATAAAAGATAAAACTGCTGCTAATCCTGTTTACATTATTTGCGGCAGCAGCGGAAACGAAAACTTGTATAGTTGTAATGCGCATCCGCTCGACACCACTAAACTGGATGTGTATTGCGAAAACAGCACTCACGGTGCAATGAAAGTGAAAGCCACTTTAAACCATGTGGTGTTTGAATACTACTCGGTTAATGATTCGCTGCATCCCTTGGATGTTTATAATATTTACAAATAATTTGCTGCGCGAATAATATCGGCAAACACACCCGATGCAGTAACATCTGCTCCTGCTCCTGCTCCTTTTATTACTAATGGTTGTTGCGCATATCTGCGTGTATAGAATAAAACCACATTGTCTTTTCCGTAGAGGTGATAGAGATCGTGGTCTTTGCCAATGTGTTGCAAGCCGACAGAAGCTTTTCCGTTTTCTAACTGCGCCACAAATTTGAGCTTACAGTTCTTATCAGCGGCTTCGTCATAAAGCTTTTTGAAATGTGGTTCCTGCTTTTCTAATTCTTTGTAGAAGTCACTAACGGTTCCGTTCATGCACTGTGCCGGCAGAAACATGTTATTCGTAATTTCTTCCATTTCCATTCGAGAACCTGACTCGCGGGCAAGAATTAAAATCTTGCGCATAACATCAGTACCTCCCAAATCTAAACGCGGGTCAGGCTCGGTGTAACCTTCTTCTTGCGCTTGTTTCACAATAGCGGCAAAAGGTACGGTGCCGTCATAATTATTGAAAACAAAATTAAGCGTGCCGGAAAGCACCGCCTGTATTTTGTGTACTTCATCGCCACTGCTTATTAAATCGTTGAGTGTTCCAATAACGGGCAAACCTGCGCCTACGTTGGTTTCGAAAAGAAAAGAAGTATGATGCTCGCGCGCTATTGATTTTAGCTTTTCATATTTTTTAAAAACCGAAGAGCAGGCAATTTTGTTGCACGCTACAACCGAGACACTTTTATCTAATAGAAAAGAATAACAATCGGCCGCTTCGTTGCTGGCTGTAACATCTACAAAAACTGAATTGCGCAAATTCTTTTCATGAATAAAACTAACGAGATCGTTCAACTTCATATCATCTGCCTTCTTCACTTCATTTTCCCAATCGTTCAAATTGATTCCTTCTTCGTTCAAGGCTATTCGTTTGCTGTTGGCAATAGCAATAACGCGAACATTCAACCGCAAATGATTTTGCAGATAACTGTGTTGCTGTTTCAATTGTTCAATAAAACGTTTGCCCACGTTTCCTGCACCTGCCACAAACAAATTGATTTGCTTGAAGGTGGTTTCAAAAAACTCTTCGTGCAAAACATTGATCGCTTTCTTTACATCAATAGCAGTGATTACAGACGAAATATTTTTTTCGCTAGAGCCTTGTGCTATAGCACGAATGTTCACACCGTTTCTTCCGAGTGCACCAAACATTCTTCCGCTAACTCCTGAATGATTGCGCATGTTCTCTCCTACCAAGGCCACAATAGCTAAACCGTTTTCAATATTCAGTGGCTCGAGTTTCCTTTCAGAAATTTCATAAGCAAATTCAGCATCTACAGCTGTCTTCGCCTTTTCTGCATTCAACTCATCAATAGCTACGCAAATAGAATGTTCCGATGAACTTTGAGTGATGAGAATCACATTAATTTTTTCTTTCGCCAGTGCTTCAAATAAACGTTTCGAAAATCCGGGTATGCCAACCATTCCGCTTCCTTCGAGTAATAGCATCGAGATCTTGCTGATACTCGATAATCCACTTACCACATTTGAGTTACGCACGTTTTTATTTTCAACGAGCGTTCCTTCCTCATCAGGCGCAAATGTGTTCTTCACCCATAGCGGAATTCCAAGAACCATTACTGGTTGAATAGTTGGCGGGTATATAACCTTAGCACCGAAATGCGAAAGTTCCATGGCTTCCTGATAAGAGATGTGCGGAATAACTTTTGCGTTGGGAACCAAACGCGGGTCGGCTGTCATCATGCCGCTTACATCGGTCCAAATTTCAAGCACAGCTGCTTTTACCGCTGCCGCAATAATAGCTGCAGTATAATCTGAGCCACCACGGCCCAGCGTAGTCGTAATTCCATTCGCATCACTGCCAATAAAACCCGGAAAAAGATATAGCGATGAAGGATTTGCTTTCGCAAAATTGAGAATGGCAATATCTGTTTTAGCAAAATCAACAACGGCTTGCGTGTAATCAGAATTGGTAGAAATTACTTCGCGCGAATCTTTCCAAACATGCTTCACCTTTTCGGTTTTGAGTTTGTGTGAAACAATCATACTACTCATCAACTCACCAAAACTTACAATTTTATCGAGCGAACGCGGAGTGAGTTCGCGCAAAAGAAAAACACCTTCGCAAACCAATTCTAATTCGTTGACTTGTTTTTTAATTGCACTTAAAATAGAACTCTGTTCAGTAACCGGAATTAATTCCTTAATGGTTTGCAAATGGCGGTTCTCAATCGCTTTCAGCTTGTCCGTATATGATGCATTACCTGCAGCTGCCATTTTACCGGCATCAATCAACACATCGGTGGTGCCGCCTAAAGCTGAAACTACTACAAAGGTTTTGCCTTTGTCTAAAGCTTTGCGCATAACTGCAACTGCTTTGCTAATATTTTCTGCATTAGCTACTGATGTTCCACCAAACTTTAAAACCTGCATGCGTTACAATTGATTTTGTTTTCAAAAATCAATGATAAAGAAAAAGAAAGTAGGAAAAATTTGAGAATTGCGGAAGGAGAGCGTTAAAGTTAGTTACGCATAAATCACAAAAACAAAAAGCATAACAAAAAGATAGGTGGCTAAAGCGCTTAACATAGTAATGCTGAATTTGTAGAGAAAAAGGTCGGGCGTAGATTTTTTTTGTTTCATAAATGCGATTGTTTGTAACAAATATTTCTTGTATGATACTTGAAATCAAAAAAAAGGTTCCAAAACCCTAAGAATCATTTACATCGCGTAATTTGTTTGCTATACGCTTTTACAAATACAAATTCATGTTTCGATTGAATTGTTACATTTAAAAATTAAAGTTTGAAACTATGATAATGGCTTTGGTCTTTCTTTTTGCTGGGTTGCTAATTGGCGTTGGTGGTGGCTTTTTTTATTTCAAAAGCAAAGGTGAAACTGCCTTGAGCACTGCTAACGAAAAAGCTAGAATTACTGAGCAAAACTTGATAGAAGCCAAAAACGATTCGAAAATTGTGTTGACCGAAACAGAAAGAAAAGTAAACGAAGAGCGCAAGCGATATGAAGAACTCAATTCAGCCTTTGCTTCGGCTAAAAAGGAGAATGAATTTTTGAATAAAAACTTGCTAGAGCAAAAAACAGAACTAGAACAACTCAATAAAAAATTTATTACCGAGTTTGAGAACTTAGCCAACCGAATTTTGGAAGAGAAAAGTCAAAAGTTTGCCGACCAAAACAAGAATAACCTCGACATCATTTTAAATCCGCTAAAGGAGAGAATAAAAGAGTTTGAACTAAAAGTAGATAAAACCTATAAAGATGAATCGGCCGAGCGCATTAATCTTAAAGTAGAAATCAAAAATCTGATTGACCTTAACAAAAAAATAAGTGACGAAGCCAACCAACTTGCCATAGCGCTTAAAGGCGATAACAAACAACAAGGCAACTGGGGAGAAATGGTATTGGAAAAAGTGTTGGAACGAAGCGGTTTAAAATTAGGTGAAGAATACAAACTCGAGTTTGCCACTACCAATAATGATGGGGATAGAATACGACCCGATGCTGTTATCTTTCTTCCAGATAACAAACATGTTATTATTGATTCGAAGGTTTCTTTAGTAGCCTATAACTCCTGTGTAAATGCTTCCAATGAAGAAGAACGAATGAAATTTTTGAAACTTCATATTGAATCATTGCGCAGTCATGTGAAAATACTGGGCGATAAAAATTATCAAACCGCTACCGGTTTGCAAAGTCCCGATTTTGTTTTGCTTTTTGTTCCTATTGAATCATCTTTCAGTTTAGCCGTGCAAGGCGATGCTGAACTTTTCAATTTTGCGTGGGATAAAAAAATTGTGATTGTAAGCCCATCTACCTTGCTGGCCACGTTGCGCACCATTGCATCTATATGGAAACAAGAAAAACAAACACGTAATGCTTTGGAAATTGCCGAAGAAGGAGGAAAACTTTACGACAAGTTTGTTGCCTTTGTTGACGACCTGATAAAAGTTGGAAACGGTATAAAGAAAACACAAAACGATTATGAAGATGCAATGAAAAAGCTTCACGATGGCAGCGGGAACTTAGTTAGACGCGCAGAAAAAATGAAAGAACTGGGAGCCAAAACAACTAAACAATTACCTACTTCGTTAATAGAAAGAGCCAATGATTAAGATTAATTTCATTTTCAAATTTCCGAAATTGCGAAATTGCGAATCCTAATTATGTTCTCCTTCATCATTTACATACTTATTGCAGCTATTGGTTTTATGATGGGTTATCTCTATCATCAATCAAACACCAGTGCACAGTTCTTCAAATTCGATCCCAAAAAAGCACTTCGCGTTTTCATTTTCCTTTTCATTATTGCTATTGGCATTACTTATTTTCTTTCCTGGTGGGCTATGCATGCGCTCACGTCAACACAAATACCTGATGAAAGCAGTATGCAATATCAGAACACGAAGTCGGTAATGATTTTTTTGATGAATCTTTTTTTTCTTGTACTGGTGGTGGCCGCTAATGTTTATTCACAATCCATCAAACAGATTTCGCCAGTACCTTATTTGCTGGCATTCGGTTTCTATGTACTTTTTGTGATTAAAGATGCTTACTACATCAGTGATTACTTTCAAGTTTGGAAACAATCTTTGAATATCATTCAAGGAGACCTGCCCGATTTTCATAGTAAGGGTTGGATGAAAACTGTTTTTGCTTTTGTGGTTACTTCATTCAATGCCTTTATGATTTGGTGGGGCATGCGCAAGAAATAATTTTTCGTTTAAAATGGCTCGCATAAAACTTGACCTTCACGATATTTATAACAATAGCAAAGCAATTGACAAGGCTTTGGAAGAAGCATTTGAAGAAGCTATCGAGAATAAAATAAGAGAAGTGGAAATTATTCCCGGCAAAGGCTCGGGACAATTGCGAAAAAAAGTAGAGCGATTTCTTCAAATGCCGCATATCAAATCAAAATATCATCGTATAGAAAACGATAGCAAAAACTTTGGCAGGCTGTTCGTGTATTTTAAGTTTGATAAATAGAACCTCCATATTTTCTGGAACACAAGTACAACATACCTACTCGTTCCTTCAACAAACTCATTTACTCTACTCAAATAGGTAGAAACTTAAATAGCCGCTTGCCAATAAGTTTTTAGTTTTAGCCCGCTAAAAAAATCATCAATGAAAAAACTCTTTACACTTTCCATTATCCTTTCTGTTTTCGCTTCTTCATTTTCGCAAATTACTTACAACATTACCGATGTGCCCTCGGCACCTTCTACACAACGAATAGCACAAGATACTTTTCCTTTGCCGGCTGTTAACTTCGGTAACAAAGGAGCCAATCAGGTTTATGATTTCAGCAATCTTGTTTTATTTAAATACGATACGGCTGAATTCAAAACGCCTACTAACAGTCAACTGACTACTTGCCCTAATGCAGATGTTGCTACTACAGCTGATGGAATAAATTTTCTTTTAACCAACACCGATAACGCCAATAATAAATTAACACTTGAGGGTTTTGAGGGACAGCTAACACCGGGCAACACTGTTTCGGCAGCTTATTCTACCAAGCCCGATTTATTTCGCTTTCCATCAAACTACTTAACCACCTTTGCGGGTACCGCATATCTGCAAAAAACAGTACCGGGTAGTCAAGTTGGTCAGCCTTTGGCTACTTCGGTTGAATTAACTATCAATACTACTTATACAGATACAATTGACGGTTGGGGGAAAGTAATTACACCGGTAGGTGCCTATAAATGTTTGCGCAAGCAACGGAAGGAAACAACTAATACAGTAATCAGAGCACTTGTGTTTGGCTTTTGGCAAAACGTTTCAAACACTACTCAAACAACGGTTCGTTATACTTATGTAACTAAGGAAGCGAAAGGAAGTGTAGTCAATTTTAATTACGATACCGCCAGTGTGTTGCAATCGGTTAGCTGGTCAATGGTTCCGCCAACAGCACCGGTGGCAGATTTCAGTTTTGTAGCAGGTGCGGGCGGCTCAGTTGCGTTTACCGATTTGTCAGACTTCTATCCAACTTCATGGGCATGGACATTTGGCGATGCAGGAACTTCTACTTCTCAAAATCCTACACACGTTTACGCAACTAACGGAACTTATAATGTTTGTTTGATTGCTACCAATGCAGGAGGTAGCAGTGTTCAGGTTTGTAAGCAGGTTGTAGTAACCAATGCAGCCGTTCAACCTGTAGCGGCTTTTACATGGGCTAATCCAAGTGGTGGCTTAGTAAACTTTACCGACCAGTCAACTAATACTCCTACTTCATGGGCTTGGGATTTTGGTGATGGCGGAAATTCGAGTTCTCAAAATCCTTCGCATGTTTATACAGCAAACGGTGCGTATTATGTTTGTCTTACAGCTACCAATACTGCCGGAAGCAATACGCTTTGTGACAGTGTTCATGTAACTAATATCTCTGCTCAAAACAATGCACCGGTAGCGTTTGATGATACTGTTAGTTTATTGCAGGCTAGTTCTACTATAATTTTTCACGTAGCGTCAAATGATGTTGACCCCGATGGTGATAACATTTGTATGAACAGTGTATGGGGTTCGCCTTATGTAACTGAATATATTGGAGGCAGTTGCGACATGGTAGGCATAACTGTAGATTCGACCTTTATCGGCACGGATACCGCCTGGTACAGTCTCTGCGACAATGGCACTCCCGTGCTTTGCGATACTGGGATGATAATTTTCACCGTAAATCCAGATCCTGCTTTGTTGCCAGTGGCGGGATTTACGGATAATACTTTCACTTACGCAACCTGCGTTGGTGCGTTATTAACTAGCACTTCTTCTAGTGCCGATTCTTTAGTTTGGGGTTTTCACCCATTAAATTCCGATCCTGATTCAACATACACGAACACAAATACAGTTCAGTATTACGGTATGTATTCACTTGGAAACAACATTCAGGTTTGCTTAACTGCCTACAATCAATTTGGAGTTTCTACGCACTGCGATACAGTAACTATTTCATGTATTACTAAAATATCCGAAGTTGAACTTTCTTCAATTCATATGTATCCAAATCCTGCAACTTGTTTCCTCACCATCGATATACGCCATAACAATGATGAAGCGGTTCATAGTGATTCATCAATTGAAATTTACAATGCACTTGGGGAAAGAGTTAAATCTGTAAACACCAGAAACAAAATAGTAACCTTTGCTGTTGCTGAACTCACTAACGGAGTTTACCTCGCAACCCTTGTTGATGCAACAGGAACGAGAAGAATGCTTGGAAGATTTGTGGTGGAGAAATAAAACACTTTTGGCGTAATGTCATCCTGAACTTCGACTTTGCGAAGTGAAAGCCTGTCCCGATTTTTTAATCGGGAGAACTTGTTTTCTCCTCTAAAGAAATACAAGATGTTTCGTTCCGCAGAGCCTTCACTCAAGATCACATACATTCCACAAACAAAAAAAGCAACCTCGTTTGGTGTTGCTTTTTTTTTCTGTCAACTGACAACTGTCAGCCGTCAACAATTTAATATCTGTAATGCTCTCCTTTAAAAGGACCTGTTTTCTTAACTCCTATATAAGAAGCTTGCTTATCGTTTAGTTCTTCCAATTCTACCCCAATTTTTTCGAGGTGAAGTTTAGCCACCATTTCATCTAAGTGCTTAGGCAAAGTATAAACCTTGTTGTCATAACGCTCCGAGTGCAACCACAATTCTAACTGAGCAAGTGTCTGGTTCGTAAAAGAATTACTCATTACAAATGATGGATGACCTGTTGCACAACCAAGGTTTACTAATCTACCTTCAGCTAAAACGATGATGTCCTTATTATCGATGGTATACTTGTCAACTTGTGGTTTAATCTCATCCTTAGTTTTACCATAAGTGCCGTTCAACCAAGCCATATCAATTTCATTATCGAAATGGCCGATGTTACAAACCACCGCATTGTGTTTCATGGCGCGGAAATGCTCTTCGCGAATGATATCACAGTTACCAGTGGCAGTAACAATTATGTCTGCTTCTTTCACCGCTGTTGCCATGGTCTTCACTTCATAACCTTCCATCGCAGCTTGCAATGCGCAAATAGGGTCAATCTCGGTTACAATTACACGAACACCTGCATTACTCAACGAATCGGCAGAACCTTTGCCCACATCTCCGTATCCCGCAACAACGGCAACCTTACCAGCCATCATTAAGTCTGTAGCTCTGCGAATGGCATCTACCAAACTCTCGCGGCAACCGTACTTGTTATCAAATTTGGATTTAGTTACAGAATCGTTGATATTGATTGCCGGAAGAACAAGCGTTCCATTTTTTTCTCTTTCATACAATCGGTGAACACCGGTAGTAGTTTCTTCTGAAATTCCTTTAATGCCTTGCACTAATTCAGGAAATTTGTCAAACACCATGTTGGTCAAATCGCCACCATCATCCAAAATCATATTTAATGCTTTGCCACCTTCAAAAGCAAACAAAGTTTGTTCAATGCACCAGTTAAATTCTTCTTCGTTCATTCCTTTCCAAGCATAAACCGGAAAACCCGCTGCGGCTATGGCTGCAGCTGCTTGGTCTTGGGTGGAGAAGATATTGCATGAACTCCAGGTAACTTCTGCCCCTAATGCCGCCAGTGTTTCAATTAGCACAGCTGTTTGAATGGTCATGTGTAAGCATCCAGCTATACGTGCACCTTTCAACGGCTTCTCTTTTCCGTATTGAGCGCGAAGCGACATTAAACCGGGCATTTCTGCTTCTGCTAAATTTATTTCTTTACGACCCCATGCCGCCAACGACATGTCTTTTACTTTGTAATTCAATTTTGTTTCAGTTGTTGTTGACATAATTTGATTTTTTGCGCGGCAAATATAACAATTGAAGTGAAGAATAACTGCTCAACTTCAGCTGTTTGATCAGTGGCGATAAGAATGAAAACAAAAAAAAGAGGGAGCAAAACTCCCTCTTTATAATTCATATTTCTTCGTTTAAACTACTCGCTGACAATAAATTTCTTGGTGTAAACGATGCCATTCACCGACAACCTGGCGAAATAAATTCCAGAGGAAAGTTTTTCTCCATTACCGATTACGATTTCATGTGTGCCCTCTACTTCCTTTTCATTATCCATTTGAGCAACCAATTTGCCTGTTACATCCATAATACAAGACTCCACATTAGATGTGGTAGTCAAGGTATAAATCAATTTGCCGTTGTTGTTCATAGGGTTAGGCATTATTTCGAAATAAATTCCCTTGGCAGAATTATCATTTATAGCTGTGGATGTTGACAATGGTTCAGAAGTATACATGTAATACCACAATTGCATTTCGCCATTTGTTTGCGTACTAAAATACAAAGTACTGCCGGTAGTGTTGTTATACGTAGCTTTAGAAACTAAGCCAGCCTTTTTATTACCATATTTACCAAATTTAATCGGGAGAAGTTCAGGCCAATAAGCAATTGGAGGATGTTGCCATTTCCAGATACCTGAACCATCACCACCTTCGTAGTAACAGTTGCCATAGCTTTCAATTCCCGCACCATGATAAATAGTGTCATCTAAATTTAAGTTTCCAAGTGTATCGCGCAAAAACAAGTCAAATGAAGTACCCCACTCGTGTGTATGACCTGCAGCCATCCACAAGTAGCGTGTTTCCTTCTGCATATTATTAACTGGGTCGTCAAAAATTTCGGTTTGTACGCCTGTTGGAATTACAAGCGAAATTGTTTGTTGCGAAAGCTGCGACTTCATTTCAATTGTAGCAGCGCTCCTTGTTTTATAATAAATATTAAAATAAAAATCGCAAGGAAGTACGAAGGCAGCGTTGAAGTTTTTGATATGGTAGTTCATATCCAAAATTGTTTTTTGATCCCAAAACAGAGCAGTTCCTGTAGGAAGTACCAAGTTAGCATCGGTTTGCCAAGAAGCAGTTAACGATTTATCACCATCAAACGAGGTATTGAATAATGCTACTTTACCTAAGTTATCAACGTCAGCCGCATTTGAATTTGAAGCGGCCGCGACATCATCAAATTTGAAAAGCAGAAAGTGATGCGATTGCTGATTCATAAAACCATCTATTTCGGTAACCTCAGGCAGAGAAGGAAAATTTATTTCTTGTTGCTGTAAATATTCTTGTTCAATTTCACCGGTTATAGGTAAAAAGATAGGTCCCATACGCAACTGAATTCCTTCTCCGGCTGCTGGTTTCGGTGGTTTTTGAATAAACCGGTCAATCCCGTTTGCCGCCAAAGAGTCATAAAACTGATTTACTAACCCCCAGTTAGGTTGAGGCTCGCTGCCTGAATAACTTAGTTTAGCTCCAAAGGTAATCCACTGACGAATGAATTCAATTTCCTTTTTGCTCAACGGTTGCCCGCTTATATCATTCATTGCCGCACCTTCGTTTGCATCAATAGACAAATCAGTGTCAAATGAAGCACCAGCAATTTTGCGGAGTAAAAAACTAAAATATGGATGTTGCTGTTTCACTAACTTTTCGTTCTTAGCAACAGAACTTGCATTGGAGGCTGCCACATTGAACAAAGCAGCATGAACTTGAGATTGTGTGCCATCGAACTTCAAAGAAGCTGATGCATCAATTGCAGTTGCACTGTGACAAGTACTGTTCCGACATTTGGTATTCAGCGTGGTATAAACACGTTGAAAAGGAGTTTGTGCGTTTGCCCCGAACAACACAAACATAAAAACAAGGGTATAAAATTTTTTCATAATTTTTTTTATTGCTCTTTTTAAAAAGCGGTTCGAAGATAGATAAAAATTGAAACAAGAAAATACCTTTTTTACTTTTAACCATTCAAATGCAAAAAATGTTTCCACACCGCTTGTTTATTTTGTTGATGGTAGTATCAAACTTTCAAGTTTCTGCGCAAACCATTTGCATCTCGCCCTTGCTACCACCTTACTTTTTGCCAATAGACACGAATGCTATGTTAGATGGGACGAGAAGTGGTAGTTACAAAATTCCTTTTGACACTATTAGGTTTAATCAAGCCTTGGGTACGCAGGCTTTTGACGTGGTAATGGTTGTGGACGGAGTAATTAACAATACTCAAATAGGTTTGGCCGACAGATATGTAGATTCTCTTGTGGCTCGGCTGCAAACCATAGCGCAATACAATCCTCGTTTTAAGTATTTTAATTTTTACAGAATAGCGAAACTATCGAATGAAGAGGGTGCTGCTTGGGGTTACATGGGAGATACTACAGTTGATAATCGTTACGGAAGTAGGTTCAATGCGTTTGGTCTACCCCGCTTAATTCTGCCTGAAAAATATGATACCCTTTTTGCCGATGTAGGTGAGTTTGTTCCGCAACACGATTTGGTTTTAAATCTTTGCTTCGATAAAAAATATGGTGGTTCAGGATGGAGTTTATATGATGGAAGGAAAGTGGCAAGTTTCACGCTTGATGAACAAACGGGTTGGCACTTGGGCGATGAAGTTGCCATACATGAAATGCAGCACATTATGCCTTTTGCCGGTCATGGTTTCTTAGGCGATGAATATGAAGACACACTCGCCTGCCCGATTTACGACACCCTTCCTTTACAATATCTAACTAGTCCAAATTTCACCGGAGATACGTTGAACAACAGAAAATGGGAACATTGTATGAGCGAGCCCGGAGTTGGTTTCTTCCCTAACGCTGGAATTTGTCCAGGGAATTATCGTCCAACTACAAATTGCGCTATGCATCAGGTTTATGATATGCCTCCTTTTTGTCCGATATGTCGCGAGCATTCAACTGCCTATTTTGATAGCCTCTTCAATCCTGTTTATAACGTAAGTCCAACTCCTGCTGTGTTTACAGGTAATTATACCTTTAGTGTTCAAGTGGATACGCCCTCAGTAAATACCTTTCGGTATCAATGGTTGCTTGATGATACCATAGTTGCATCAACGACCGATTCATTTTCAGTTGATTTTTCCTTACTTAACCACGGCACCAATCACACGTTGAAATTTGTTTGCACCGATGTGGACCCACATATTATTGATACCAATTTACGCAGACCATGGATTACTCATTGGAATTTGCTAACTCAGGATTCAACCGTTGGCGTTACTACTTCTGAAAATGAAGTTTTTGAAATTTCCCTTAATCCTGCCAAAACCGAAATCTTCGTTCAGTCTGTTTTTGCCCTTCAAACAATTTCTATTGTAAACATTTTGGGCCAAATTGTTTACAAAAAAGAAGTTGGTTTAGCGCTTTCCCAAAAAATTGATATTTCATTTCTTTCCAAAGGCTTATACATTTTTACAACTGACTCTCCTGCTTCAAAAAAGATAGTTCGAAAATTCTTAGTGTTCTAACATCTACAAAAAAATACGAAAGTCCGTTTGGTTGTCTCACCATTTACAGGCAGATGTCGCAAGTCTCCTGGATTTACCGATTTGACAAATGTACATGGACGGAGACTGCGGTAGTAACTCGAAGTAAATACTTCAGAAAGAGATTAAACCATTGGAAGCAAACGGAAATTATTCACTCATTCCTATACATTCGCCACTTCGTTTTAATTGCAACCATTCTACCATGAAAAAAACTTCCTTCTTCGATTTTCTTTTTTGCATTGCCACATTTATTACTCCGCTGCTTTCAGTTGCTCAAAACACCAATTCAGAATTTCCTGTTATCAATCCTGAAAACTTAACCATTGTTCGCGATAGCTTTGGCATTCCACATATTTTTGGAAAGACCGATGCTGAAGTAGCCTATGGTTTAGCCTGGGCAAATGCAGAGGATGCTTTTTATGTAACGCAGGAATTGCTTGCCACTGGAAAAGGTTTTATGGGAAGAAGAGACGGTATAAACGGAGCTAAGAATGATTTTTTTGTTCATGCTATTGGAGCAAGAGAGTTGGTTGATAAAAATTTTGATAAAGATTTATCACCGGAGTTCAAAAAATATCTCGATGGTTTTGTGCAGGGCATAAACGCTTATGCTAAAGCGCATCCGGAGGAAGTGAAGGTGAAAAAATTGTTTCCGGTTACCTCAAAAGATATTGTGACTTGCTATGTGGTAATTATGTCGGCTTTGAGCCGCGTGCAAAACCAGGTAGGCGATGCTGTAGCCGGAAAGTTTGACCACGTGCCACTTGTTTTTCCGAAGCATACAGCGCCTAACGTAGGTTCTAATGCTTTTGCACTCAACAGCACCAAAACGGTTGACGGCAAAACTTATCTATGCATCAATCCACATATGGGTATGGATGGATTGTTATCATTTTATGAAGCTCACCTTCAAAGTGAAGAAGGTTTGAACATTGAGGGTTGTATGTTTCAAGGCAGTTCTTCGCTTGCCATGGGAGTGAACGAACACCTCGGCTGGGGAATGACCTGGAATAATTTTGACCGCGTGGATGTGTTCAAACTGAGCATGAATCCTAAAAAGAAATTGGAGTATGAATTTGACGGCAACTGGTTAAAGCTCGAAAAGAAACCTGTTTGGCTGAAAGTGAATTTGAGCAAGAAAGGAAAGTTTGTTTTACCCGTGAAGAAGATGACCTATTGGAGCAAATATGGAGCTACTCTCAAAAGCGACAAAAGTGAAAACTACTATGCTATTCGGTACCCGGCAAACACCACCGTACGAACGGCAGAGCAGCTTTACAAAATGAACAAGGCAAAAAATTATACTGAATATTGGGATGCCATTCGTATTCATGCTATAACCCTTTTCAATATTGTATATGCCGATGATAAGGATAACATTTTTTACATCCACCACGGCATGATTGCAGAGCGTGATACACTGATTGATTGGAGTGGTTTAGTAGCAGGCAATACCTCGAAAACCCTTTGGACTAAGCTGATTCCACTCGACAGCATGCCCAAAACAATTAATCCTTCTTGCGGCTATGTTTATAATACCAACAACACTCCTTTTCACGCCTCTTCTACCGAGTGTAACGAAAATGGATATTGCTACACTTCGCGCAAACTGATGGATGAACGCCCGGGAGATAACAATCGTGCGGAAAGATTTAAAGAATTGATTTCAGTGAAGAATAAATTCAACTTGCAGGATCTGCACGATTTGAAATTTGACGTTACGCTTTCGCGCAATGGCACCGTTGCCAAATCATTGAAGCCGTTGTTTAATTTAGATGTAAAAAAATACCCCGACCTAAAAGAGCCGCTGGAAATTTTGAATTCTTGGAATCGTATTGCAGATATTCACGAATATGCACCCACGCTACTCGGTTTATGTATACAAACCGTTTTCAAAAAGTATGATTATGATGATGCCAATTTTGTTTTAGGCTTTAATGTAAAGGAAGATGAGTGGGTAAGCACACTACGTGGTGCTTGCGATACACTAAAAGCATATTTCGGAAGTATAAAAGTAGAATGGGGAACAGTAAACCGTTTAATACGCGGTGATAAAGATTTACCTTTACGCGGTTTTCCGGATGTGTTAAGCCCGAGTTATCCTAAGCGAGTAAAAGGTCGAATGGCGTTTAAAGTAGAGCATGGCGATACTTATACCATGTTTGCCTCATTCGGTAAAAACGGTGTAGAAAAAATATCGGCACTTCAACCGCTCGGCAATTCGCTGAATCCTAAAAGCAAACATTACACCGACCAAATGGAAATGTTTACAAAACAAGAAATGCGTCCGTTGAGTTTAAAAAAGGAAGATGTTTTGAAACGGGCAGAGAGTGTTTATCACCCGCGGTAGAGAAATGTCATCCTGAGCTTGTCGAAGGATGCGCTTCGACAGGCTCAGCGTGACATACTTTTATTTTTTTCGGTAATCCGAAAAGAAACTGTTCCACTGAATCTGGAGCACTCCTAAAATTCCTTCTTTAATAATGTTGCGGCTCATTTTTGAAACGCCTTCAACGCGCTCGGTAAAAACGATAGGCACTTCAACAATTTTGAAACCGAGTTTGCGTGCCGCAAATTTCATTTCAATTTGAAAAGCGTAACCCACGAAACGAATTTTATTTAAATCAATCGTTTCTAAAACATTTCGCTTGTAACAAATAAAACCGGCAGTAGGGTCTTGTATTTTTATACCTGTTACAAAATTTACATAGCGTGAAGCATTCTTCGATAAACGGATTCTGTCTTTCGGCCAGTTGATAAAACCACCCCCTTTTACATAACGCGAGCCAACTGCCAAATCAAAATTTCCATTCTTACACGCATCATGCAAACGAACTAAATCATCGGGGTTGTGACTGAAATCGCAATCCATTTCAAAAATAAATTCGTAGCTTTTTTCGAGTGCAAAGCGGAAACCTGCAATGTAAGCCGTTCCGAGTCCTTGCTTGCCGCTGCGTTCAATCAGAAAAAGTTTACCGGCAAATTCAGCTTGAAGTTGTTTTACTTTCTGTGCAGTTCCGTCAGGAGAACCATCATCAATAATCAGCAAATCAAAAACGTGCGGTAATGAGAAAACCTTACGCACCATTTTTTCAATGTTGCCCAGTTCGTTGTAAGTAGGAATAATAATGAGACTATCGCTCAAAACACAGGTTTAGAAAATTAGAAAGAGCGACAAAAGTAATTTTAGAATTTACTTTAATGAAAGCGTTGTGAAATTTTAATATCACAAATCCCACACCGTAGTTTTGCGGCTGCGTACGTAGTCTTTCATCTTCATCCAGAAGGCAAGAATCATATAGATAATAATGGGAGAACCAATAGTCATACAACTGGCGTAAATAAAAAACAGGCGAATGTTTTTAACGGGCATTTTCAATCGCTCGCCAATTCGCTCACAAACACCAAAGGCGTTTGACTCTACCAAAAATTTGAAGGAATCTACTTGCGGCATGTTGAGCTATTTGTTTTCGAATGCATGAAAATATCATTTCAAAATCTTACTTCCTATAGCACAATCCACACAGCGGAATTTATCGCAGTATTCATTCTTCAATTGCAGCAATGCTTGTGAATCGGAAGCTGAGGAAGGAACTTGATTAAGTTTCTTCCACCCTGTAATAATGGAATTACTTTCTGCTTCGCAGTTTTGCAACAAAGCAAAAGCCCGGTCGCAATACTCTTCGTTGTCTTTGTATTTGCCATAGGCAAACAGCACAGGAGCTACAGCATTAATGAGCAAAATATTTTTCATGGAAGTTCCCAAATGCGAATTCACTTTCTTCGATGGTTTGTCGAAGCGGTAATGATTTTGCCAATACTCAGATACATCCACATCAAAGACGTGATGAATTGCTTTAACATTTTTTGCTTCAAGAATTCTTGAAAACATTTTTGCATCGAAACACATTAAAGCAGATAATTGCGCTAAACGAATAGTTGGAAAATTGGAAGGGCGGAGACGAAGAAACTTCCAAACGCTCTTCTCCAATGGCTGCAATTGGTGCAATCGTTTTAAATACAGAAACTCTTTTCTCAATAGTTTCGCATACTCATCATCAAAATTTTCTTCTAGCATTCCTGCTGTGCCGAAGACCATAGCTTCAATCTGCAGTGGTTCATGAATATGCTTTGCCCAAACATTTACGCGAAGATTTTTTGCCAGCAATTGAAATGGTTCTTTGTTGATGCCTGCTCCGAGATAGCGCGCTATCATTTGAAACATCACTTGCTCCCAATCATTTCCGCTTTCATTGAGCAATTCGTTTATCTGTTCAACTTTCGCTTCTAATCTTTCAATCAATAAACACTCAAGAAAATTGCTCACGGTAAATTCATCGGCTTCGTGAAAGAACTTTGCGCAGGGAATCCATGTTTTTCTTTTCTCCAATTCTTCATACCGATAAAGCACCGAAGGATGAATGCGATCTTTTAACTCGAGTGTAGGAATTTCTTCTCCGTTGCTTCTCAACGCAATTCGTTCTTTGGCTTCATAAACAACATGGAGAATTACATTGTTATAAGCTGCATCTTTTTCGTGCTTATGCAAAAACCAATCACCTGAGTTAATGTGAATTTCAACATTGCCCGCCCAGATTGTTTTCACTATTCTGATTTTTGCATTCTGAAAATCGGCACCTGCATGTGTGTTGTGTGCACCACCTTGAATTATTTCAATTCGCTCACCGGTAGTTGTAACCAAATCATTCGTATCGAACAAACGAAACTTCCAGATAAAGTGAAGCAGCTTTTCGTTCATAGTATATTCCACATAGCTTTAGAAAAGGATTGCTTTTCGTTCACTGTAATCTTTCCCGAACCTGTGAGATTCTGAAAATTGATTTCACCTTTCACGTTTACTTCTACTTTAGCATGTACAAGCGAATCAGAAAATATTCTTTCCCAATCATCAGTAGTAAAACGCACGCTTACCGGAAATGAAGTTTCCTTGCGGCCCGGAATTCCCTGATTGATTTCAATGCTCAACACTCCTGCCTTTACACTGTTGATGTAAAAATCTTCGTCAATGGATTTGATGGTTGCAGAAAGTAAATTCGGATTTTGA
The DNA here is from genome assembly GCA_947479455.1 of Bacteroidota bacterium. Classification (GTDB taxonomy): domain Bacteria; phylum Bacteroidota; class Bacteroidia; order Chitinophagales; family LD1; genus Bog-950. The sequence continues at coordinate 65,897 of CANJZE010000004.1, forward strand.
AAATGAATAACCGATTGCAATTCATAACCCGTTGTAGAAATCTTGACGAGTTTAAACTCGCTTTGCGATGAAAGCACTACATCTTTTCTATTGAGCAAAATTACCGCAACAGCCAATACAAGAGAAATGAATAATCCGATTCGCTTATGGTTCATGTAAGTAAAAGTATTTTTGTTTTTCACATCGCGCTTCTAATTATTCACACGGGTCTGCTTCGCATTTCAATTCGTTTATTTTCACTCATAAATATTTCTGCATTGAAACTTATAGGCATTACAGGCACATTAGGCGCGGGCAAAGGAACAATTGTTGATTATCTCACAAAGCATCATGGCTTTCAGCATTTTTCGGTGCGTGGTTATTTGAGCAAAATCATAAAAGCTAAAGGCGAAGAAATAAATCGTGACTCGTTAGTGGCCACGGCCAATGAACTGCGTGCACAAAACACTCCCAGTTTTATTGCCGAAGAACTTTATCGCGAAGCAAAAGAAAGCGGTAAGGACTGTATTATAGAAAGTATTCGCACGGTGGGCGAGGTGAATGCATTACACGCAAAAGGCAATTTCAATTTGTTTGCGGTAGATGCCGACCAACATTTGCGCTATGAAAGAATTGTTGAGCGCGCATCGGAAACCGACAAAATAAATTTTGAAACTTTTGTAGAAAATGAAAATCGCGAAATGAATTCCACCGACCCGAACAAGCAAAATCTTTCGGCTTGCATGTTACTCGCTGATTTCAGATTTACGAATAACGGCAGCTTCGAAAATTTGTATGCCGAAATTGATTCAGCACTTAAACACATTACAACTAAAATTTAAAAGACCATGAGCCATACTAACGAAGAACACTACGTGCGCCCAAGTTGGGATGAATATTTTATGGAAGTGATGGATGCCATCAGTAAGCGCGCTACCTGCGGCAGAGGACGCAGCGGTTGCGTAATTTCTCGCGAAAATCAATTGCTCGTTACGGGATATGTTGGTTCGCCTGTTGGTTTACCGCATTGCGATGAAGTAGGGCATCAAATGAAAAAGGTAATTCATGAAGATGGCAGTGTTACTGAACATTGTGTGCGCACGGTTCATGCGGAGCAAAATGCTATTTGCCAGGCAGCAAAAAACGGAGTTGCCTTAGATGGTGCTACGCTTTATTGCCGTATGACGCCATGCCGAGTGTGCGCTATGCTTATAATTAACTGTGGTATTAAACGCGTGGTATGTCAGCGTAAATATCATGCAGGCACCGAAAGTGAGGATATGTTTAAAACAGCGGGAGTTAAACTCGAGTTCTTTCACGAAGAAGTTCAACAATATGAAAAAGGAAAAAGCTAAATCCTTCTCTCCTCTTAAATTCTCTCCATTTCAATTTTGGTAGTTGTAGTATCTAATGCAGGGTCAACGCCATCATAAAATTTAATGTGGTTGGCATCGCTGTTTAACTCATAATGTTTTTGCGTGGTCTTCTTTATATCAAAAGAGCCGTCAAAATATTTATCGAAGTGAAGTTGAACTTTGTTGTACTCGTCCAGTTCCCAAGTACCGCCCACTACATAACTAAAGGTGTCGTTGGTTAAGTAGTAAGCAAACACAATATCATCGCGTTGAAAATCTACTTTGTAAGCACAACAATTATTTCCGTTGGTGTAATTCGGAAAGCCGGACAAGAAATTGGTTCTTGAAGTGCCTATATAAACCTGATTGAATCGCCACAAACCATTCACCAAATTATCTTCCTGGATTTTTTTGCAAGAACCAAAACCAAGTGCAATCAGCAAGAACAGTACAGTGCGCAAAAAATATTTTTTCATATTCATAAATCTATTTTGCGGCTAAGTTACAAAACAAGATTTAGAGGTTTGTGAAAAAACGTTGGTTTCTAATACGTATAAAATATAACCCAGTGTGATTGACCGGCTTTGCGAATTATCCAAAAAGATTTTCTCATTTTATTATTCCTCATTTTTTATTCTTTTCACGGTCACAAAAATATACTACACATGAAAAAACATTTTTTAGTTATAGCAGTAATTAGTTGCGCACTAAATATTCAAGCGCAAGATGCGGGTAAACTTTTCGGAAGCCCAACCGTAATTTGGTATGGAATTGATTTTACAAAAGCCAAGGTGTTAGGCTTTGGCGATGAGTCACCACACAAAATTCGCGATGAATATTTTAAGGCATGGAACGATGTAACCATTGATATTGATTTAGCTAAAGTGTTTCAAAAAGATGCTGCTTATAAAGATCCAAATGGAATCAGCAAAATGAATTTGGCTCGTGAAACTAGTGATATAAACACAGGTGAAGAAGTAGAATTAACACCTGAGGTGATTGCCGATATGGTGAAGCAAACTCCGGCAGGTCAAAAGAAGGTTGGACTTGCGCTTTTATTTATTGCACAGTGTTTCAATAAAACAACAAGTGTAGCAACCGTTCAAGTAGTATTTTTTGATGTAGCTACGCGCAAAGTTATCTGGCTGAAGAAAATGACAGGTAAAGCAAGCGGTGGTAATGGCAAATCTGCTTTTACAACTGCCCTGAAAGATATTTTTCAACAAATAGAAAAGAAGGAGTACAAAGCTTGGAAGAAGGAAGCGAACTATTAAAATAGTAAATGAGTAAATTGGGAACAGCCAATTACGCATAGAATGCAAAATGCCACCCTAATTAAGGGGTGGCATTTTGCATTTATATTTTTTGTACTGTCTGTTATCACCCTATGAAGCATTCGGGATGAAACATAAAATCTTTTGTCTATAGTCTATCTAATGATTTCCACTTTCTCTACACTAATTCCGTTGGCAGAAATAATCATGTCGGGGTTGCTTTGAGAAGGTAACTGGTTATTCATATCCTTATAAGTGTTACCCACGATAGTATAGCTTCCGGAGTTTAAATCATAAAAGATGTTGTTCATCATGTTTACGTTTCTCCCTACAGAAGTATTGCTATAGTAAGCTTGTCTGTTGGCTACATCGCCATTCATCATCAGTTTCACGCGGTTGTAATTCAACACGTGGTTATCTGATGTGCCACTCAACAATATGCCGGTTGCTTTTTTCTGTCCACCTACAGTAATCGAATTGAAAGTGATTTGTCCTAAACCCGAAGCTTGTGCCGAGCAGTTGTTTACTACCACACCCGCCTCGCCATGTACAGCGTTTACAATGTTATTGCTCACTACCATTTGATTCGAAACATCACTCAAAGAAATAGCTTTGAATTTATCGCAAACCGAAAGCGAAGTGAACACATTATTCGTGAGCTGCGGTGCATCTTCATTACTAAGTGCAACGGCTGCTTCATATTGGTTAAAGAACAAAGTTCCGTTAATGGAAGTCTTGGTATCCAATTCGTTTGCACTTCTGCCACCTTTGCATATACCTATGCTACCGTTGTTTACTTCACAATCCAGAAAAGTAATGTTGGTTTTAGGTGAGTTAGAAGTGAAGAAGACAGCAGCGTCAGCACTTCCTGTTCTCGCGGTCTCAACTCCTTCGAACACCACTCCATTGAAATTGATGTGCGATGATTTGCCATCTATACGCATACAATTACCGTAAGTTCCGTTGCCGTGGTCTATAGTCAGGTTTTCGAACGATACATACGATGTACCATTACGTACCACCGTGGCATCGGTAGCAGCATACGTTAATACCACATCGGTATTCGTACCGCTCTTTGATTCAAAGAGAACTGTGTTTAGTGCAGAGGCTCCCAACACAGATGAGAAATTTATTTTCTCTTTATAGGTGCCGTTTTCAATACTGAAAACTACAGGACCTGTAACACCACCGCAGGTGATAGCTTCAACAGCTTGACTGATGGTTGTAAAATCGGAACTCTCGCTGGCACCGATGGTAAAGTTTCCGGACAACTGCGGACAGTTGCTTGCAAAAGTTGCAAGTGACAACGCAGCTAATCCTGCTGTGAATACTGTTTTGACTTTTTTCATACTTCTATTTTTGTTTGTTTTAGACAATGAGTTTAGGTTTGTTACGAGTCTTTACTTGTGGTGTTCTGTATTTTGCTCCCTATCTTACAAGGCGAAATTTGTATTGTCAATGAAAAAATAATTTGTGTTTTTTCTTCTTTTTGGCAAATTGTTGAGCGCACCACTAAGCATCAACAAAAGCAAAACAATTGTTCCTCAATTATTCTTTTACTTTTGTTGTCTACTAAATAGATAGACTAATATATTTATGACAGACAAACATCAGAGAAGCATACTAAAAGGTGCAACCTGGCGAGTTATCGGTACGCTGGATACTATTTTTCTTTCCCTGGTATTCACAGGAAAAATAGGAAAGGCTTTAAAGATTGGAGTAATTGAATTGTTTACCAAAATTCTTCTTTTCTATCTACACGAAAGAATCTGGATGCGACTTGCGTTCGGAACAGAAGAAAAAACCGTTAACGGTGTATTAGTAAAAGTAGAGAAACACTATCGCAGTTTGGTAAAAGGAATTAGTTGGAGAATAGTAGGCTCGCTTGATACTTTTTGGATTGCACTTTTTGTAAATCGGGGAAGTGAACATGCCGTACAAACTGCATTTTACATTGCGGCTACAGAAGTACTAACTAAGGTGCTATTGTTTTGGCTACATGAGCGTGCATGGCTTAATGTGAAATGGGGGAAGGAAGTAACTGAAACAAAATCTTAAATCAGTTCTGCTACCACAAATACACTGCCTGCCACCACAACCAAATCTTTTTTCGAAGCATTTTGCTTAGCCGCTTTGAATGCCTTCTTTACCGAGGGATAAACTTCCCCTTTCAATTTGAATTTGCCTGCTTGTTGTTTTAGTTCATCTGCATTTAAGCCGCGTGGTATATCTGCTTTGCAGAAATAATAATTCGCATCTTTAGGAAGTAGCGAGAGAACTTTTGAAATATCTTTATCGGCTACCGTTCCAAAAACAAAATGAAGTCTTTCATGTTTCCTATTTCGTATTTCGTATTTCAGTTCTCTAACACCTCCTTCATTATGTGCCGAATCAAAAACAACAAGCGGCTTCTCTCCTACTATCATCCATCTTCCTATGAACGATGTATTCTTTGCCACATGCTTCAATCCTTTTGCAATTGCTCGATTCGAAACTTCTACTCCGCTCTTTTTCAAAACATCAATAGCCATTAACGCTGTTGGAATATTCTTCTGCTGATAAATTCCATTCAAATCTGTTTTGAATTTGTGCGGTGCAATTTCCTTATCGGCAAAATAAATTTTCGCCTGCATTGCTTTTGCTTTAGCCACAAAAACAGGTTTTGTTTCTTTTTGGGTTTCACCAATCACCACAGGAACATTCTTCTTAATAATTCCCGCTTTTTCAGCGGCAATCTTTTGTAAAGTATTACCCAGAAACTGTTGATGGTCGAAACTGATATTGGTAATAACAGAGACTAAAGGCATAATAATATTGGTTGAATCCAATCTGCCTCCCATACCCGTTTCAATCACCGCAAAATCTACGCGTTCTTTTTTAAAATATTCAAACGCCATGGCAGTAGTGATTTCAAAAAAAGAAGTATCTATTTTTTTGAACTCTCTTTGATTTCTCTCTACAAATGCCATAACAAACCTTTTGCTGATGAACTTGCCATTGATTTTAACTCGCTCACGATAATCTTTGTAATGAGGCGAAACAAACACGCCAACTTTATATCCCTGCTCCTGAAGTATAGAAGCAATGATATGCGTTACTGAACCTTTGCCATTTGTTCCTGCTACATGAACACATTTCAAATCCTTTTGAGGATTACCAAGCAAATCGCACAACTGAATAATATTAGTCAAATCGTTACGATAAGCAGCAGCACCCACCCGCTGAAACATGGGCAGTTGTTCGAGAAGATACTGTAGAGTTGCGCGGTAAGTCAAAATTACTTTTCGAGCAAAAGTAAACGGATCAACTGAAAACTATTGAACGGTGAAAACATAATTAATAGAGCCATACTGCAATTCATCTGCCTGAGAGTCGGCATTGAATTTAGATTTGAGAGCAGCAGTTTTTGCATTTTGAATACTGCAGTTATCGGTGATGGTTGAACCTTCGCGATGATATTTTGCATCTATCACATTTCCTCCGCGGTCAACGGTAATGTCAATAATTACATTGCCTTTCTCCTGACAAAATTTAGGTGGTGGCAACGAAGCACTCTTTCTTCCTTTCAAACTTATTCCACCCCTTAAATCGCCTTTACCGGGTCCACTTCCTTTTCCTCCTTCACTATCTAAATAGCTCTTTGAGTTAGGGTCACCATTTGGTTTTCCCTGATCACCTTGTCCGCCACCTGTGCCATCGCCTTTACTTTTGTTCGGATTTCCGTTTGCTCCTTTATGAAACATAGCATTCGGGTCTGCCTTCGGTTCTTCCGGAACAGGAACTGGCGAAGTATTGTGAGTATTACTCGTATTGTTGGTTGAATGATTGGTTTTGTTCGGAGTGGTTTCTGCAGGCTTCGGCTTCTTGTCCCGCGAAGGAACGCTGGATGAAACATTTCCGTTTGTATTGTTCTCTACCACTGGCGCATCTTCTAAATCTTGTGTAACCACATTTTCTTTTATAGCCTCAGGTTGCTGTGAAGGGGCTGAAGCCGCAGGAGTAAAATCTGCCTGAATGGGTGTGAGCGTCATCGGCTGCACATCGCCTGTTCCAGTTTCGCTTGTTCCAAAATTTACGGTAACACCACCAGCACTATCTGTGTAAGGCGGATTTGGCGGAGTAAGAATCATCCACAACAAAAACAAAAAAATGAGTGCATGCAATGCAATAGTTACAAAAGCCGCAATACCCGATTTGCGGTTTTTAAAACTTTGTTCTTCCTGTTCGAATGATGCTGCAAACACTGCTAATTGATAATTGATGATTGATAATTAAAAACCGTTTGTCCTTGTGTATTTCATTTTCAAATTCTCGAATTTTCAAATTCTCAAATTATTTGTTCGTTGTTGCCAAAACCATTTTAATCTTCAACTTGTTGCCAATAGAAATTAGGTCAACAATGATTTGAACTGGCAACGTGTTATCTGCTCGAAGGACTACTGTAGGGTCTTGCATTTTAAAAGTTTGTTCAGCTAACTGCGACTCTAATTGCTCATAACCCACAGATACATTATTGATGTAAAATTTTTTCTCGGCATCTACTGAAACGGTGATGGTTTGTTTTGCCACTGCTTTTCCAGCTTCGCTTTTTGGTAAAATCAATTTGATAACCGATGGATTTACCAGTGTTGAAATAATAAGGAAGAACAGCATTAGAAAAAACATGATATCGCTGAGTGAGGATGTACTCACTTCACTTGTCATTCTTGATTTTCTTCGTAGTTGCATTTTCTCGGTTTGTAATTCGTAATTCTTACTTCGTATTTACTTTGTTGGCTCCTGTATCAAATCAATAAACTCAACCGTTGTGCTCTCCAATTGAAAACTTACTCGGTCAATCATAGTATTCAGATAATGAAAACCGATGTGCGCAATAATTCCAACTATCAAACCTGCAGCAGAGGTTATCATCTTTTCGTAAAGGCCACCGGCAATTAACCCAATGCTGATATTATCGGCCAACGAAATGTTGTAGAAGATTTTGATTACTCCGCTTATGGTTCCCACGAAACCAAACATAGGAGCAATACCTGCGATAATGCCGAGATAAGAAAGATTTTTTTCGAGTTTATAAATTTCGAGTTTGCCGGTATTCTCTACGGCACTTTCAATTTCTTTAACCGGCTTACCTAAACGTTTAATTCCCTTTTCGAGCAGGCGAGCAATTGGTGTATTGGTGCTTCGGCACAACGACAAAGCAGCATCCGCTTTTCCATCTAGCAGCATGGCTTTTATGTTTGCCATAAAACCCGTGTCAACTTTCGAAGCGCGATTGATGGTAATGAATCTTTCGACCATCAAGTACACGGCAACAACCGAAAGTATTCCAATGGGAATCATCACAAATCCGCCCTTCATTATTAGGTCGAACAGATTTAGTGTTTGTACCTGCGCAGCAGCTTGCGTTGCAAGTGTTGAAGAATCAATAGCAATTTGTAATAGCATGGTTTATAGTTTATGTTTCATGTGACTTGCTATCATGAAGATGCTTCGACAAGCTCAGCATGACAACATCGACTAAATTATTAACGCTCGCTTCGCGTTTTTTAGTATGGCAAATTTGCTTTTGTTGTGAGTATTAAGCTAGTTCAGTATTGAACTAAAAACTGTGGATAGTCCTGTTTTGATGCGCGTTGCAACTTTCTGCCCTTTCCCTTTTCATGCAAATAACTAACTTCGATATTCAATTTTTACAACGTAATGTTTCAAAATAAAACAACTATTCTCCTCTGCTTCTCGGGTTTTATTGCATTTATGATTCTTACCTCTTCTCAGCAGGAAACAAAAACGCCCTTTCATTCAATAGGTGAATTAAAAGAGTTTCAAAACTCACGAGCGCAACTCGATTCTGGCCAATACTTTTTAGGAAGTATTCGTTGTAAAGGTTGCCACGGTTATGATACCCTTCAACATGCTAACGTTGATGAAAACGGTCTCGACATCAATCTGTATGACGATTGGGAAAGCACCATGATGGCACTCTCTGCCAAGGATCCACTGTGGCGTGCTAAGGTGAGTCACGAAATTTTAGTGAACCCTACACATGCCGATGAGCTACAAACCAAATGCACTTCGTGCCACGCGCCAATGGGGCATTTTACGGCTACCATTAATGGTGCACAACATTACACGCTTGATGATTTGCTGAATGATACACTCGGATTAAATGGAGTAGCTTGTGGCGGGTGTCACGAAATTGCGAAAGATAGTTTAGGTGGTTTGGAATACTCGGGCAATATTCACTACGATACTACATTGGTAGAATATGGACCATTTACCAATCCTCTTGCAGGACCTATGCAACTCTATACAGGTTTTACTCCTGCACATAGCGTGCACATGAACACGAGTAAACTTTGCGCACCTTGTCACACCTTGCAAACTGCAAGTGCCGATTTGAGTGGAAACAGCACCGGAAATTATTTTACTGAACAAGCTACCTATCACGAATGGCTCAACAGTAAGTTTAATGATACCATTGTGTGCCAAGGCTGTCACATGCCGCAAGTGAGCGAACCGGTAATCATCGCTAATAATATTTTGAATTTACCGCCTCGCTCTCCTTTCAACAAGCACAAATTTATGGGCGGAAATGTTACGATGCTCAATTTGATGAAGCAAAATAAAATTGCCTTGGGTATTGATGTGTCCGATGAACATTTCGATAGAACCATTGCATCTACCATGAATCTTTTACAAACTGCAACTCTCGACATGAGCATACAAACCGATTCGGTAACACTGGATACGTTGTATCTAAGCGTATCACTTACCAACAAAGCAGGGCATAAATTTCCTAGTGGTTATCCTTCGCGAAGAGCGTTTGTACAAATTGCTGCAACATCGTCAACCGATACTGTTTTTCAATCGGGTATGTTGAATCCGAATTATGAAATTGTTGGTCAGGGAATGGCGGTTGAAAAACACCACAACATTATTTCCGATTCGAATCAAGTGCAGATTTACGAAATGGTGATGGGCGATGTAAACGGAAATTTAACCACCGTGCTAGAACGTGCCGATGTAGAGTTAAAGGATAACCGATTGCCTCCGGCAGGATTTTCTACTGCACATTATGCTTATGACACAGCAAAAATTATTGGCGCAGCACTCACCGACCCTGACTTTAATTACAACGGCATTAACCAAGGCAGCGGGCGCGATGTGGTGCATTATCATATTCCTTTGCGCGGGCACACGGGCGCAGTGAATGTATCGGCTGCGGTGTATTATCAAACCATTCCACCGCGGTGGTTCAACGAAATGTTTGCGTACAGCAGCACTTATATTGACAGTTTCAAAGCCATGTATCAAATTGCCGATAAAAGCCCTGTGCTGATTGCACATGATAGTTTAACGAGTGTAATGATACCAAGCGGTATTGCCTCTGTTTCAAAAGATGATTGGAAAGTTTTTCCAGTACCTTCCTTTAACGGAGAAGTGTTTGTTCAAAATCCAAAACGGCACTTTGTTTCTAAACTTGAGATATGGGATGCCAGTGGAAAAAAAGTGAGAGAGTTTATGATTGAAAAAAACGAATCTGACTTATCTATTACGCTCCCCGAGGCAATTGGGATTTACTGGCTGCGCATTCAATGCGGTACACATAGCGTGGTGAAGAAATTGGTGCGGGAATAATTTACTAGGTGCTAACTCACTTAAAGCAAGTTCCTTTTTGTGTCATCCAGGGATGAATTTCGTAAACCAGTCTTCCTGATTTAACAGCTGCATCATTTTCGCAAAACAATTTTACTTCTTCTTCACTTTGTGAGTCGAAAACAAAAATACCGCGTAAATCACCATCATCTAAAAACGGACCGGCCACGTTTAACTTTCCCGAAGCGGCTAACCGATTGATGTTTTCTAAATGCTCTTTCTGAATTTTTGCAGCTGTGGCTGAATCTTGTTCGCGATGCGGCCCTTTTTTGAGCAACACTAAATAGTAGGGTTTCAAATTATCCTCATTCTTCTGGGCTTTAACAAACGCCACAGAAACGCTTAATAAAAAAACAAGCGCGAAGATTTTTTTCATGATTTACTTTTGATTTTGTCGAAATTCTACGTCCCAAATTCCGAATTCAGCTTTTCTATTTGTCCGTTCGCATTCTCCACGCCATTACAGCAGCAATAAGAGAACCGAAAATTAACGTTCCGAAAAACGATTGAAGAAGGTACGAAGTGAGATTAAAAAACGAAACAGCATCAGCTTTTGCTTTTACCACATCTAATCCTAACATCATGGCGCGTTTTATAGAATAGGCTCGCATGTCATCAAAAAAATCGGGATTAATTAAGTAGTGAAATGTCAACTGCACCGGAATGGAGAGTACAGCTGCAAAGAGCACAACTGTGAGCCCCGTTTTAAATCCTTGCTTAAAATCAATTTTACCATTTAGCTGTTCAGTTTTTTCGAGCAAAACCATTCGGCTGCAAACGATAGGAATGAATAGCGAAAGCATGGTAACGTAGGGATGATACGGAATATATGCATTGTGCAAGCCCACCATAAATTCGAGCGAGAGCCAAAGCAACATCAGCAAACTCATTAGTACAGCAAAACGTATTTCTAGTTTAAAATTCATACACAGGTGTTTGTTAAGCCGAAGCTAAAGAAATATTTTAGAGATATAGTCATTCTTGAACTTTCCATAAGGGTCAAATTGTAAACGGAGTGCATTAAAATCATCCAGTTTCGGATACACTGTTTTCAAATATTCGTTGTTACAACAGAATTCTTTTCCCCAATGTGGACGCCCCTTATACTTTTTTGCCAGCACTTCAAAATCACTCATCAATTCTTTCCAACCAAAATTATCGGCATTGTAAGCACCTAACCAAATGGTATCGCGTTTATAACAAGGACTCAGCGCATAGTCATCGGCTTTTGTAAATCTTATTTCCTGAATAAAGTTAATGCGGTGGGCAGAAGCATTTATCAACTGCGTGTATTCGAGCAATAAATCTTTTGCTACGGCAATATCAAAAGCCCATTCTACTTCTCGGTGTAAAGGAGGTTCAGGCACATTAAAAACTTTGTAACTCTTTTCAATTCTATCAAGAGGTTGCATAAATTTTTTTACAAGCGCGCGGTTAATTCGCTTTCGCCAATCGCGATTAATGTTTCCAACTTTAAGCAACAATCTATAAACGCCTACTGATAGAATTTCATCCATCAACCACTGGCGAAAACGCGAATCATTTACTTTCTCTTGGGTGCGGGTGTATTGGTATACCACCACATCATCTACATGCGGAAACCACCAAAGTTTAAAATGGTCGGTGCTGTTTACCATTTCATTCAATTGATTAATGGCTTGTTGCAAGTTCATTACAAAAGTTTGATCATGCAAGTTAAAGGCAGGAACAACGTTGAGGGTAACTTCAGAAACAACACCCAGGCTGCCGAGATTCACAATACACAAATTGAAAAGTTCTTTATCGCGCTCATTATGAAGTTTCAATTTTTCGCCATTCGCTTTTATGATGGTGAACTCATCGATTTGCGAAGCGAGAATCTGGAACTGAATACCCGAACCATGTGTAGCTGTGCACATAGCACCGGCAAGAGATTGTTTGGCAATGGAACCCAGATTCTTCAGTGCTAAACCGTGCTTATCTAGTTCCTGATTAAGTTGCCAAAGTTTTATGCCCGGCTGCACGGTGATTTGCAATTTCTCTTTATCCAGGTCCAAAATTTTATTGTAGCGATCGAGGTTAATAAGCGCCTCTGTATTGATACAAATAGAACTCCAGGAATGTCCTGTGCCGGTGAATCGCACTGTTTTACATTGCGCAATGGCGTCTATCAATTCATCCTCAGTTTCGGGAACAAAATATTTTTGGGCCACACAAGTTTCGTTCTTTGCCCAGTTAGTAAAACGGAAGTTAGATTGGTGTTGCATGAAAATATTGCACATCGAGAATAAGGAAATTATTTTCAGCACCACTGCCATCTCTTCTGCATTTGCGAAGACATTGCGAAAAAATAGGGACCCTGAAACAGAGATCCTGTGGAGACAATTATTTTCTCCACATGTTATTTGGTGGAAGTTTTAAACTGTTTCAACGTGTAAGTAAGAGTTAGCATCCAGTACCGTTGCAATACTTTCGATTTTGAATCTTCAACATACGTTTCGTTTACCGTTCGACTTACTCCGCTGTTCTGATTCAGAATATCGTTGACACTTCCTTTAAGTTCCAGCGATTGGTCTTTCAAAAACTTATACGCAATCGAAGCATTCCACAGGAAAATATTCTGATTGTAACCCTGTGAAATACCCGCATATAACATGTTTTGCACGCTGGTGTTCACCACAAACCCTTTCCAGAACTGCCAGTTAATTTTTGCACTTGCATTGTGCGAATAATAATTGTTATCCGAATTTTTCTGCAAGGTATTCTTGACCATGGTATAAGTGCCCATGTAGTTTATCGTGAAATCTATTTTCTCGTTGATGTTGCTACTAAGGGTAAATCCACCGTTGACTGAATAGTTGTTTGAGTTGTTTAGTGCGTTGTTGATTTGGCTTGGAGTGTGCGCGTAATTGAAACCTGTATTTAAATTCAAATTGCATTTGATTTTAGTAATGGGTAACCCATAATTCAAAAACACATTAGCAGTTACATAGCCACTCAAATTAACCGGCTGCGAAAGCTGCGAGCCGGAGCGAAGCAATACTGAGTTGTTCAACAAGGTATCGTTCACAGCAATAAAAGTAGAGTTAGCTACATAGTTTTGCGTGTAATTAGCTGAGGAAAACAGAAAAAAAGTTTGCGCAGTTTTAGCATCGCTGGTACTATAACGTAGCATCACAAAGTGATTGAACGATTGTTTTAAATCAGGATTTCCAGCACCGAGCAAAAGCGGATTTGAATTATCAATAACGTTTTGAAGTTGACTTATACTTGGCGGATTAGTTGATGTTCGGTAGGTGAGTTTAATGTTACTACTGTTCTTAAACTTGTAATTGAATTGCGCGTTTGGCAACAGGTTATAGAAATTTCTTTTGGTGTCATAATTAAAAGGGAAATAGCTTTTGCCGCTGAGCAAAGCATACTGCCCGCTAACACCCACTGAAAAATTAAAAGCGGTTCCTTTGACTCTGTAACTGGCAGAAGCCTTATGGGTCATATAATCGTTATCGTATTTATTCGAGAGAATAGTGTCGAGTAACGAATAATCATGAACACTTGTATCGCGATTGAAAGTTTCTTTGCCGGCCTTGTTCCAGGTGTATGCTGGCTCATAACTCAACTGAACCATTCCGGTTTTTCCGGCAGGTTCTGTGTAAGAAATGTTTCCATAAACTTTATAACTGGTGGCGATTGAATTTGCTTTTTGGTCAATAAACGATGAATCATTTGCCTGCTGAAAAAAATTCTGCGCAATTTGTGTGGTGTTACCCTCCTTATTATTTACAGACGTTCCAATGTTAGCTGAAAAAGTGCGATACAATTTTTGGAATTTATGCTGATACAGAAAATCGCCCGCTGCACTGTAACCACCATTTTTAGAACTGTAGGTGCTGAGTGTTCTGCTCAACACCTCCGTTTTTGCAATTGAGTTTTGACCGTCTACAGTATTTGTTTGTTCGTTCTGCTGATAGCTGAACTTAGGTGTGAAAATGAAATTGTTCATCGAATCTGCCAGATACTCTAAACGCAGATTAACACGGTGATTAATATTTCTGCTCGAAGTAGAATTGCTTTCAGCATAGTAAAGTGAGCTATCACCATGATTAAAATACTGACGGGTTAAATCCGTAGCGTTCACGTTATCCATCCAATTGAAAAAGTAACTGCCGGTTATTTTCAGGTTTTTCTTTTTACCCAACAGATCCGTGTAATTCAATCCGGCAGCATGAGTGGTAGAAATTCCATTCTGCTGAGTCACCAAAAAATTTTGCACCCCCGAACTATTCATCCATCCCCCACCTCCACCTCTTCCTTGCGGTCTACCACCACCAGATGGCGTTCCTCGTGAAGAAACTCCTGCAGCACTCATAATATCCTGCATTGAAAAATTCTGCACGTTAATATTGTTGCTCATTCCTATAAACGACAAACGCCTATAACCATTGAACCAGTTTACATTTGCACCTGCTGTGTACCATGAAGCATTAATATACCCGTAGCCAGCATAAAATTTACCAAACACTCCGTTGTTCATTCCTTTCTTGGTCACTATATTCATTGCCTTTTGCGAGTTACCATCATCAAAACCAGTGAAAAAACTTTGGTCGCCCATTTGGTCAAACACCTGCACCTTATCTACAAACTCTGAAGGAATATTTTTCATAGCCAAAGAAGCATCATCACCAAAATATTCTTTGCCATCAATCAACACTTTTTTCACTTGCTCACCGTGTGCCTTTACAACACCATTATCGTTAGTAATGCCGGGCATTTTTGTAACAAGGTCTTCTACGTTTGCATCTTTGTTTGTTTTATATGCAGCAGCATTGTATACCGATGTATCTCCTTTTTGTACAACGCGCGTTTCCTTCTCTACAATAGTTACATCCCTAAGTGTGGTTGAATTTTTAGCTACAGAAATCTTTTCAAAGTGCTTATCTTCTTTCAGGAAAAACTTTTGCTCTGTTGTTTTGTAACCAATATAATTTATCACCAGCCGGTACAATCCTCTCGAAACATTGTTGAATTCAAACTTGCCATTATCGTTAGCAGCCATTCCGGTTAAGTTAGTAGAATCAAGACCTGAAATAAGTTTAACCGAAGCACCTGCTAAACCGGAATGGTCATCGGCATCTGTTACAATACCATCCACTTTAAATTGTGCTGATGCAAAATTTGTAAGGAAAAAAAGAAGAGGTACGATAAAGAAATGTTTTCTGTTGCTCACAGCACAAATATGAAAGTAAATGACTGATGCCTGTGCAACATTTGCAGAACTTGGGAAACGAATTTTATAAAACTGAACTAAATGCTGTATGCGTTTGAACCAGATTCTTTAACCAGCTATTGGCATAAGTAATTTTCCAATTGTTCTCAAAATCTTTTTTCGTCTGAACCAGATTATTGAAAACAAAAGTGTCGTCATTAATTCTTCGATTCTCCACCAACTTTTCAAACTCCTCACGGTTACAACTCAACACCTGGTCGTTTTCCAAATAAGCAATATTCCAACGGTCGAAAAAGTCAGTATTGAATTCGGTAGCCAACCCTTTTATGAAATGAACCGAAGCGTCCATCGAGCAACCACTCACACCAACTTCCGATTCATCGGCCATCAAAATTACAAAGCGATTGTAAAGCACAAATCCATCGCCTGTTACTTGCTCTTTATGCGCTGTCCACTGCTCAACAAACTGTTTCACTTTCTCAGAAATTATTTGTGTTTGGGTTTCGGTAAACGAATTTACGCTCTGATAAACCCAAACTTTAGCATGCGATGGAAGTAAATTATTCATGGTGTTAAAATTTTAAAGAGATTGAAGAAATGACAATTCTATGACAATTAGTAAAGCAAGTTGCTATAACCTTGCGCTCAAATTTAATTTAGAAAAATGAAAGCTGTTTATTCTCTTTTTTTGTTGTGCATAACCCTTAACAATATTTTTTCGCAAACTATTGCTGTTTATGATTCAGTTTCTACTCACGCGGGAAATACCGACATGGTTTTTTATCGTTTGAATGACGGACAAAAAACTAACTCCTCTAACCATGATTGGCACCTCGCAGTATCAGTTAGACCTTCGCTTTTTCCAGGCAATACTTTACAAGGAACTACTCTACGCATCAATGAACAATTAGGTATAAATGTTTATCAGATTCCAAACTTCACTGCCGATTCTTTTAGTTTGATTGTGGATACTACCGGATATCATACTTGGAATCATTTACACGACTCCGATACCGTTCTTGATATGGGTGCGTTGAACAATGGGTTAAACATTGCGGTTTACAATTATGGATGGGGAATTTATTCAGGTCCACCAAATCATGATGTTACAGGTAGAAAAGTTTATTTGTTTGAATTACCCAATGGTGCCTTAAAAAAGTTTTGGGTTGAGCAACTCGATCGCGATACAGCTTGGGAACTGAAATATGCCGACCTCGACAATTCTAATCTTCAAAGTATTCACATAGGTAAAGCTGCACACAGCAATAAAAATTTCGTCTATCTGAATATGCTCAACAATCAGGTACATGACAAAGAGCCGCTTTCAACTGATTGGGATTTGCAGTTTATAAAATATGCCGCTTCAGATATTCTTCCTGCTTCAACTTACCCTGCTGTAGGCGTTTGGACAAACAAAGGAGAAAGAGTTGCGGAAGTAAATGGTGTAGATGCCGCAACAGTTGACAATGCAGGAGCAAATCCATTTTCTGCCAACATGAATGCGATTGGTTGGGATTGGAAGGTTTACAATACGGGCGCTTACCAAATGCGCGATTCACTCGCCTATTTCATTCAGGCAAATTCAGGAGTTACTTATAAAATTGTGTTCACCCATTATGGCGACTCGGCTACTGGAGTTATCACTTTCTACAAGCAGGAATTCATTACCGGAATCAGCAAAACAGAAAATGAAATGGTTGTTGAAGTTTTTCCAAATCCAACATCTTCTGTTTTAAATATTGTAACAGGTTTGCAAACCGAAACCGAGTTCAAAGTTTTTGATGTGGAAGGAAAATTGGTAAGCGAGAAAAAAGTTACATCGCCAATATTACAATTCAACACTGCTGAAATGCAAAGCGGAATTTATTTCCTCACGGTTACTGCGGGTAGTTCAGTTGCACGAAAAAGATTTGTGGTAAACCAATAGGTGAAAAGTTACAGAATCTTTCTCTTCTCCATCCAGTTTACAAAATCGAGAAACGGTGAGGTCATGAGCGTAGTGACCAATGCCATTAGAATCATCATGGCAAAAACTTCAGGAGTAAGAATCCCGAGTGAGTAACCAATATTCAAAACAATCAATTGCATCAATCCTCTGGTGTTCATCAATGCACCAACCGACAAGGAATCTTTGGTGCTTTGCCCCATCCACTTTGCTGCTACTGCACTTCCAACAAATTTTCCAAGCACTGCCACCAAAAGAATGAAACCGAAAATGACCCACATGTAACGGGTGTTCAATAAACCTATTTGCGTGTTTAATCCGGTGCAAGCAAAAAACACGGGCATCAGCACAATTAAACTTACATCCTCAATTTTTTCAGTGAGTTGAAGTTTTAAACCATCCAAATCGGGCATAATAATACCGGCAATGAACGCACCGAACAAAGCGTGAATCCCAATGATTTCGGTGCAGTAAGCCGAAATAAGAAGAACTAAGAATGCAATTACAATAGAATGGCGTTCGGTTTTTGTTTCGCGAATGCGCAATAAAAACGGACGTACGACAAAAAACATAAGCATAACAAATACTACCGAAAGTGAAATAGTAATTACTGCACTGCTGATAGTTCCCGCTTGTGCAATAGCAACCACTAAAGCCAAAACACACCATGCCGTAACATCATCAGCAGCTGCACAAGTAATGGCTAGCGTACCGAGCGGAGTTCCGCTTAGGTTTCGTTCCTTAATTATTCGAGCTAAAACAGGAAAGGCAGTAATACTCATGGCGATGCCCATGAATAAAGAGAACGGTAAAAACTTTACACCTGCCGGTGCAAAATCAGTATAGATGAAAAAAGAAAGTAACATACCCAGAAAAAAAGGAAGGATAATACTTGCATGACTTACCACTACAGCATCCGCAGCACGGCCTTTTAGCAACTTAAAATCGAGTTCCATGCCTATGGTGAACATAAAAAAGACTAAACCTATTTGACTTATAAACTGCAAGGACTTAATGCTTTCCGGACTGAACAAAAAGTTCGAGACCTCAGGAAAAACCCAACCCATGAGTGAAGGCCCCAGCACAATGCCCGCAATGATTTCGCCAATAACCGATGGCTGATTGATGCGTTGTAATAAATATCCAAACAAGCGGGAAACCACAATAATGGAAAGCATTTGTAACAACAGTATACTAAGGGGCTGCCGAATGTTTCGAAGAAGTTGCAGGTATATATCATTACCTGGAGGTAAATCAAGTGAGGCAGAATTCGAGACATTATTTTCAGCAAAAGCAACTGCCTTTACAGGAAGTTCGCGGCCGAATTTTACAATCACAAAAAAACCAATAGCAAAAATCAAAAGGGATATCACATAAAAACTAACTGCTTTCATACTTGCAATGTTATAACTCTTGAACAATAATTTTTTAAAAAGTGTTGATGAATTTTATCAGGGTTTCGAAAAGCCGTTATAAATTGTGGCTGTGTTTACACTATTTACCCAAAACGTTACTCAGCATAATGCAATTAGAATTGCGGAAACAAGATTGCGTGAAGTAAAAACAGATTGGGAAAAATCTGTTTGGACGTTTATAGTTGATTGGTTCAATCCTCAAGTAAAAAGCATCATCGTAAAAACATCGGGCTCCACTGGTAAACCAAAGGCGATTTCGCATCGGAAGGAGTTTATGCGCAATAGCGCTTCGCTTACTTTCAAAGTGTTGAACATTGTTGATATGCGTAGTGCTTTGCTTTGTTTGCCTGCGAATAAAATTTCTGGAATGATGATGCTGGTAAGAGCATTTGAAAACAGAATGATTCTGGAGTGTATAGAGCCAAGTGCCAATCCGCTTCTGAAATTAGACGCAAGTATGGAAATTGATTTCGCTGCTTTTACACCTATGCAGTTTTCGAAAGTTATTACAAGTAAGAAGGCGTTCAACAAAGCAGAAAAAATTAAAACTGTGATTTTAGGAGGCGAAGGAATAAGTGATGAATTGCTGCTAACGATTAAGCGAATGAAGAACAATGTGTACGCTACTTTCGGAATGACAGAAACTATCAGTCACATTGCTTTGAAGAAACTGAACGGAAAGAATGCTGATAAATATTTTCGTGTGTTGCCTTCTATTCGTATTTCGGTCAACAAAGTAAATTGCTTAGTGGTGAACGCACCTAAACTAGGCGTAAAGAATTTAGTGACCAACGATGTGGTAAAAATTATTTCGCCAACTCAATTTGAATGGATTGGTAGAATTGATAACGTGATTAACAGCGGTGGTTTAAAAATTCATCCAGAAGAAATAGAAGCAATTTTGCGCAGCAAAACTGATGTTCCCCTTTTCATTGCAGGAATAAAAGATGCAATTACCGGAGAAAAACCTTGTTTGATACTTGAAAAGAAAAGCCTTTCAAAAAGGAAGATTGAAGAATTGAAAACTGCCTTTTCTGTCTTAGACAAAAAAAGCCGTCCGAAAGAAATTTGGTTGGTTTCTGAATTTGTGAAAACACCAAATGGAAAATTGAAACGGAAAGAAACGATAGCTTTGGCAGTGAAGAAAATTTCTTTGATATAAAATCAAATGGTATGAATCGGTTGCTCTTAGTTTTTGTGGCGTGTACTTTCGCTCTCCCAAGCTTTGCCCAAACCGATAGCAACTATGTAGAACCCCATTTCGACCAATACAAAATTTACTTGCCGAAACCCGCTAAAGAAATTCAGCAATTGCTTTATGAAAAAGATTGCACCCCCATCAACGGAAGGATTTCAGAAGAAAAGAAAAGCATCATTATTGAAAACTATTTGCCGGGAAGCAAGGTGCACATCAAAGTGTTTTATCTAGACGGCACCGATGATGAGTTTGTGCGAAGCCCGTGTTTTATTGACCCTGTAATTTTGTAGAAAAACTACTGCTGCTGTTGCGCTTTCTTGCGAGTTCTCCACCAGAAATAGCCCACTGTTCCAATGATAAGGTAAGGCGTAAAAAAAAGATACATCACTCCTTTGTTTATTCCATCTGAATTAGTGGAACCTGCATCGCGCGAACTTTCAGCCACAGCTTGGCACATGGAACACTGCGCATGTGCCGAAAAAATAGAAAGCAGAATGATAAACACAATTAAGATGAAAGGAATGTATTTGATAAAGCGGTTCATAGTGTTTGTTGTTGTTTGTATTTTATTCCATCAATCCAATATTCCAGTATTCCATTTTTATTTGTAGTAAGGCGAAATCAATAGATAAACAATTACACCGGTTACCGATACATATAACCACAACGGAAAAGTGTATCGCGCCCATTTTTTGTGTTTAGCATATTCACCCGTCAAACTCTGGTAAGCGGTGAAAAGAATAACCGGAAGAATAACAGTTGCAAGAATAATGTGGGAGGCCAACAACACGAGATAAATTGTTCGCGCAGTTCCTACTCCACCAAATTTTGTTTCACCTGCAAACACATGATGCGCTATGTAAGTTACAAGGAAGAAAGCCGAAAGTGCGATAGCGGTGAGCATTACTTTTTTGTGTGCTTCATAATTTTTTTGACGTACTAAAATGTAAGCCACAATTAAAAGCAATGAAACAGTAGAATTGATAACCGCATTTAGCGTGGCAAAAATGTGCGGGTTAAAAGGCAACTGAATTCCTAAATGAATTTTAGGTAGTGCGGCCACGACTACAAATACCACAAGCGATACAATTCCGATTAACCACTTAACTACATTGTCGTTCTTTTGCAATAAAGGTTCGGGATATCTCATTCGAATAATTTTTTAGAAGTTTCTTTTTGCTTAGAGAAACTAAAACTGTTTTCGCTTTCGCGCAACAGCAAAACAACATCGGCCATCATTTTATTTACGGTGATGCTATCCACCCCGCTATAATAATTACGAATGTTCCCCTGCTGATCAACCAGCACCAATTTTTCGCTGTGAATAAATGACTCAGGCGTTTCATCGTCCTTGGCGGTAATGTGAAATCCTTCGTTCGCAAGTTTAAAGATATTGGCTTTGCTATTGCGCATAAAATACCATTTGCCGGGTATGGCATTGTGTTCATCTGCGTATCTGCGTAAAACGTTCACGGTATCTCTTGCGGGGTCCACCGTGAACGAAACAATTTTGAAATTATCATCGCGAATAAAACCTTGTTGAACTCTCGCTAAACTGTGGCTCATTTTTGGGCAAATACCCGGACAACTTGCAAAAAAGAAATCAGCGATATAAATATTTCCTCGCAGTGAATCCAATTCTAATGAATCTCCATTCTGTGTTTCAAATTTCATGTTAGGGATAACATGATAAACCGAATCCATAATTTTTTCGCCTTTTAAATTTGTTACTTCGGTAACTCCTTCGGCAAACATTTTAGCAGGAGCATGTGGGCGATTACCGCGCATATTGTAATTCATTTTTCCCGAAAACCATTGTGAGATATATTCAGGAAACGACATTTTCAATTTAGGATTAAACAACTGCGGTATATACCAGCTCGAAAACACCACACCAAAAATTGGAATAACGATGATTAAAATAATGGCGAGGGGACGAGGAAGATTTTTTTTCATTGGTTTGAATGCGGGCGCAAGTATAAAACAGAATGTTGAGACATTTCTGCTTTAGTTGAACCAATTATATTCGCTCACTATGTTTCGCAAATTACTTCTCCTCTTTTTCCTGTTTCTTCTATGTAAGTTTTTGCCGGCCGAAGATTTAAGAGGCGACACGATTGATATACGCTCCTATCAAATCAAACTCGACCTTTCTGATTTTTCTACTAAAATTCTTTATGCCGATGTAACAATTGGTATGAAAGCCAAAGTGAATAACGTGCAAAATGTTCGGCTCGATTTGCTCGGTTTAACGATTGACACCGTGCGTGTGAATGGTTACAATGTGCCATTTGATTACAACGATTCTGTTTTAAACATCAACACACTTTCGTTCTTTAACAATGGCGATTCGTTTACTCTGCGCGTGGTTTATCACGGTCATCCTTTGCAAATGCCTAACGATATTGGTGGCTTTTACTGGACCGCCACTTATGCTTTTAATATTGGCGCTAGCTATCTCTCCAATCCGCATAACTTCGGTAAGGTGTGGTTTCCGTGTTTAGATAATTTTAAAGAGCGCAGCTTCTTCGAATATTTTGTTACTACAAAAAACACGCACAAAGCATTTTGCAACGGATTGCTGCAGGGGGTTACAACAGTTGCCAATAAAAAAACCTGGCACTGGAAATTGTACCAGGAAATTCCTTCTTACCTCACAAGTGTGGCGGTAAGCGATTATCAGACCTTGCTCGACACTGTGAACGGAATTGGTGGAACAAAAGAAATTGATTTAGCAGCGCGTGCTATTGATACAACTGCGCTTAAAAATCTGTTTGTGCATTTACACAATGCATTTCACATTTTCGAAAACCTATGGGGCGAATACAAGTGGGATAAGATTGGCTACAGCATTGTCCCCTTCACCGGTGGTGCAATTGAGCACGCTACCAACATCGCTTTTTCGCAATATTATCTCTCACAACTTTCTGCAGATTGTGAAACTGCTATGGCGCACGAGCTTTCGCATCATTGGTTTGGCGATTTGGTTACCTGCGACAGTGCGAGTGAAATGTGGTTGAACGAAGGATGGGCGCGCTACAACGAAAAATTGTTTCTTGAAAAACTGTATGGCGATTCTACTTACAAAAGTTCGATGCGAATAAATCATGAAGATGTGTTACACCGTGCCCACATTTTAGATGGAAGTTATTTACCGGTTAGCGGAGTTACTTCTGAATACACTTATGGAAAAACTGTTTACGATAAAGCAGCCGATGCTTTACACACACTTCGCCATTACATGGACGATGCAACATTTTTTAATTGCGTAAAAAATTATGTGCATGATTTTTCGTGGCAAAATACAAGCACCGCACAATTCAGAGATTATCTATCACAATGCTCAGGAGTGAATTTGAATGATTGCTTTAACGATTGGTTTTATGCACCGGGCTTTCCGCATTTCTCCATAGAAGGTTTGAACATTCAGCAAAATGGAATTACGGTGGCGGCCGATATGGTTATTCGACAGCAATTGCTACACGCTCCGCATTATTATAATCTGGTTCCGGTAAACGTTACTTATTTCGATTACAACTTTAACCGGATTGATGAAATTGTTTTTGTAAGCGGAAAATGCACCCCACACAGTAAAAGCTTTACCAATTTTACACCTGCATTTATTGCGCTCGATTTTTATGAACATTTGCAGGATGCCATTACCGATGAATGGAAAATAATTTCCAATACGGGTTACGCTGGTCTTGCAAACGCAAAAATGACCTTAATCGTTACAGAAAATACTGATTCAAGTTTAGTTCGGGTGGAACACAACTGGATTCGTCCCGAACCGATGCAAAACAAAATTGCAGGCTTGCATTTACATGATAAACGATACTGGACTGTGGATGGAATTTTTAATGCAAGTTTCAAAACTGATGCACGAATTGATTATAACGGAACAGATTCTTTAGATGCCGCATTCTTTATTAATACAGAAGATAGTTTGGTGGTGATGTATAGGATAGGTTCAAATGCAGAATGGGCAATTGCCGATTCATTTACCATCAACACACTCGGAAGTATTGCCGATAAAAAGGGTTCAATTACTATTCATCATTTGCAAAAAGGACAATACTGTTTTGCTATTTGGAACTCATCTGTTCCCGATACAACAATTGCTGAAACAGATTGTGTTTTTTCCTCGGTGGCTGAACTTGAAACGCAGAATAATTTTGAACTCTTTCCGAACCCAACCAATGAAAGCGTGAATCTTTCTTTCGGTAAAAATATTTTTAGTAAAGCAGAAGTGTATGATGTAGCGGGAAGAAAATTAGGGGAGCAGAAAATTTACGAGGAACAAAATTCATTAAAACTGAACCTCAAGAATTTTGCAGCGGGAATTTATATGGTTACGTTTTTTGAAAATGATGGAAGGCGGATTAGCAAGAAAGTGATGAAGCAGTAAAAAGGGTTGTCATAAGATGCTTCGACAAGTTCAGCATGACAAAATACATTAACTCCTCTCCAACTTCATCATCACACCATGCTTTGGTCGCAGGGTAACGAGTGGTTCTAATTCCAATTTGAAATTTTCCGTTAAAGTGAAATTGAATTGAGTGCAGGCAAGGGCTATTACAATCTGCATTTCCATCATTGCAAAATTGTTGCCTATGCAAAAGCGTTGCCCGCCACCAAAAGGAAACCAGGCATAGCGGTGAATGTTTTTCATTCGTTCGGGTGAAAATCTTTCTGGGTCAAACTTCAGCGGGTTCTCCCAATACTTTTCTAAACGATGCACAGCATAAGGCGACATAGCAATACTGTCACCTTTCTTAATCCGGTAACCGCCTATCACGTCTTCTCTCGAAGCATCGCGGGTAATGCCCCAAACAGGAGGATACAAACGCATAGATTCTTTAATCACCATCGTTGTATATTCCAACTTGCTTAAGTTTTCGAAACTCATTTCGTTATCGCCAACCACTTGTTTTACTTCATCAACCACGCGCTGTTTTATTTCGGCATGTTGTGCGAGTAAAAAGAAAGTGTACGATAAAGCATTAGCTGTAGTTTCGTGACCTGCCAAAAAAATTGTAATCACTTCATCGCGCAGTTGTTCATCGGTCATTCGTTCGCGCGTATCGGCATCCTCTACTTCCATCAGCATCGTCAGCAAATCGTTGAACTCGGTTTTATTCTTTCTTCTGTCTTCAATAATTTTTTGAATAGTGTCAAAAAGCAAAGCGCGGTTCTTTTGCATTTTCAAATTGCCTGGCGTTGGAATCCACACCGGCAAACGCAAAATTTTCATCATGCCTTCCATCACTACTACCAGAGCTTCACTTATCTTTTTGAAATCGCCAACTACTTCGGTACTCATTAAAGTTTGGCTCACAATATCTAAAGTAACGTTGGTCATTTCGGTGTGCATGTCAATCACCACACCTGTTTTCGTTTCCCAGTTTTTAAGCATGGTCACCGTGCTTTCATTTATCTTCTGCACAAAACTTTGCAAGCGTTGTTTATGAAACAGCGGCTGAATCAATCTGCGTTGCTTCAACCAAAATTCGCCTTCACTGGTTACTAATCCATTGCCTAGCAAAAATCGCAGTGTTTTGTTGTCGCGACCTTTCACATAAATATCAGGGTGCGTAAAAACATGTTCAATATAAGCGGGCTCCGAAATATTTACATAGTGGTAAGGACCAATCATGGCGCGTGAAATGCTCGGGAACCTTCGTACGGTTCGGTGAAAATGTCCAAGTAAATCTTTTCTGATATTGGCTTCCTTGTCCCACAAAAGATTAGTTGTAGGTCCCGGTGGAAATTTTGCGTTTGTCATAAGTGTTTGCGAAAGTGATAAAGTTTCTGAATGCGTTGCGTTTATTTCAATTGACGAATCAACTGCTTTTCTATTTTCGTTCGAGAAAAATCACACAAAATGGAAATCAAAAAAGTAGCAGTAATAGGAGCGGGCACTATGGGCAACGGCATTGCGCAGGTCTTCGCCATGAATAATTATTCAGTAACATTAGTTGATGTATCAGTAAGAGCACTCGGCAAGGCAACTGAAACTATTATTAAAAACACAGACAGAATGGTTGCTAAAGGAACCATTACCGAAGCGGTGAGAGATGCCGCCTTAAAAAATATTGTAACCAGTCCTTCGTTCGAAAGCTGCAAAGATGCCGACCTCGTGGTAGAAGCCGCTACTGAAAACGTGGACATCAAACTCGGAATTTTCAAACAGCTCGATGAAATATGCAAGCCCGAAACTATTCTGGCTTCAAACACTTCTTCTATTTCTATTACAAAAATAGGTGCCGCTACAAAACGCCCCGATAAAGTAATAGGCATGCACTTTATGAATCCTGTTCCGCTGATGAAATTAGTGGAGTTGATAAAAGGGTACGCAACTTCTGACGATTGTGTGAAACAAATTACGACTTGTGCGCGTATGCTTGGTAAAATTCCGGTGGAGGTCAATGATTACCCTGGTTTTGTGGCAAACAGAATATTAATGCCGATGATTAATGAAGCCATAGAAACACTGCATGAAGGAGTTGCAGGGGTAAATGAAATTGACACCGTGATGAAACTGGGTATGGCGCACCCGATGGGACCTTTGCAGCTTGCCGATTTTATCGGTTTAGATGTTTGCTTAGCAATTCTACGAGTGCTTCATGATGGTTTCGGAAATCCGAAGTATGCGCCTTGCCCCTTGTTGGTAAACATGGTTACGGCAAATTACTTAGGAGTAAAAACCGGAGAAGGATTTTACAAATACACAGCAGGTTCGAAGGACCTGCTCGTATCTGATAGATTCAAAACAGGAGGGTAGAATTTCATTCTTCCTTCTGCTCGAATCGGGAACCATTAATTAACCGTTAAACGAGATGAAGGAAATGAAAACAAAAATTTTAACCCTAGTGTTTTTTGCGTTTACACTTATTACAAACGCACAAGCCCCTCAAAAAATTTGGTCAAACAGTAGCGACCCGCGCACCCAAGCTATTCGCGATTTTGCACGTGGCTATTATTTAGATTGTATTATGAACTGCCAAAAACTTTCCGCCCTCGGCATGAACGATGGTTTGGTTTCGGGTTTAATGGCAATGGCGTTTGATTCACTTTCAAACAACGATGCTGCAAAAAAAACCAGTGAGGTTGCCGGTGCATTTCAATTTGATTCTTCCATTCTTAAACGATTAGCTGCTTCCGATTTGTCTCCGGAAATTTATCAGCGTAACCTATTGAGCAAAGCATCGGAAGCTTACAACAAAGGTGACTTTGCTGCTAGCGAACAATCATTTAAAGAATTTTTGAAGTTGGCTCCTAAAGATACGTTTGCCACTTTCTTCCTTGGCAATTCGCAATTCTATCAACAGAAATATGAAGAAGCAATTGCGAGTTACAAGCATGTATTGGATTTAGATTTCAATCGTGCCGATGTGCACAATCTTACAGGCGTGTGCTACTTGCTGCAAAACAATTATCTCACGGCACGCGATTATTTTTCACAAGCATCTATTCTCGATAAACACATGGCAGTAGCATTTTATAACCTCGGTCGCGTACATTACGGTTTGCAGGATAAAAATGCTGCCTTGCAAAGTTTGACTTCTGCTTATGCCTTTGCTCCTAAAGATTCCGGTTGTGTGGCATTGCTTGCTCAAATTTATTTAGAGCAAAGCGATGATAAAAACGCTGAGAAGTTTTTAGCAAAGTTGTATGCGCTCAATCGCAACAACGAAACAATTGGATGGAGTTTGGTAAATCTTTCGTTGAAGAATAAAGATTTCGAACACGCATCGGCTTATCTGCAAAATTTAATTCGTGTAAATCCTAAAAATGCAGAAGCATACAACAAGCTCTGCGAAACATACATCAACATGAACAGCTATGAGCAGGCGTTTATCAATTATGAAAATGCGATTGCAAAAATGGGTGAGAGCCGCGATTTTCTTTATGGTGCAGGTTCATGTGCCAACAAGATTGGTCTTTATGGTAAAGCACTTGAATACTTAGGCAAAGCCCAAACGCTTGATGTAAGTTTTGCAAAAACATATCAGGCAATGGGCGATGCTTATATGGGCATGAAGAAGAAGAAAGATGCCAAGAAGAATTACAAACTGGCTGTGAACTTCGGTTACCAAAAAGATGTGAGCCCAACCCTTGCGCCACCTTCGCTTTTAACTGCGAAGAATTAGAAAAAGGGAAAAGAGCGAGGGACGAAGGACGAGAGTAAAAACAAAATACATCTCTTGCATTTCCACTTTTCACTCGTCCCACGCTCTCGTCCCTCCAAACGTGTCCTTCATTCTCGTTCCAATAGAAAATGCCCCGCTGGTCGGGGCATTTTTATTTTTTTAAAAGTAGTGTGCGTTTTTTAATTGCTGATAAGCGTTTACTTTTATTGAAAATTAGAATAGATGAAAAAACATCTGCTCACTTTATCTTTTGTTATAGGGTTTTGGTTTTGCGGGAGGGCTCAATATGTTACCATACCTGATGCTGTATTTGTGGGTTGGTTAAACGGTCATGGATTTAACTCCTGTATAAGTGGAATAAATGGCGACCAGTTAGATACTACTTGTACGGCAATAGATACTGTTACTTCTTTAGGGATTTCTATTTCAATCATGCACGACATAACCGGCATTCAATATTTTAGGAGTTTGCAAACATTAGTTCTGTTATCGACACAAGTTACTTTTATACCTACTCTACCTAAGTCTTTGAAAAATTTATACTGTCAGTCGAATTTTCAACTAACATCTATTTCTAAGTTACCAGATTCGCTGACTATCCTTTCAGTTAATTATAACAATTTGGATTCTTTGCCTTCTCTACCTGCAACTTTAATTTTACTTAATTGTTCTCAAAATCACATTCCGTCAATTCCCAGTTTACCAAATTCACTACTTCAACTCGATTGCGGCACCAATCAGATTTCAACACTACCAATATTACCAAGCGGCTTAACAAATTTGGTTTGTAACAGTAATCAGTTAAATGCAATTCCAAATTTACCTTCCTCTCTTATCGAGTTAAATTGTAACGACAATCATATCATGGTGCTTCCTAACTTACCCGCACCGCTCCTTTCTTTACAATGTGGTATAAATCAAATTAGTTCATTACCAACCTTACCAAATGTTTTGCAAACATTAAGATGTAACAACAATTTACTCAGTTTTCTTCCATCACTTTCCGATTCTTTGCTGAGTTTGTATTGCAATAACAATCAACTCGCCTTTTTACCCCCGCTACCACCTTCTTTAGTTATTATTGAATGTAATGACAATCTACTGGGGGCATTGCCTTCTTTAGGAAACACTCAACTAACATATCTCTACTGCGAAAACAATTTCCTCACAGCAATGCCAACTCTCCCTTACACAATTACTAATTTAAATTGCGGTAATAATCTGTTGTTTAGTTTGCCAGAACTACCTCAAAACATTTTGAATTTAAACTGTAGTAATAATGCTAACCTTTCTTGCCTGCCTGAGCTAAAAGGTTTGGAGTATTTAAATTTCGAAAACACTGCTGTAACATGCAGACCTGGTTATAATTTATCAGCTAATCTTGGTAGCTATCCAATACTTGACAGTCTGCCGGTTTGTGATGTGTTTAATAACAATGGCTGCCAGGTATTTTTCGACATTACCGGCAAGGTTTATAAAGAACTAAACAATAACTGCATTCAAGATGGGAACGAAAATTCATTAGGTAATATTCCAGTTAAACTTTATAAAGGCGGAGTATTGACACAAGAAAAATATACACTCAACAGCGGCTATTTTTCCTTTGATGTGGATACTGGCTATTATACTTATTCAATTGACACAATAGGCTTGCCGCTAAGAGTTGTTTGTCCCGACAGTACTTTTCATTCATCCCATATTACAGAAGCAGATTCATTTGATTTCAACAAAGACTTTGGAGTAATTTGTAAACCGGGTTTTGATGTGGGCGTTTTATCTATTGTTAGAACAAATGGAATTTTCAGACCGGCAAATTTTGTTACTGTAAAAATTGAAGCAGGAGATGTCTCTTCCGTTTCTGGTCTTAGTTGTGCTACTGGAATCAGTGGTCAAATTCAGGTTGTCATAAACGGACCGGCTTCTTATGTTTCTCCTTCATTAGGTAGTATATCTCCCACTTCAGTTTCAGGTGATACAATTATTTGGATTGTTCAAGATTTCGGAACTGTAGATGTTATGAACGCATTCAACATTATTGTTCAAACCGATACACTCGCGCAAAGTGGCCAACAGGTTTGTTTTACAGTTAGTGTTTATCCAACAAACGGTGATAATAATCCGATGAATAATTATCTCAGTCAATGCTTCAATGTTGTAAATAGTTACGACCCTAACGAGAAAGAAGTTTCTCCGTTATATGGAGTTGCTTACGATTATCAGGGCTGGCTTACTTACACTATACATTTTCAAAACACTGGTAACGCACCCGCTGAACATATTTATGTTACTGACACACTTGATTCCAATATAGACGAATCAAGTTTTCAGTTTTTAGCATCAAGTCATCAAGGGATTTTTGAAATGAAAAGTGGTGGCATTTTGAAATTCAGTTTCCCGAATATCAACCTTGCCGATAGCTTTACTAACGAACCTCAAAGTCATGGATGGATTCAGTTTAGAGTAAAACTTAAAAATGATTTGCAGCCAAATACATTAGTAGAGAATACGGCTTTCATCTATTTTGATTTTAATTCACCGGTAGTAACGAATACAACTTCCAATACGCTCTCTTGTCAATCGAATGGTTTCGATTTGCATGCTTCCATCTGCAATGGAGAAACTTATTTTTTCAATGGGAATAGCTATAATTCGAACATAGACTTATCTGATACGCTTCAAAACATTTATTCCTGCGATAGCGTGGTTACTTTTAGTCTTCGTGTTTGGCAACCATCTTCTTCCAGCATCAGCACATCAGTTTGTGATGGAGATATTTATTACGTTGGTAACCATGCGCACAACCAAGCGGGATCATTCACCGATACTTTGCAAACCGTAAATGGTTGCGATTCGGTTGTTCAACTTAGTCTAACCCTTTCTTCTGTTTATCAAGTTACAGTTGATACAAGTATTACTCAAGGCGACAGTTACACATTGCCTTCAGGCAATGTGGTTAGCATAGCGGGAACATACAACGATACACTGCACACTATTAATAACTGCGATAGTATTATCACTACACATTTAGATGTGGTGTCATCTATTCAACCCTCTAACTCCCTAAAGGGAGCACCGCTACGCATAAATCCAAATCCCGCTTCTTCTCTGGTAAATATTCTTGTTGATGAAACTTTGATTGGCAGCAGACTTACCATTTACGATGTTACGGGAAGAAAGATGATGTCTGCTCAATTGTTACTCACCAATAATTCACTATCAATCGCGAACTTCGCTCGCGGTGTTTATTTTGTAACTGTAAAAAGCACAGTTGCAGAATGGAATCAAAAACTGATGGTAGAATAGAGAAACAGACCTTCAGCCACCGTTAGGACACAACTTTACTGCTGTCGTTTGCATTCTACCACGTATGTTTCATCCCGATGCTTCATCGGGAGTGGTCACCGCTTTGTAGAAAAAGTAAAAACAAAAAAACACGCAGCCCCTTAGGGGCAATGCCATTTAGTTAAGGATTTATTGCACCGCCCTTCAGGGCGGTGATGAAATTGCAAATAGAAAACAGGGCTTTAGCCCAATTGATGATTTGGCTAAAGCCACTGTAGTGGTGTTTGTTTTTATCCATCCCATAAATGGGATGGTAATTAATTGCCTTAAAAGCTATTGACTGTCGCTTAACTTAATGGCATTGCCCTACGGGACAAATAAAATATTTGCGACTTCATTTGTTTTTCTACAAAGCGGTAGTGGCTCCCGCGAAGAAACGCGGGATGAAACATACGCGACAAAAAACTAATTAGTACAGCTTAAAGATTTGTATCCTAACGATAGCTTCCTTCGGGGAGATTTAGAGGGGTTGCTCCATGTAACTCTCAATAGGCGGACAAGTGCAAATTAAATTTCTATCGCCATGGCTATTGTTTACACGCCCAACCGAAGGCCAGAATTTATTTTCAGCAGCAAATGGAAGCGGGAATGCTGCTTCTTCGCGCGTGTAAGGATGATTCCATTCGCTGGCGGTAACCATTGCAATTGTATGCGGAGCATTTTTTAATGGATTATCGGCAGCATCAATTTGCTTTTTCTCAATCGCATCAATCTCACCTTTAATTGCAATCAGCGCATCGCAGAATCTGTCTAACTCTGCCTTGTCTTCACTCTCAGTTGGTTCAATCATTAAAGTTCCTGCAACGGGGAAAGAAACTGTTGGTGCATGGAAACCATAATCAATTAAACGCTTCGCCACATCTTCCACTTCAACACCAACTGTATGTTTAAACGAACGGAAATCTAAAATCAATTCGTGCGCAACACGTCCGTGTTCTTTGCCTACATAAAGCACTTGGTAATATTCTTCCAAACGCGCCTTCATGTAATTCGCATTCAAGATGGCATACTTAGTTGCATCGGTTACACCGGTGCATCCTAACATGCGTATATAGCCGTAACTAATTAAAAGAATACTTGCACTGCCATAAGGCGCAGAAGAAACTCCGTGAATCGCTTTCTCTCCACCGGTCTTTGCAACTGCATTTCCCGGAAGATAAGGTGCCAAGTGTTTTGCAACACAAATAGGTCCCATGCCGGGTCCGCCACCACCGTGAGGAATAGCAAATGTTTTGTGTAGGTTGATGTGGTTTACATCGGCACCAATCAAACCCGGAGCGGTTAAACCAACTTGTGCGTTTAGGTTCGCGCCATCCATATAAACCTGTCCGCCATTGGCGTGAATTACTTCGCAAACATCTTTGATAGCACTTTCAAACACACCGTGGGTAGAAGGATAGGTAACCATTAGGCAGCAGAGATTGTCTTTGTGTTCTTCTGCTTTCTTCAGCAAATCATTGAAGTCAATATTGCCGTGAGAATCGGTTGCTACTACTACTACTTTCAAACCTGCCATTACAGCGGTTGCCGGATTTGTTCCGTGTGCCGATGCAGGAATAAGCGCAACATCGCGATGACCTTGACCAATATCTTTTTGATAAGCGCGGATAACCAACAAGCCCGCATACTCACCTTGTGCTCCACTGTTTGGTTGAAGTGAAGTAGCTGCGAAAGCAGTTATCTCACTCAAATAATTTTCGAGAGCCGTGATAATTTCTAAGTAACCGGTTGCCTGCGACTTAGGAGCAAACGGATGAATATTTGCAAACTCCGCCCAACTGATTGGTTCTAATTCTGCTGCAGCATTTAATTTCATGGTGCAAGAACCAAGCGCAATCATTGATTTGGTGAGCGACAAATCTTTGTTCTCCAAACTCTTGATATAACGCATTAACTGGCTTTCGCTTTTGTGCGTGTTGAACACGGGATGTGTTAAGTAAGTCGAAGTTCTTTTTAATGAAGCAGGAAGGTCTAAAGGTTGTGGTGCATAACGGTAAATATCAAAGGTGTAATCATCTTTACCTACTGCACAAGCAAATACGTTCACAATATCTACTACATCTTCGGGTTGTGTGGTTTCATCTAAAGAAATTGAAATGCCCGTTTCATTGTAATAGAAATTCATTTCCTTATTCACCGCGAGTTGATGAATGAAATCATGCTTCTGGTCTTGTCCGGTAGTATCAATCTTCAACGTATCGAAATGATGTTGATTGGAAATTTTAAAACCGAGGTGATGCAATTCTTTTTTAAGAATTGAAGCAAGTGTATAAACGCGTAGTGCAATATTCTTTACGCCAGCTGCACCGTGATAAACGCCATACATTCCTGACATGATTGCAAGAAGAGCTTGTGCCGTGCAAATGTTAGAAGTAGCTTTCTCTCTGCGGATATGTTGCTCTCTTGTTTGCAAAGCCATACGTAAAGCCGGTTTGCCTTGTGAGTCAACACTAACACCGATGATACGTCCCGGTAAAATTCTTTTGTAATCATCTTTAGTAGCAAAGAAAGCGGCATGAGGTCCACCATAACCCATTGGCACACCAAAGCGTTGAGAATTACCTACCACGCAATCAGCACCGAACTCGCCTGGAGGAGTTAATAAAGTAAGCGCGAGTAAATCAGTTGCTACACATACATAACATTCCAACGCGTGGCATTTTTCGGTAAAGGTTTTATAATCCAAAACACTCCCGTCCATTGCAGGATATTGCAATAAAGCACCGAAGAAATCTTTATCTAATGCAACTGTGTTATGGTCATCAATAACTACTTCAATTCCTAAAACACCGGCACGGGTTTTAATAACATCAATAGTTTGCGGCAAGCATAAACTTGATACGAAGAACTTATTGTGCAATGCATCCTTCTTATTCTTTACTCCCCAAAACATGTGCATGGCTTCAGCCGCTGCTGTTCCTTCATCAAGTAATGATGCGTTTGCAATTGGCATACCGGTTAGGTCGCTCACCATGGTTTGAAAATTCAAGAGCGCTTCTAATCTGCCTTGTGCAATTTCTGCCTGATAAGGTGTGTATTGCGTGTACCATCCCGGGTTTTCTAAAATGTTTCTGCGGATAGCAGCCGGTGTAATGTTGTTGTAATAACCTAAACCGATATAAGAACGAAACACTTTGTTCTTTGCAGCTTTCTTTTTCAATTCGCGCAGATAATTGTATTCGCTTTGTGCATCGGGCAGGTTCAGTTTTTCTTTTCTGCGGATGTTCTGCGGAACAGTTTCTGAAATTAAATCTTCCAGACTGTTTACTCCGATTGCTTTCAGCATTTCGGCAGTTTGGTTTTCATCGGGTCCAATGTGGCGGTTTACAAAGTAGTCGGTTGAGCGCAGATTAAGCATGTTTACTCGTAGTTAGTAGTTTGAATAATGGGCGCGAAAATAATAAAGCAGCGAACTAAATTTTGGGATGAAAACGGATGTTCACAAATTCTAAGAAGCAGGGGCTTTCATGCTGAGCTTGTCGAAGCGTACCCTTTGACAAGCTCAGGGTGACAAGCCTTTCTGTACTAAATTAAGTGGTAAGGTTTTGTAGATTTTTCTTCACCTTTTCCCATTCATCATTAATAATGCTGTAGACAGCGGTATAACGGAAAGTTCCGTTCTCCATTAACCTTTGCTTGCGCAGAATCCCTTCGAATTGTCCGCCTATTTTCTCAATGGCTTTTCGCGAACGAACATTCGTAGAAGTAGCTTTGAGCTGCACGCGAACCGTCTTCAGGATTTCAAAACAAAAGGTAAGCAGGAGCAATTTGCATTCAGTATTTATTCCTGTTTTCCAGAAATCTTTTATCAACCAAGTTCTGCCAATTTCTAATTGACGGTCGGTAGTCTCCATATCATATAGCATGGTAGAGCCGATCAGCTTTTTAGATTCTTTATGGTAAACAACGAAAGGATAATAAGTTCCTTTTTCTCTTCCTGCCAATGCCGCATCGTAAGATGGAATAAATTTTTCGGGGTCAGAATAATCCTGAGGATAAAACTCCCACAAACTTTTGTCTTTTGCCAAGAGTAAAAGTTCATCATAATGCTCGCGTTCAAGCGGACGCAACTCAACGGTTCGTCCGATTAAAATGGTGGGATGTTTAATCCAATTGTTCATGATGCGAAAATAGATTTTGCTTGATGCTTCGACAAACTCAATTACATATCGTCAAGCTGATTTGACAAAAGTGCGCTTAAACATAATGCAGTCAATAGTTCTATCACTTTTACTTTCTTTTGGCTTGAACCAAAAGAAAGTAACAAAGAAAAATTCACGACTGTGTGACTTTTGGCTAAAAATCATTACAGAAACCTAAACTGCACAAACTCGCGCATCAAGAGTTGTAGTAATTAGATGGTTTTGGTTGGCGCTCAAACAGTGCGCAGTTTTTAACGGTTTCCTTCATGATTTTTTTAACGCCAAAATTCACATGGGCATTCCTTAACATCCTTGGACAATCCCCGATTGCAACTAGCACATTTCTGATATTATTGCATGCTAAAATTCTGAAACGGCTATGAAATATTTCTCTCCTGCATTTTTTAAATTTCTTGATGAGCTTTCAAAAAATAATAACAAAGAATGGTTTGATGCGAATCGGCTTCGTTATGAAAGTGATGTGAAGCAACCGTTCCGCAAACTAGTGGAAGATTTAACTGCAAAACTTTCGAAAGAAATTCCTGAACTCAATCAACAGGTGCACAAGGCTATCTTCCGCATTAACCGCGACATTCGTTTTGCAAAAGATAAATCGCCTTACAAGAATAATGTGGCGGCAGTTTTCAGTCGTAAGGGAACTCAGGATATTGATTTCCCGGGTTTCTATATTCATATCGGCTCAAAGGAAATTTTAGTGGGGGGAGGAAAGTATGAAGTGAGTAAAGAGCATTTGGCAAAAATTCGTCAGGAGATTTATTACAACAATGGCGGGTTCAAAAAAATACTCAACGAAAAAAGCTTTAAAGAAAAATACGGTAAGCTTGACGGAGAAAAGAATAAAGTGCTTCCAGCCGAATATAAAGAGTTTGAAAAAACGCAACCTTACATCGCCAACAAACAATTCTGGTATCACAGTTCGCTTACCCGAAAAGAAATCCTCAGCGATAAACTCGATACCATTTTATTATCCTACTTCAAAGCGGGAACGAAAATGAATAAGTTTCTGCTTGAAGCAATCAAAAGTTAAGGTCAATGAAATTACTTCTCTGTGTTTCTTCTCTTACTGATACTGAAACTTGCCTGAAACATTTTGCAGTAATGCTTGAAAAGAATGCTTCGTTCAGTTTTTTGTCCTCTGCAAAAATTCTTCATCACGAAATAGATATTTTAGAAACCGGAGTTGGTATATATCAAACCACTTATAAACTCACCAAAGTTTTATCGCAGCAGAAATATCATCTCGCACTCAAGCTTTCTTTAGGTAATTCTTACAAAGAAGAAATTTCTGTTGGTCGTGTACTTAATATCATCAATGAAAAACCGGGTGACTTCGGTATGCTCGAAAACGGAGAATGGAAAGACCATTACGATTTTGGTTTGCTGAAAAATACAGACGAGCCGCAAGTGCGTGGTGGTTTCATCAATATGACCAATGCATACATGAATGTTTTTGCTTCATTCAAAAAAGCGGTGGGCGTTACGGTGAACCACTACGCTGATGTAAACACCTTTCAAGTTCGGAAAGAAAAATATAAAGCCGATTGCGAAACAGGTGACGGACTAGGTTTTGTTTACCCCTGCCTATTCGAAAAGCAAAGCTTTTATCAATTGTGTTTTATAGAGAGAAATCTTGTTTCAGGTGAAGCGGATTTTGAAAAAGCTAAAAATGCAATGAATGAAACATTGATAGATTTGATTCAGAAATTATAAACACATATGCAAATGACGAACACAGAATTACTCGAACAATACCGCGAATGGAGAAAGAAGGAAGACCCGAAAACATTGAAGATGTTGAACAATGTTTTGGCGTTCGAAATATTTTTGGCGGGCAGATTGCCAATGGGTTTTATTGCGGGACTGAAAGTAAAATCGGTTGATGCCAACCAATGTCAAATCAATGTTCCTTATCGTTGGGTAAATCAAAATCCATTCAAATCAACTTATTTCGCGGTTCTTTCAATGGCTGCCGAAATGAGTACAGGAATGATTGCCATGATGATGACTAACAATTCTAAACCATCAGTTTCTATGTTGGTTACTCACCTCGAAGCTGATTTTGTAAAAAAAGCAACGGGCATTACCACTTTCACTTGTAATGACGGTAAAGCAATTAATGATACTATAGAAAAAGCAATTCTTACAAAAGAAGGGCAAGCCTTTTCTGCTACAAGCGTGGGCACTTCTGCCAATGGCGAAATAGAAGCAAGATTCAAAGTGGAATGGAGTTTTAAAATGCGCAGCAACAAATCCAAATAAACAAAGCGGGCCTTACGGGACCCGCTTTTAGCTTATTCATTAAATCTTAAAATTATTTTGCCATTGCTAAGTTACCGCTGTTTACAGTAGCTATAGGAAGAATAGTTTCGTTTCCTTCAGCATTAATTGCTTTTACACGGTAGTAAGTCAAGTTGCTGTTGATTTGAGTATCGGTATAAGTCATTGCTACATCTGCACTTTTATTCACGTTAACCATTTGAAGTAAAGAGTAGTTCTTGCCATCGCTGCTTTTTTCTACCGAAAAAATTGAAACATCAACTTTAGTTGGGTTTACAACATTCAATACCACACTGTTTGCATTTAAGATAGCATCTAAGTTGAAGGGTGAAGAAGCAGTAGCTTGATTCTCGATTGAGTTCGCGAAAAACATTCTTACATCAGAACCAATCTTTGCTTTAGAAGAAGAAGAAACATTGTTGTTTACAAAGTAAGCACCACCTTTTCCGGCAACTTCACCTGCAATATTATTAAAGTTGTTTCCGGCAGTTACATTGTTGTTGTTCGCTATGTTGCCTTTGTTATCAATATCCATCATGGCTTCTAAAATCAAATTGTTGTTTATAGTTCCTTCGTTAATAATTCTCTTTAATACTGTGTTGCCGTTGTTTACAAAAGTTCCGCCTTTAGAAACCAGCATATCTTTCATTCCTACCATTCCTGCTCCTTTCTCAATGGTTAACATTCCTTCTACTGTTATTGCTGTGTTTAAAGTTATTTGCCCGGTTACTACTACTATATCTTCTGCTTTAATGGTTGAACCTGCATAGTCACCACCCCAAATGGCTGCATCGGTCCATTTACCTGAACCAACGGTATAAGTCTTAGCATTTGCCGAAGCTATCGTGAGAAGCGCTGCGATGATGGTGTAAACTTTTTTCATGATTTGGGATTTAAAATTGAATCTATGTGTGTGTTTACGCTCCCAATTGTAAAAAGGTTTCACTTGTTCCTTACAAACTTTTACTTGTATGCAGTTCACACCTGAAAATCAAGTAGTAAGGTATGATTTTACGAGCCTTTACTTGTTGAAATCATGATAAACAAGAAGCAGATTGAACAAGACAACATGTAACCTTTTTAGGCAGGTTTAAAAAGGTCAACAACAAAAAACTTGTTGCTCAGTTTTAAAGAGCAGTAATTTCGAAAAGGTGAAGTTTTTAAAAAATTTCTACCACACCTTTTTGCCAAATAAAGCTATGGCAACGTTTATCAAGTGCAACATATATGCAAGAAAGCAAGAAGCCACTTCTGAAAATTGCATCGGGAAATGCAAGGAGATAGGATAGATAAACCACGAAGCAAAGCCACAAACTTCCAACTATGGCCGCAGGTCGCGAAAGAATTCCTGTAACCAACATGAAACCCATTACAGTGTCTGTAAAACCGCTGTAATAGACTACCGCGTTAGCCGTATCCTCGCTTAACACTTGTTTTGCCAATTCAATATGGCCGCCTTTTAACCCAAAGAAACCGATGGATGCAAGACCATGTGCCAAAAAAGCGAAGCCTATGCCAATTCGCAGTAACGCATATTTCTTTTTGTTGTAAGTGAAATAAACCCAAAGAAAAATCGTATAAAATATCCAGGAAAATCTACGGAACGATTCAGCAATACCAAAGAAAGATCCTGTTTTATGATGATAGTACAGGTAACCAGCACCCGCTACTAAAGTCAAATAGACCAATGCGAAACCAAGCACATATCGAGGAAAAAAACCTGAAAGAATAATAAACGCCATTAGAATATCGAATGCGCCTTGAAACTGAAGAAATCTTGCCGTTTCAATTCCGAAAAAATTGATGGAATCAAAAATATGGTAGTGCAGTTCGTACCCAGGGCTATACCCTAAGGAAACTAGACCATGACCCAAGAACACCAAAAACAGCATGGTCCGAAAAAAAACGATGGTATTCTCTACAATGAATTGTTGCAATTGCTGCAAACGCAGTACCATGGTTTGAATTATTGATGAAACGAGTTAATCCTGCAACTTTCCTTTTACAAAAACCGCGTAACAGATATAAGCAAAAAAAGGTGCCCCTATTACATCGGCAGTGTAATGAACGTGCTGCCAAACTAGCATTATCGCCACCGCAATGGCCGATAGAAACGTAAATGCTTTGAGCCACAAATTTCTGCAACACAAAAAGAATATGCATAGGTCAGCCATATGACCCGAATAAAAAAGGTCGTTGAGAATGTCTTTGTTTTCACCTACCAAAAAATCTAAAAACGGATCATGAAGTACGATCGTATCAACCGGAGGTACAAGAGGAATAAGGACTATGAAAACTCCTCGCAATAAGAACACTACCAGAAAGGCACGCGCTACGTTATAGAAATCGCGCGGCCGTGCGATGATGTATAGGATAAAAAGAATGGCACATGAGTAAGTAATAGAAAAAATGGTGGTTGAAAAATCACGCGGAATAAAGAACTTTTGTATAGGGTCGTTAAGAATAACCCCGGGCGTTAACCGATTCCATGCTAAAAAATGAACCATCATCATGTACAGCAAAGCGCAAAAAATTGCATTAGCCGCAAAGCGTAAGGCGAAATATTTTTCTTGAAGTGCTTCACTCCAGTTATTTCGAAAAGTAAGATACCACAAGTTCATAGGTAGATTTGCAGGAATTTTCGCAATGATAAATAAAAATGGTTACCGATTATTTGAAAATTCATTTAGGTTTGACCCCTAACGAATTCACGTAAAAATCGTTTGATTGCCTAGATGAAATGGATTTATAGCACTTGGTGGAAATGGATTTCGGTGGTTTTATTGACGTATGTAGTGGCGTGTAGTTTCTTTGTTCCGCTTGGTCCGGGAATTACCAAAGTTTCTCCGCTCGGCTTTTATCCCGATTCAGTTTACACTTTTCAAATCAATACTTCGCACGCGCACTTTCTTTCGCCACAGGCAGGAAAAGTTCAGCTTTGGTTTAAGAATCAAAATAACTACTTCGCTCCTATTTCTTTTAAAGTAACAAGCAACACTACTGTCGAAGCACAGTTTGCTGTTGGTTCTGTTCAGCAAAATAATTTCAAGCCCTCGAATTTCGATGTGGTACTCAACGATGATTTAGACGGAACCTTTGCGCTGCGCGATGCAGTTACTTTAGTAGCATCTGCTACTGTAGATTCTTCTTTCAAAGCCTTAGCTTTTAGTATTGAACCTGAAGTAAAAAGCAATCACCATAAATTGATTTGCTTTCCTTACCGTGAAATTTTATACGAAACAATTCGGAACACTTTCTTTCATGTGCCTATGTGGTTTGTAATGACCATGTTGGCATTTACCTCTTTTCTAGCAAGTATCCGATATTTAGCAAGTGGAAAACCTGAACAGGATTTACTAGCCGAGCAAAGTGTAATTGTAGCTCTGCTGTTTGGCACTTGTGGGTATCTCACCGGTTTGTTATGGGCAAAATATACCTGGTATATAGGAGTTTCGTGGAGCGATGTTATTCGTAAATTATTGCTTGAAGACATTAAAATGGCAGCGGCTTTAGTGGCTATGTTTTTTTATGCAGCCTATCTAATTCTTCGAAGTGCAATTGACGATGAAAACAAACGTGCACGCATTTCTGCAGTCTACAACATTTTTGCTTTTGTGATTTTTATTATGTGTGTGTTTGTGTTGCCTCGTCTCACCGATTCAATGCACCCGGGCAACGGAGGAAATCCGGCATTCAGCAAATACGATTTAGATAGCACCTTGCGCCTGTTTTTTTATCCTGCAGTTATTGGTTGGATTGTACTCGGCTATTGGATTCTATCAGTTCTTATACGTATACAACTTCTTTCTAAAAAACAGAAATCATGAAACGAATTTCAACAACTACAATCCTGATTCTATTTTCCACCATGCTTTTTGCTCAAGGCGATTCGGGAACCAATAATTTTTTTGCTTCGAACCTGAAAATTTTTGTACCGGTAGGGGTGCTTACGATTATTCTACTTTGCCTTTTCGTCTTTCTGTTTGACATTGAAAAACGATTGAAAAAATTGGAAGATGCTAAAAACTAACCGTTAGAATTTAAAAAATCTACTCCTCTCCTACCTGCATTTCACTCTCTTCCAAGTCTCTTAGTTTTTTTCCAACTGCAATTAATCTTGCCATTCTTTTTAAGTAGGTGCTGTGATTTTTTACGTAAGGATTTTCTTCATCCCAAACATAGCCTGCCAGCACCGAGCAAATTTGTTTAATCACATCTTCATTTCTTTCTTCAGCAAAAAATATTTTCTGAAGTGTGCCATCGTACCAAGCCATTACATAGGAACGGAAGGTGTTTACACCAATCATGGTAGGTTCCATGTATTCTTTTTGCCAATCAATATTTTCGCCTTGAAGTTGACGAACTACTAATTGTGCTGCTCGATGCGATGAAACCGTAGCCAAAGTAACACCCGAAGAAAAAATAGGATCAAGAAACTCGGTAACGTTACCTGTAAGCGCAAAACC
Organism: Bacteroidota bacterium; assembly: GCA_947479455.1. GTDB lineage: Bacteria > Bacteroidota > Bacteroidia > Chitinophagales > LD1 > Bog-950. The sequence continues at coordinate 108,326 of CANJZE010000004.1, forward strand.
TTCGCCATAAAATTTATCGCAGGTTGTGCTCCATCCTTGAATAGTTCGTGGTTCAAAAATAAATTCGTTGTCTTTAAAACGATCGGCTATGTTCCATTCGCTGGCAATGATTGCACGCAATTGTTCCTCTGGCGTTCCGGTAAAATCATCAAAAAATTCAGGCTCGCCCACAAAACCACAACTGGTAATGCCGTTGCTAAAAGGAATACACCACACCCATACTCCGGGTTTGTGGTCAACAATTAAAATTCTGTTAGGCTCTACGTACTGGTCTCTGCGTGTATCACGAATGTGAGCGAAAATTGTTTTGCGTGGAGGAAGGTTCGATGGTCGATCTAAATTAAACAAACGTGGAATAACTCTGCCGTAACCACTAGCGTCAACAATAAATCGCGCTTCAATTTTTTTCTCAGTACCATCTTTGCCAACCACCGTTGTTGTAGAATTAGTTCCATCAAATTTTATTGCAGTTACAGCAGTTTCAAATTCAACATCTACTCCCATGCGCTGTACTTCTTTTGCAAGTACTTCATCAAAATGTGCGCGCTGAACCTGGTAAGTCCAACTCCAGCCTTTTGTAAACTGGTCGCTGAAATTGAAATCCATGATTTGTTTCTTTTCGTTGACAAACTTGGCACCGAATTTTTCCTGATAGCCCTGCGCTTTTAAAATGGGTAGAAAGCCTGCATCTTCCAATGGCTCCATACAGCGGGGCAACAAACTTTCGCCAATAACAAAGCGTGGGAATTTTTCTTTCTCCACAATTTTTACTTTGAAACCTCCTTTGTTAATGATAGAAGCAGCAACTGTTCCCGAGGGGCCTGCACCTATCACTAATACGTCAACTTTTTCTACAGCCCACAAACCCCCAAAGGGGGCTTTTGTTTCGTCTTTATTCATAATATATCCTTTTGTTAGTTCTAGTTTATGCTTCTAAATAATTTCAATTACGCTTCTATACGATTGCTTACCTAAGCCATAACTACACCCGCGAATATATAATGGCTGCATTGCAACCGCCAAATCCGGATGCGGTTTTTAGTGCATGATTTTTATCGCTCTTGGTTACTGCACAACTCATGTTTACATTTTCTGAAACACCGAGTGTTTCAAAATTTTTGCTTGGCAATATTACTTCCTGCAATAATGATTGGTATGAGAAAATTGATTCCAGAACACCTGCAGCACCAAGTGTGTGTCCGAAATTTCCTTTTAAACTATGCAATGGAATTTGCGAAAGCGATGCGCTTGAAAAGGCTTTTGCTTCCATTTCATCATTAAATAAAGTAGCAGTGCCATGCGCTGAAATAAATGATAAATCGTTTACGGTTACCTCACTCTCCTTCATAGCTGATTGAACTGCAAAAGCCAATTCCAAACCCGTGCGCGATGGTCCCGAAATATGGTTAGCATCATTTGTACTAGCGCCACCGTTCACCAAAATATTTTTAGAGAGAGATTTGTCTGTGGTTAGAATAATAGTTGCAGCGCATTCCCCCAAATTAATTCCATCACGATTTTTATCGAACGGCTTACAAGGATTTTTACTCATTGCATTCAACGATTGAAACCCACTGATAATAAATTTTGAAAGCACATCGGCTCCACAGATTATCGCATGTTTGTATTTACCCGATTGCAATAACCGTTTTGCAACAACTACAGAAAGCACGCCTGAAATACAAGCATTCGAAACCACCAGCGGTTTATTTTTAGAACCAAAGTGCTCGGCAATAATCTTTGCCGTATTGAAAAGTGAAACACGGCTTCTTATTTCTTCATTCACTTCTTTGCCTTCAATCAATTCAATATTCCCTTTTGTGGTAGAAAGAATAAAAAGTGTGTCCGCATCAGAAAGTTTTATTTCGGTTTGAGCTAAAGCATTTTGAACAGAAGCAATGCAAATACTTTCGAAGCGCGACCTCACCCCCAGCCCCTCTCCGAAGGAGAGGGGAGAAACAGCCACCTCATCCGTCCCGCTTGAAACAAGCGGGACACCTTCTCCGTCCCGCGTAAGGCGGGATGAAACAAAAGGAGAAGGAAAAGTCAGCCATTCTTCTTTAGTAAACATTGAAGCATAGAAAGGTTCTGGTGAAAGTGAGCCATCTGTAATTTGACGGATAGCCGACAAGCCGTTCTTTACCTTCTCGAAATTTTCCTGTGTGGTAATTCCGAGCGGAGAAAAAATATTATCGGCAGCTATGTAAACAGCGTTCATTACAGCCCGTTTTGTTTTTTCCAGTTCACAAATACTTCGGGAATAACTAAACTCAAATTCATAGTTCCGCTTTCAACAAATACTTGAGTAGTTGTTCCTTTGCAAATAACATCGTTTGTTTTTTCGCAACGAATCACATAATCGAAAATTATTTTTGCGGCAGGCGTATTTCGCATGGCGGTTTCTACCAGGGCTACATCTTTATATTGCAAGGTTTTTTTGAAATCGGTAGAAAGATGAACGATAGGCGTGGCAAAACCTTTATGGAACAATTCCATGTAGTCGAGGTTATATTTTTTACCAAAGGCTTCTCTACCTTCTTGAAAATAATTGACATAGTTACCATGCCACACAATACCCAGTGGGTCGCACTCGTTGAAACGAACCTCAACCCTGGCCACTGCAGATAAAGATGTAAGTGGTAAGTTGCTCATGCTTTTTGTTCCGATGGTTTTGTTTCGGGCTCTACAAAAATTTTCATTTTACAATGTGCAATTTCCTTACCGTTCAGTTTTACTGAGCCAGTAATCATGCTTACATCAAAAATTTGATTGGTTATCACTATCTCGGTTTCTATTTCTTCCCCCACCATCGGTAGTTTAGTGAAACTGAAATCACGCACATCGCCAATAAAACCAATCGGGATTTTTTTACCCAACACATTACATTCATAACCCATTTTAGCCGCTGCGGTTTGCGCAATGTTCTCCATCAATCCGGCTATGGTCAGTTTTCCGTTATGACATAATATGTGATTGGCATCAAAACTGAAAGTTGTAATCGAATGATTTTCGCTGACTTTGTGCAAAGTACTTACTAGAACAAAAGGCGGCTTCTGAGGAATTAAGTCAATAAGATTTTGTCCGCTAACGGGAAGCACTATGATTGAAGATTGAAAATTGAAGATTGAAAATTAAATACAAACTGCATGAAATGTTTTTGAAATTTTTTTCTGCTAATCATTAGCAATTGTAACCGCTAACGGTTAACCCTTTTTCCAAAAATCAAAATAATTAAACCACTGCTCTGGGTTCTCCTTCACCATTCCCTCCAGGTCACGAACATAATCTTCCATAATCAAATCGATCGTTGTTTCCTTTGTAACCGTTCTGTGTGGGCGGCAATAAAAATTATAGTGCGTGGCGCTTCGTTTAACGCCATACACAAACGAATAATTAGCGCGAAAAGTTTTTATGATTTGAAAAATCCCAATAGGAAATCGCGCTTCTTCACCTAAAAATTTAAGTGAGCGTGTTTTACCATCCTGCAAAAAGCGGTCGGCAGTGGTAGCAATTATTTCGTTGCGCTCAAGTGCTTCTCCAATTTCGTAAATGTGCGAAAGGTCGTCCTTGATAGCAATGAGTTTAAATTTTCTTCCACCGGTTACATTGTTCAGATAATTTTTAAGTTGCTCATGTTCGCGATCAAAAACAAGAATATTAATCGTATCGCCATAGCCCATCAAATAATGCCCTGCAATTTCCCAGTTGCCTAAATGTGCGCCAAGTAAAATTCCGCCTTTGTTTCCGCTCACCATACCTTTCATATTTTCTGCGCCAAAACTTTCGGAAGTAAACTGGTCATTCATGCCCGACATAATCATCATTTTATCAATGAGCATTTGGCCAAGCCGATAATAGCTGGTGTAGATTTTGAAAAAAGATTTCAGTTTGTTATAACCAATTCGCTGGTGGAAGTAGTTATAAATGTGTTTTGATGTTTCGGGAGAGAAAAAGAAATAATAAAGCACTACAAAATACAGAATGAAATAGGCGGGGCGAACACCGAAATTTTTGAAAATAAAAATAAAGATGGCGTAGCCGAGGGTATTGCCGCGCGATTTACCTTTCCATTCTGCCATTTACGCTGCCGTCCTTTTGCTGATAACGTAATCGTATAAATTTTGGAAAGTGAGAATGCTCGAAAAGTCTTCCTGCTTTACTTTTATACCGAAGTTACCTTCAATAATTACAACAAGGTCAACGTAGTCCAATGAATCGAGTTCGAGCGTTTCTTTCAAGGTTGCATCGGGTGTAATCGTAGCTCCATCCACTTCAAATTCTTCTACCAAAAATTCGTTGATTTTAGAAATCATTTCTTCGTTGCTCATAATTTGGGTTCTTGTTTTACGCTTCGCGATGATTTCTCTGATAATTCAAATTCAATTATACTTCGCAATGATTACACCGATAACAGCCGATGATTTCATGATAATTCAAATTCTTGTTTCTTGTTTTCTGCATTATCCATTGCCTTTATCTCTTGTCTTTATCTGCGTAATCATCGCGCAGCGTAATTGTATTATGCCTTCCATTTTCTTACTATTAGCGATGAGTTGGTTCCACCAAAGCCGAATGAATTGGATAAAAATACATCAATATTTTTCTCTTTAGTGATTGTTGCAATATTAAGTTTCGCACTAAACTCATCGGGGTTTTCGAAATTGATATTCGGTGCTACAAAATTATTCTGCATCATCATTAATGAATAAACAATTTCACTTGCTCCCGCCATCCAGCATTCATGACCCGTCATTGATTTGGTGGAACTTACCAATGGCTGATAAGCACCGAACACCGCAGCAATTGCCTGCGCTTCGCTCGAATCGCCTTGTGGCGTACTCGTTGCATGGGCATTGATGTAATCAATTTCATCGGGCTTTACATCGGCATCTTTCATACACATCATCAACGAACGAACAGGACCATCAACCGTTGGATTTGAAATGTGTCCGCCATTCGAAGAAAAACCGTAACCAATTACTTCACCCAGAATATTCGCTCCGCGTTTTTGAGCGCTTTCGAGCGATTCAATAATTACCGTAGCCGCTCCACCGCTCGGTATTAAACCATCTCTGTCTTTATCAAAAGGTCGGCTTGCTTTTGTGGGTTGGTCTTCACGAACCGAAAACGCAGCGAGTGCATCGAAAGTTCCCATCGAAAAAATATTGAGCTCCTGCGCACCGCCACAAACCACTCTATCCTGATAGCCATGACGAATTAAAAAATAACCAAGCCCTATGGAATGTGAACCGCTGGCACATGCCGCACTCACCGTAAAGTTTATTCCCTTCAATTTGAAAATAGTAGCCAGGTTCATATTCACCGTGCTGTTCATGGTTTGGAACACCGCACCGCTGCCCGCAAACTGCGTGTTCTTTTTCTCCCGCATAATATCGGTGCTCTCCACCACTGCCTGCGCGGTGCTGTCGTTACCGTAAATAATTCCGGTTTCGTGATGGTCGAGAAAATCCTGGTCCATTTTTGCCTGCGCCAAAGCCTGCAGGGTTGCCATGTAAGCATATTCACCGGGCTCTGAAAGCATAACGCGCGAACGCCTGTCGAGCAAACCTTTGAGCTGCGGTTTTTCGCAAACCCCGGTAAGCCCCGAGCGGTAACCAAATTCTTTACGCGCTGGGTCGAGGATAATGCCCGACTTGCCGCGGTAAAGCGAATCGCGCACTTCATCGGTGTTCTTGCCTATGCACGACCAAATTCCTAATCCTGTAATTACCACACGGTTCATGGCGCAATAATAAAATTTTGAATGTTTGATTGCAATAAGAAGTAGCGAATTGGTAAGAAGATACGGAAATTGGGGATGATTTTAGTTCCTCTTCGCCACCACAAACTTCTTCCCGTCATCCTTACAAATCTTTTGCGTCAATTCTCTTCCGCTTAAAATAGCTATAGGCAAACCACCGCTGGGGCGGTTCCAGTGGCTGGCGTAATAAAAATTCTTCAACCCCGGAAACGTAAACTTAATAGGCACCGAAGCCAGAAAGTTTTTGCCCGCCATTAATCCCTGCGCGCTTCCTTTCCAGTTGCCGGTATAGCGAAGTGTAGTAGCGGGAGTAGCCACATCCACTACTTCAATAAATTCTTTAATGCCACCGAGGCGCTTATCGAGTTGCTCAATAACTTTCTCCGCAAAGGCTGCTTTCACTCTGCGGTATTCAGCGCGGTTATGTTTGCGGTGGTCAATCCAAAACTCGCGCTGCTTGGTATAATAACTTACAATCACACTGCTCTTTCCTTCGGGTGCCATGGTTTTATCGTAACTGTAAATGTGCACTTCCATGCGGTTGTATTCGGTGCCATCGGGCGAAACCAGCGGTTCATCTAAAGGATAGCGCGTTAAATGCGGCAAATGCGAAAGGTCTTTATTAATGCCAAACGAAAACTGCATAACCGAGAAGAAAATTTCAAGACTCTTTCCTTCTTTAAGGTCAAGCATTTCCTTGTTCACAAATTTTCCTTCGAGCAATTCAAATGCAGTCAAATACCAATCGGCACAGGAAATAATTAAATCCGATTCATGAATTTTTCCATGACGAACTTCCAATGCTTTCGCCACTCCGTTCTCGGTAATTATTTTGTTTACAGGCGTGTGGTAATGAATCTTTCCCCCTAAGTCCAAATATCTTTTTTCAAAACGCTCCGCAAATTTCAAAGAGCCACCAATAGGATACCCCGCGCTCTTCTTATCAAAACTCGCCATAGGAAAATAAATCACCAACAAATTTACTTCTTCACCATCATACAGCATTTCAAAACTTTCTTTCAAAAACGGGTTCTTCAGTTTTGCGGCAAACGTATAATTGGTTTTGCCCCATAGTTTCAAAAAAGTAAAAAGAAATTCTGCGTAGCGCGCCATCTTTATACTTCTAATTATAGAAGGAATCAACGGCAGCGGGTCCATGATGGGCGGCATTTCAAACTTCTGAATTACACGCATGGGTTTTATAAAGTCGCGAATGGCTTCTTCATCTTCAGGAGCCAGGTCAATTAAATATTCCTGAAGTTTATCGAGGTTGGTGTAGAAACGAAAAGTATTGCTGCCGTATTTGTCTTTGTTCTTTACCTCAATGAACATGCGTATGTCGTGGTTCACCCAGTCCACCGCTTTCACGTCAATCAACTCATTCCACAATTTGTAAAACGAACTTCCTTTATCAGAGCCGAGAATCCAGTGCGCGCATCCGTCAAAGGTATAGCCCGATTTTTCCCAACTGGTGCAAAGCCCCCCCGGAATATTATGCTTTTCAAAAATCTGGGTATCGTAGCCGTTCATTTGCAAATAACATCCAAGCGATAAACCCGAAATGCCCGCACCAATAATATTTACCGTCTTGGCTGACTCCATTTGAGAGAGTAATTGAAAATTTAAAATTGAAGATGGATGATTGAATACAATGAGTTGGCTTTTGAATATTAAATCTTCCTTCTTAAATATTAAGTATAAAGCCCTCCGTTTACGTTTATCACTTCGCCTGTTATATACGATGCACCTTTCGATGCGAGGAACGCTACGGTATCGGCTACTTCATCGGCTTCGCCAAAACGCTGCACCGGAATTATACTTCTGAACTGCGACTCTTCAATGCCTTCGGTCATTTCGGTTTTAATAAAACCCGGTGCCACACAATTAACCGTAACTCCTTTTCTTCCCACTTCCTGCGCCAATGATTTGGAAGCAGCAATGACACCCGCCTTTGATGCCGCATAATTCGTTTGCCCAGGCAAACCTTTAATACCCGAAAGCGAAACCACATTTATAATGCGACCGAATTTTTGAAACATCATTCCCGGCAACACGAGTTTAGTAATGTAGTAAAACGAATCAAGGTTGGTGCGCAACACATCGTGCCAGTCGGCTTCTGCCATCATCATCAGCAAGAAATCTTTGCGTATGCCCGCGTTGTTTACGAGTACTTCAATAGGTTTGTCTTTGTTTGCTTCTATCCAGCCGCCTAAAACTTTTTCTACTTCTTCTTTACTGCCTACATCAAATTTCAAAGTAGAAGCATCGCCACCGTTTTCTTTTATCAGGGCAACCGTTTTATCGGCTTCGGTTTCGTTACGCTGAAAATTTACCAATACAGAGTATCCCTGTGCAGCTAATTTCAAACTTACTGCTCTGCCAATTCCGCGCGAGCCACCGGTTACGAGAGCCGTGCGTATGATTGTCTTACTATCGTTCATTCGTCATGGATTTAAAATTGAAGATTGAAGATGTAATATTGAAATACAGAGTGGCTGTTTAAATTTTAAATATTACATCTTAATTATTAAATCACACCAGGGTGATTAGTCTTCAAAAACTCTCTGATTGTTTTTAATTCTTTGAACTTCGGAACATCACCTTGAATTTTCGAAGAGCATTTTCTTATGCCATCATAAAATTCTTTCGGCTTCACCGAAAGTGAATTTCCTTTATCCAAGTAATCAACCGCTTCCGCCACTGCCAATGAATGCACCGCCAAAACTTCGAACGTATTTTCAATAACACGAGCCGCCATCAATGCAGCATTGCTTCCCATACTCACTAAATCCTGATTATCGTTATTACTTGGAATGCTGTGCACGTAAACAGGATTTGAAAGTGTTTGATTTTCGGCCACCGTTGAAGTAGCCGTGTATTGAATTCCCTGAATACCGAAGTTCAAACCCACAGTTCCTTTATTAATGAATGCAGGAAGTTTGCCGTTGAGTTTATCGTTGAGCAAATAATTCAATTGTCGGTCAGCCAGCATCGAAAGTTTAGTAATAGCAATTTTTAATTTATCCATTTCGAGGGCTACATAATCACCATGAAAATTTCCACCGTGGTAAACATTCTTAATCTCATCATCAATCACTGGATTGTCGCTAACAGAATTTAATTCGTCAACTAAAATCTTTTCAGCAAACGCAATGGTATCATAGATAGGTCCTATAATTTGCGGCATACAACGCAGCGAGTAATATTCTTGTACCTTATCTTTAAAATGTGTATCGGGCGTATCGGTATACAAATGCTCCTGACGGTTGCGCATCAGTTTGCTTGATGAAACAATTTTGCGCATAGCATCAGCCACTATATTTTGCCCCGCATGAAGTTTTACCTGATTAAGCGGTGCCGAGATATGGTCATCAAACGCTTCAAAAATTTCATTGATAGTAATCGAAATTAAAGTAGACCAGTTCAACAGTTTTTTAGCAGCTAACAAATTCACTAAACCAATTCCGGTCATGCACGAAGTGCCGTTCATCAATCCCAAACCTTCGCGCAAGCGAATGGCAAAAGGAGTAAGATTATGTTTATGCAGAACTTCGGTAGCGTCATAAATCTTTCCTTCGTGCCAAATTTCTCCTTCGCCAATAATTGCGAGACCCATGTGTGCTAACTGCACTAAATCTCCACTGGCTCCTACTCCACCGTGCTCATATATCACAGGAATTAAATCCTGATTAATCATCTCTTTAATCAGAATCAATAAATCGGGATGCACTCCGCTTTTGCATTGAGCAAATGTGTTGAGTCGGTCAATCAGCATCGCCTTGGCATAAATAACTTCAATAGGCTTTCCTGAACCCGAAGCATGACTGCGAATCAAATTGTATTGAAGGGTGAGGCGCTCGCTGTACGCAATTTTAAACTGCGCCATTGGGCCAAAGCCCGTATTGATACCATAAATAACTTTGTTGGAAGCAAAGTCTTTGAGGAAATGAAAATTGTTATCTGCCTTTTTAAGCAAAGCAGCACTCAATTCAATTTTTTCTCCGCTGTAAATGATTTTTGAAATATCATCCAGCGTAAGTTGTTTTTCGCCTACACCAATCATTCTGTGGGTAAAAATTTATCGTTAGCAAAAAGTTTAATCGTGTAAATATGTTTCTATGAATTTTGAAAGTATCATTATTCGCGACAAAGCAAAAGCAAATCACCTTCCTGAATAGCTCCATTTCTTACTAAAAAAAAAGCAACCCCCTTGAGTTGCATTTTTTGGTACCGCGTAGGGGAATCGAACCCCTATTACCTCCGTGAAAGGGAGGCGTACTAACCGTTATACGAACGCGGCTTCTTTTTTAAGAGGCGCAAATGTAAATTTTTTTTGGAAGCAAAAAAGCCAATGAAAGAATATTCCAATTACATTTTATCGGGCACGGTAATGCCGAGCAACTTCATACCCTTTTTAATCAGCATACCGGTTTGTGCCGAAAGGGCAACTCGTAATTTTTTCTCGTCTTCGGTAGAGGCATTAAGAATAGGAAAGTCGTGATAGAACTTATTGTAAGTTTTTGCAAGCGAGTAAACGTAATTTGCCACTTCACTTGGGTCATATTTTTCGGCAGCAGCACGCACTACATTTTCATATTCACTAATCAGAATAATCAATTCGCGCTCTACATCATTCAACGTTTGCAGATTTGAAAAACCTGAAACATCCAAATCTTTCGCTTTACGCATGATAGCCGAAACCCGTGCATGTGTGTATTGTATAAACGGTCCTGTATGTCCATGAAAATCTATACTCTCTTCAGGATTGAAAATTATTTTTTTGTAAGGATTAACGCGCAACACAAAATATTTCAGCGCACCTAAACCAATGGTTTGATAAAGTTCTGCTGCTTGCTCTTCGCTAAAACCTTCTGTCTTCCCCAACTCTCTTGTTTTCTCTTCGGCTATGCGCAACACTTCGGAAATCAAATCATCGGCATCAGCCGTTTTTCCTTCGCGGCTTTTAAATCTTCCGGTTGGTGATTCCACCAGCGCGTAACTCAAATGATAAATACCAGCTGCCCATGCGTGACCAAGTTTCTGCAAAGCCAGTTTCAAAACTTTGAAATGATAATCCTGTTCGTTCGCCACCACATAAATCATTTTGTCCATCCCGAATTCCTTATTACGCAATTCGGCAGTAGCTAAATCCTGAGTAATGTAAACCGAAGTGCCATCGCTCCTCAATAAAACTTTTTCATCTAAGCCATCGGGAGTCAAGTCAATAATAACTGCGCCATCAGCACGCTTTTTGAAAACATTTTTTTTCACACCTTCTTCTACAATATCCTTCCCAAGCATATAGGTTTGACTCTCGAAATAATCTTTCTGAAAATCTATACTGAGTAAATTGAATGTTTGCTGAAATCCTTCAAACACCCATTCGTTCATTTGCTTCCACAACTTTATTGTTACGGCATCGCCTGCCTCCCACTTCAAAAGCATTTCCTGCGTTTCTTTAAACAGGTTGGTTTGTTTTTGGTCTTCATCAAAATCTCCGGTCTTCGCGGCATTGAGAGTTTCCAATTCCTCTTTCGCCTTTTCATTCCATTTCACATACCAGTCACCGACAAAATGATCGCCCTTAATACCGGTTGATTGCGGAGTAGAGTTATTTCCGTAATGAATATACGCCACCATACTTTTACAAATAGCAATACCGCGGTCGTTGTAAATATTCACCTTGGTTACATCGTAACCGTTTGCTTTTAAAATTTCGCTCATCGAAAATCCCAAAAACATATTTCGTACGTGACCAATGTGCAGCGGCTTATTGGTGTTTGGTCCGCAATATTCGAGTACTACTTTTTTGCCGCTAGCTGGAAAAGTTCCGTAAGATTTATTTGTTGAAATTTCCTGTAAGCGATTCAACCAATAAGAAGAGGTAAAAGAAAGATTAAGAAAGCCTTTGATAACATTATAGCCCGCTACATAATTTATTTTCGCCTTCAATTTCTCTCCAAGCATTTCGGCAGTTTGCTCAGGCGACTTTTTCGAAAACTTAATCAAAGGAAAAACCACCACCGTGTAATCTCCTGTATGTTCTTTCTTGGTAATATTCAAGGTAACTGCATCAGAAGAAATTTCTACTCCGAATTCTTCTTTGAAAATTTCAATAGTTGCCTGCTTTAACTCCTGTTCTAAGTTCATGCGCGTGAAAATAATTTCTATTCACATCTTTTGCGTTTTTAGCCGCAAAGTTTTTAGCTACTTTCGTTTCACTAAAAAATACAGAATGAAGAAATTTTTTGTGCTCCCGTTTATAGTTGCTGTAGTTGCATTATCCTTTGCGCCTTCACCAAAACCTGCTGTTGAAGGCGGAGGCCCTTTAAAGTGGATGACCTGGGCCGAAATGCAGGAAGCGCAAAAGAAAGAACCGCGTAAAGTGTTTGTAGATGTTTATACCGATTGGTGCGGCTGGTGCAAACGCATGGATGCCACCACGTTTACTCATCCCGAAATTATAGCTTATGTCAACAAAAATTTTTACGCTATAAAATTTGATGCCGAAACGCATGACGTCATTAATTTTAAAGGGAAAGATTATAAGTATGTGGCACAGGGCTACCGCGGCTATAATGAATTAGCTGCTGAGATACTAAGTGGCCAAATGAGTTACCCCACGGGAGTTTATCTCGATGAAAAGATGGATCAAATTTTTCCTGTTCCCGGTTATCAAGACCCTAAAACATTTGAAGCTGTTGTAAATTTTGTAGCTACCAATAGTTACAAAACAAAACAATGGGAACAATATCAGCAAACGTTTAAAGGAAAAATTACAGAGTAGTTTACTAAATAAATGGGTTAATGTTATACGATGTTGCCGTTATTGGTGGAGGACCTGCTGGTTCTACAGCCGCTTCTTACCTTTCCAAAGAAGGTTTGAAAGTAGTTCTGTTTGAAAAGAAAAAATTTCCGCGACCGCATGTTGGTGAATCATTAGTTCCTGCCGTAAACCGTGTGTTGCACGAACTCGGGCTTTTTGAAAAATTAGAAACACACGGCTTCCTGAAAAAGTACGGAGCAGCATGGACAACTTTTAATTCTAACGAAAACGCATCCCACGATTTTAAAGGAATGGAAATTTTAGAGCAGGTTGATATTTTGTTCAACGAAAGAGTAAACCCCGATGCGTTTAAAGAATTTACCTTTCATGTTGACCGTGCCGAGTTTGATGAACTTTTATTAAACCATTCGGAAAGTTTAGGAGCAACAGTTTTTCAAAATGCGGGTGTGCAACACACCGATTTTTCGAATACTGATTTTGTTTCGTTACAAGTGAATGTAAACGGAGAGCAAAAAGAATTTCGCGCAAAGATGATAGTTGATGCCAGCGGACGAGATACACAGGTAGGTAGTCAGTTGAACCTAAAAATATCGGACCCTGTTTTCGATCAGTTTGCTATTCATAGTTGGTTCAAAAATTTCGACCGCAACGAAAAAGAGTTGCACGATTATATCTTCATTCACTTTCTTCCCTTTCACCATACGTGGATTTGGCAGATTCCGATTACCAATGAAATCACGAGCTTAGGATTGGTAACTTCTAAAAAACACATTAAAGGACGAGCAGATGATTTGGAAAAAATCTTCAACGAGTTCATGGAGAACAATTCTGACTTAGCACAGCGAATAAAAAAAGCGGAACGCATTCGTCCGTTTACTTTAGAAGCAGATTACAGCTACAGTATGAAGCAAATGGCTGGCGACAGATTTGTTATGGTAGGTGATGCAGCCCGTTATGTTGACCCTATTTTTTCGAGCGGAGTAAGTATTGCACTGAACAGCGCGCGATTTGCAAAAGACAATATTCTTCGTGCATTTAAAACAGGAAATTTTAAGCGCGAAGCATTTCAGGATTACGAAAAGATAATTGGAGCAGGTTGCAAAAACTGGTATCGGTTTATCTCCATGTATTATCGTCTCAATGTGTTGTTTACATGGTTTGTAAAAAATCCAAAATACAGATTGGAAGTAATTCGCTTTTTACAAGGCGATGTGTATGACGAAAACGAATCGTTTTTGCTTCGCGATATGGAAGAAACTTTACAGGAAGTAGAAAAAAATCCGAAACATATCTGGCACGATTTGCTTCACAATATTCAAGAGGCTTCGTTGCAACACTAAATTTCTACAAAAATATTTTCAGAATATCTCCTACTTTGATAGGACGGTCTTTGAGTAAGCCGTTGTTATCTGCTTTTAGTTTATCAATAGAGAGTCCGTGATATTTTTGTGCAATGTTCCAAAGCGTATCACCGGCCTGTACCACATGATAAATACACCCACAATCTTTATTGATAAATTTCGGAGTTGTATCAGTAACCAATGTTGTGCTGTCAGAAACTGAATCATCTGCTACAGGAATTTCAACACCAGGAATAACTGTTGAATCAGTCTTCGGTTTTTCCAAGATTTTGTTGCTGAATGCCTGCGCATAACTCGATGAAACAGGCGTGTTATTCGGAGTGATGACAATTTTCAGTTTCAACCCCGCATAAATATTCGTATTCTTTAAATGATTCCATCGCTTTATGGAATTTACGCTCACTCCATATTTTGAAGCTACTTTCTGAATGGTTTCGTTCTTTTTAACCTTGTACCAAATTGTGCGTGGTGCAACAGACGCAACAGGTTGAAAATTCTGAACAAAAAGAGAAGTATCGTTCATTATTTCGTACTTACGCGCTTCGTATAGTGCAAAATAGTTGATAGGCAAATTGAGCGCAAAACCTTTCATAGTGTAAGGAATAATTCCGGTTTTAATAGAAGGATTCAGAAACTGCAATTCATCCACTGGAATTCCCAACACATTGGAGATGTGTTTCAAACTTACTTTGGAACTAACCATTACCGTATCCACTGCATAGAGTTCGCGTTTTGGTTCCGAAGAAACCAGTTTATAATCCTGAAAATAATTCATCACATACACCATAGCTATGTATGTGGGAACATAGCTTCGAGTTTCTGCCGGAAGGTAATTCATGATTGCCCAAAAGCTTTTTACACCTCCTGCGCGCGCAATGGCTTTGTTTACATTTCCCGGTCCTGAATTGTATGCTGCTAAAACCAAATGCCAATCGCCATAAATATCGTAGAGCTTTTTCAAATAATCAACGGCAGCTTCAGTCGATTTTAGTGGGTCACGTCTTTCATCAATGTAGGAGTTTATACTAAGACCCATCATTGCGCCTGTGCCATACATCAACTGCCAAAGACCGGTAGCACCTGCACGCGAAACCGCTACCGGATTAAATGCAGATTCAACAATTGGCAAATATTTAAACTCAAGTGGCACACCTTTTTTATCGAGAGTTGCTTCAAAAACAGGAAAATAAATTTGTGCATTTGCTAGACAGCGAGACATTAATCCTCTGCGTTTATAAGCAAACAAATCAATAAACATTTTCACCTGACTGTTGTAATTCAGCGGAACCAGAGAAGGAATCAATTTCATTTTTTCCTTGATTTCTTCCTCCGAAAATTTAGGAATTAAATCCACTGGCATGTTTATGCTGGCAAGCACCTCTTCATCGCGCACAAAAAATTTATCGCGTGTAAAAAGAGAAAACGACATACTGTCGAGTTGGCAAATAACAGGGTCAACACAACTAAGACCGGTGGCGTCTGCAATATAGGGTTGGCTAAAAGCAGAAGATGAAAGCGACAAAGCAATCAGAGAAACTGCGATAGACCTGAATAGTTTAGTTTTCATGGACTAAGGGTTATGGTTGCCAAAATAACGTTTCGGACGGGTTAAATATTTCATCGGCTAAGCTGTTTGTAATAATTAACGTGGTAAAAATAAAATGCAGAAGCAATAAATAGCGTGCGTTGTTAACTTGATTTAAACACGATTGTAAAGTTATGTGGGCAGTGAGAGACCACTACAAACTCAACAAAAATTTTAGGGTATCCACACCATCAGCAAAACCTGATAACGAAGGATGCTGTGCTGTACCGAAATTATTTTTGGAAACAATACACTGAATTTTTTCTTCGTTCTGTTTTAAATGCGTGTTCAATACTTTTTCATCGTGCCAAAACTCGTAATGAATGGTAGCAATGGGCGAAGCAATGGAAGCGTGTTCACGCAACATTACAAAATCGTTCGAAAGATGTTGAACACTGTTCATGAGCAACAGAGTTCGCTGATAATCGTAATTGTTCATGTACTTGTTATGCGTGTGCAGCCATTTATAACTTTCAAAAGCTGGAAAGAGATGCTCAAAATTGTAACCAACAGGAACATACAATTTTGAAACATTGCGACAGCCAAAACCGAAGTAGAGAAAAATATCATCGGCTAATTTCACCAAATCTTCCTTTGTTTCTTCTCCATTAAGTATAGCTACAGAATTTCTGTTCTTTCTAAGTATCTTAGGATAGTCGTTGAAATAATATTCGAAGTAACGATTAGTATTATCACTTCCTGTTGCGATAACGGCATCGTAGTTTTTAAGTGTATCAACTATTTCAACTTTTTCATTTACCTCTACATCAATTTCAGAAAGTGTTCTAATGACAAACAAAAACAACGCATCATCTTTCGAAGAAAGTTTGATTTTCATTTTGCAACCCGCTACATAGCAACACATAAAATCATGAAAACCCACCAAAGGAATATTACCAGCAAAAATTAATCCGATGGTTTTGTTGACTGCTCTTAACTCATAGGGCTTCAACCATTCTTTCAGCTTCTGTTCATCGAGCATTTCATTTATTACAGCATCAACAGCATGTTGCACAAACGGCTCAATAAACCATGGATTTTTTCCAACAGCATTTTTGATTTCTTCCTTTAAGTTGTCTGATGTGCTTAACTGTTTTCCTAACGTTACTAAGTTTCTGATTGCCTTTTCCATTGTCTAAATTTCGATGCAAGGAAAACACATTTCTTCGGTTTGTTGAAAAGAAATCGTTTCAGCAGATGAAATAAAGCGACTCCTTAGCGTTAGAAAATAAGCTATGAAAAAAAACATTGCAGTAATTACCGGGGGGGAAGCAAGCGAACGCGGCATTTCATTAAAGAGTGCCGATGTGGTTTGCACACACCTCAACAAAGACAAATACAACGTTTTCAAAATTGTAATTGAAGGAAACGATTGGGTTGTAGAGCGCAACAACCCCGTGAAACTTTTCATTGATAAAAATGATTTCACTTTCACTATTGAAGAGCACAAAATAAATTTCGATGCCGTGTTTATTGCCATTCACGGCACACCTGCTGAAGACGGAAAATTGCAGGGTTATTTTGAACTGCTAAAAATTCCTTTCAACGCCTGCGGTGTTTTACAAGCTGCGCTCACCTTCGATAAACTTCGTTGCAAAGAATACCTCGCACCGCTTGGTATAAAAACAGCTAATGCAGAACTACTACGTAAATCAGCATTCAGCATTCCTAATTCAGCAATCGCCTTACCTGTTTTTGTAAAGCCAAATAAAAACGGTTCCAGTTACGGTGCATCAAAAGTTTCTAAGCAGGAAGATTTAGTTCCTGCTATTGAAGAAGCTTTCAAATACGATGACGAAATTTTGGTGGAAGAATTTATTGAAGGAACTGAAGTAACCTGTGGCGTAATTACTATAGATGGAAAGATAACCGCACTTCCACTTACCGAAATAAGAAGCAAAGGCGAGTTCTTTGATTACAAAGCAAAATACGAAGGCAATTCGCAGGAAGTAACACCTGCCGAAATCAATGTTGCACTCACAAAAAAAATTCAGGCGACATCCGAATTCATTTATTCTAAACTCAATTTTAAAGGGATGTGCCGCATTGATTATATCATAAAGGGCAACGACTATTATATGCTTGAAGTAAACTCCATTCCAGGCTTAAGCGAAGAAAGCATTGTGCCACAACAGGCACGTGCAATGGGAATTTCATTAGAAAGACTTTTCGAAATTTCGATTGAGGAAAGTTTGAAGTAAAGCGATCGTTTACTTTTCATCAATTACACAAATAAAAAACCTCCGAAAAAATTCCGGAGGTTTTTTGTTTTAAAAACTAACTGCTAAGATTATTCTTTTACCAATTTGATATAGCTTACTGCTTTAGCAGTGCCTTGTATTTTTACCATGTAAACACCAGCAGCTTGTTGAGTTAAATCAACTCGTTGTGACAAACCAGTTGTGTTAGTTTGGAAAACTACTTTACCCAGAGCGTCATAAACAGTAACTAATCCTAACTCTTTCTTAGCTGTAATAGTTACTACACCTTTCGATGGATTTGGAATCAATTGTATTCCGCTTGCGCTGCTAGATAATGAACTAACGCCTGCACAAACCTCAGCATAAACGTCAATAGTTGTTGTATTAACACAATTGTTTGCATCTGTTCCTGTTACAGTATACGTACCATCTGCATTTAATGCAAATGCAGTTGCGTTTGCAACGCTGCCTGACCAAGCGTAAGTAGAAGCACCGCCACCGGTTAAAGTGATGTTATCGCCAACACAAACTGTATCGTTTGGAGACACGCTTGCAGTTACAACGGGCAAGGTGTTCACAGTTACGGTCACTGTAGCTGTATTTACGCAATTGTTTGCATCGGTTCCTGTTACCGAATAAGTATTGGTAGCACCTGGTGCAAAAGCGGCACCGTCAGTTACGCTATTATCCCATGCATATGTAGATGCGCCTCCTCCTGCTAATGTAACGTTGTCACCTGCGCATAACGCAGTGTTTGGCGTTGCTGCAGCGGTAACCGTTGGTAAAGTATTTACGATTACTGAAACTGAAGAGGTATTCGTGCAATTGTTTGCATCCGTACCTGTTACAGAGTAAGTAGCACTTCCTACCGGGGTATAAGCTACTCCATCAGACACGCTGTTATCCCATACATAAGTAGAAGCTCCTCCACCTGTAAAAGTAACCTGGTCGCCATCGCAAACTGCGGCTGCAGAAGCATTAGCAGTTACAGTGGGCGCAGTATTTACAGTAACTGAAACACTGGCTGTATTTGAACAGTTATTTGCATCAGTTCCTAATACAGTATAGGTATTCGTAGTTCCCGGAGTGAAAGGCACTCCATCTGCCACGCTGTTATTCCAAAAATAAGTAGCTGCGCCTCCACCGGTAAAGGTAACTGATTCACCCGCACAAACTGCTGAAGAGGTTACGCTGGCAGTAACGGTAGGTAAAGCATTTACAGCAACAGAAACAGATGCTATATTCTGACAACCGTTTCCATCTGTACCAATAACACCATAATTGTTTGAAGATGTCGGAGTAAAAGAAACACCATCCGTAACACCGTTATTCCATAAATAACTAACTGCACCGCCACCGGTAAAGGTTACCGATTCTCCATCGCATATAACTCCGTTAGTTACAGAAGCCGTAACCGTAGGTTGTGAATTAACATTGAAGTTTGTAGTTACAAGAGAACTACTTCCGCAGTTGTTATCGGCTGTTACAGACAAGGTACCCGATGCACTTGTAGTAATTACGGTTACCGAATTTATTCCTTGACCACTTTGAATTGTTGCGCCACTTACTGTCCAAGTAAAACTGGTAGTAAGAGCGGGAGTAGTTACAGTAAATGTTGTGGGTGTATTTGAGCAAATTGCCGTTGGCGGTGCTATGAATGTTGGAGCTGTTGGATTTCCCGGAGTATAAGTAATGTTCACCATACCATTTCCTAACCAGATTCCATTATTAGTAACTCCTGAAGTAACTCCACCTGTGTAGTTGCTACCACCACCGCCTCCACCACCAGCACCTTTCGAGTTGCCTGAACATCCGGTAGTTCCAGCTGAACCGCCTCCACCTCCACCTCCACCTAATTGACCACCTCCACCTCCACCTCCACCTGGAATGGAGTTTGACGAGATGCAACAACAAGATTGCCCAGCACCACCTGCTGCACCAGTACCGGTAGATGATACAGAACCATCTGAACCGCTAAAACCGGCACAGCCAACTCCCTTAGGTCCAAAAGCACCCTGTACACTTCCAAAGTTGCCTCCCTTTCCACCGCCAGCAACGCCACCATTTGTAGGAGAGTCATTTCCATTAACACCAACGCCACCACCTCCTGCTCCTCCTCCTCCTCCTATACCACCCGTTGAAGCAGATCCTTCATCACATCCTCCTCTACCACCACCTCCACCGCCTCCAGCTGTAATCGCACGATCCACTTCACTGGTTCCACCAACGCGCACATCTGAAGCACCTCCACCGCCACCGGCATTTTGAGTACCTCCGTTGCCCCCACCGTTAAATCCACCAGTTGGTGTAGCTCCTTGGCCTCCTACAAATACGTTTAAAACTTGCCCGGGAGTAACTCCAAGCACGCCTTCTGCATATCCTCCCAAACCTCCGGCTCCTCCGCCTACGCTTGCTCCACCAACTGCTCCGGATCCGCCTTGCGCTCCCCATGTTTGAATAAAAACAGAGTTAACCCCGCATGGAACAGTCCACATTTGGATACCTCCGGTAAAGTTGAATTGATCTGTTAATTGTCCCGGCACTCCGGCTAAGGCTAAGAGTGGCAAAAAGAACAATGCGAGTAATTGTTTCTTCATAATGTTTTTTTTTTGTGAAGTGCTAATGTAAGTTATAAATGGAAACATTAAAAAAATAAATGTTTATAAACTGACAGATGTGGAATTTATTTTGCACATGTGTTGTTCACAAAAATATATAAGCAAAATTGACGTTAGTGTTCTGTAAATTTATTACTCTAACTTAGCGCCACAAATTCCTTTGATGTCTGCCACCATAAAATTCTCAAATAAAAACAAAACCGATTTTCATAAAGTAGTTACACAACGTGTAGAGAAATACTTTGCCGAAAAAGGTATTTCAAAAAATGCCGACTACCGAATGGTTTTTAAAACCATCGTCATGTTTTCGCTTTACTTTATTCCGTATGCATTTATTCTTTCGGGAACGCTATCGCTTGCTTCAATGTGGTTAAGCACCGTGGTAATGGGTTTAGGCTTAGCAGGAATAGGAATGAGTGTGATGCACGATGCTAATCACGGAGCATACAGCAATAAGAGTTGGCTGAATCAGGTGCTTGGTTATTCATTGAACATTGTAGGGGGTGATGCATTTAACTGGAAGATTCAACACAACCAACTGCATCATACATACACAAACATTCACGGGTTTGACCAGGATATTCGCCCGCGAATGAATTTGCGATTAACACCTGCAGTAAAAAGAAATTGGTTTCATCGGTTTCAACTCGTGTATGCTTTTTTCCTTTATAGTCTTCAAACTTTTTTTTGGGTAATTGTGAAAGACTTTATGCAGTTTGATTTGTATCTGCAATTTTATTCTTCAGAAAATAACAAGAAACAAAAGACCATTCGCTTGCTCAATATCGTTTTGTTTAAAGCCATTTATTTTTTCTACATCCTTGTAATTCCCGCCATCGTGTTACACTTAGCTTGGTGGCAATTGCTCATTGGTTTTATGACCATACACATGGTAGGCGGCTTAGTGCTTACTACTATTTTTCAGTTGGCACATATTGTAGAAGGGACAGAATATCCCGAACCGGTTAACGGAACTATTGATGCCGAGTGGGCTATTCATCAAATGCAAACGACTGCCAACTTTGCTCCACGTAATAAACTACTTACGTTTTATGTGGGCGGATTAAATTATCAGGTAGAGCATCATTTGTTTCAACGAATATGTCATGTGCACTATCCTGCTATTGCTCCTATTGTAGAACAAACCGCGAAAGAATACGGAGTACCTTATTTGAAGAATGAAACCTTCGGTTCGGCAGTAGCTTCACATGTTAGCTTACTCAGGAAATTGGGTTTGCAGGAAACACTGCACATGGCAACTGATTTTTAGTTACTTCAAAACGCTCCACACAATTTTCTACATTTAAGCCATGACAAAAAAGTGGCTCTCTGTATTATCTGCACCTCTTGTTTCGCTCGTACTTTATTTATTTCTATCTCATCATAACATTCCGCAGCAAGCTGCTTTAATGGCTGTGGTTGTAAGTTGGGTAGCTATATGGTGGTTGACTGAAGCATTGCATTTAGGGGTTACTTCGCTGCTTCCGTTTATACTAATGCCACTGTTCGGTATTATGAAAACCGAAGAAGTAGCCATGCAGTACATGGACCAGATTATCTTCCTTTTTATGGGCGGATTTTTTCTGGCTTATGCCATGGAAAAATGGGGACTGCATAAACGCCTTGCCTTTCGCATTATTATGGTTATGGGTAACACGCCTTCAAAAGTTTTGTTAGGTGTAATGCTCACTTCGTATACCATTTCCATGTGGGTAAGTAATACGGCAACAGTCATGATGCTGATAGCTGCAGTGATGGCAATTATTTCGCAGAAAGAGCTTTATAATGAAGAGAGCAGAAAAAGTATTTCAACCGCTATTCTTATAGGGCTTTCGTTCAGCGCTACTATTGGCGGAATGGCAACGCTGGTAGGCACTCCGCCCAATATGATTTTTGCCGGCATGTATGCCAAATCATTTCCAAACGGACAGCCCGTTACCTTTCTTAACTGGATGGCTTTTGGTGTGCCATTTTCGTTTACGTTATTGGTAGTAGCTTATTTCATTCTTAAAAAAATGTTTATACCTGCTCATCGCAATATTCATTTTGATATGAGCTATATTCAACAGCAGCATAAAAATTTAGGTGCTATTCGTTATGAAGAAAAAGTGGTGCTCTCCATTTTTGTTACTACCGTTTTGCTTTGGTTCTTTCGCGAAAACATTCCGTTGGGAGTTGTAACTATTCCCGGATGGAGTCATTTGTTTGGAAGCGTTGCTCCTTACATTAAAGACAGCACCGTTGTCATTTTCACTTCTTTCTTTTTGTTTTTGATTCCGAGCCGAAGTGTTGTACCTGCTGCTGTTTCGGTAACTGCCCACGAAGCCGACCCGGATAATTTAAATGTGGAAAGCAATGAGCCTGAAAATCTTTTGGAATGGAAAGATGTAGCTAAACTTCCGCTCAACATTATTCTGCTTTTTGGTTGCGGTTTTGCTATGGCTAAAGGATTTGAATCTTCGGGTTTAAGCACGGCTATTGCAGTTCGATTAAATGTTTTGCACGGTATGCCTATAGTTTTTATTCTGCTGGGGGTTGCAGTTTTTGTAACTGTTTTAAGTGAGTTTGCTTCTAACACAGCCAGCATTCAATTGGTTCTTCCCATTGTTATTCCGCTGGCGGCAAGTTTGGGAGTAAATCCATTGCTCTTAATGCTAACGGCTACTTTTAGTGCATCGCTTGGTTATATGTTACCTGTGGCAACGGCTGCCAACACGATAGTATATGGCAGTGGCGATATAAACGCCCGAGACATGATGCGCGCAGGAATAGTTTTAGACCTTGCAGGAATTATTCTGCTGCTGCTTTATATGGTTACACTCGGTAACTGGATTTTCGGATTTAAAATATTCGGATAGAAGAGCGTTCCATAGTTGCAAGAAGCTTTACCGATGATTATTTAGTTAGGGATAATCAATTTCTTTTCAATTAATTTTCGACTTTTTGGAGTAAAATCAAACACACTATTTTGTTACTTTACCAGGTTAAACCATATACTATTTAATTTCAATTGGGCGAGTTTCCCACACTGTTACTTGGCGGTTTCATATTGTTGCGTATTTTTCGCGCCAATTAAAACCATCGACATGAAACAAATAATATTTCCGTTCCTTCTTGCTATATTTTGCCTAATCACAGCTTCTGCTCAAACAGTAATTACTAATGGTAATATGGAAGGTTGGGACAATCCTACTCAAAACACTGCCGAGCCTTCCAATTGGAATTCTACCAAGAGTGCAGGAGGTTCTTGCGGTGTTTGTGTTACTTTTTCTCCCCAAACTTGTTGGCGCGATGCCAGCACATTAAGTGGAGGAAGTTATTGTGCAAAACTGGTAACCGGCAATGCATTGGGCACGAATGTGAACGGAGGACTTACTACGGGTCAAATCACCATTCCATCTACTACAGCGGCTGAAGGATATATACAAACAGTTACCACCGACCCTAATTTTAGAATGAATTTTTCAGGCCAACCAGATAGCTTGGTGTTTTGGTATAAATCAAGTCCGGTGGGTGCCGATTATCCATCGGTAGAGGCAAGAATACATGTGAACACGTGCCAGGCTCCTGAGTTACCGGTAAATGGTAATCATGCGCTCGATACTGCCAATATTGTGGCGCGTGCTAAATGGCAAGGAACTAATGCTGCAGTTTCTACATGGACACGTGTAGCGGTGCCTTTTGTTTACAGAAATAGCAACACACCGCAATACATTCTAATTACCTGCACCTCTTCTGCAACCACAGCCGGAGCGCAGCAAAACAGCACGCTTTGGCTCGATGAGTTTTCGGCCATTTACAATCCAACTATTGCCACTGGAACAATAAATCCAACTACGTATTATGTTTCTGCCAGTACCGGTGCAAGCGTTTCTGTTCCTTATACGTTGTCAGGCACTTTTAACGGAGCCAATGTGGTTACGGCAGAACTTTCAGATGCCAGCGGAGGATTTGCTTTTCCTACTACAATAGGCTCGGTAAGTTCCGGTGTTTCAGGAACTATAAATGCCACTATACCTGCCGGAAACCCAAGCGGAACAGGTTACAGAATAAGAGTTAGAAGTAACAACCCCGCGTTAACCGCAGCTACTAACGGTTCAGACATAACAGTGGTTTTAGCAGGTAATTCTGTAGCACCAAACACTACACAAAATATTGCAGCAAATACAAATGGAACAACACTAACGGTTACCGAAAACGGAACAGCCAGCTCACGCGAGTGGAAATACTCATCAACTAGCGGAATTGGTTATGTAAGTTTCGGGGCGGTACAAACGGGAATTAGTTATGCTCCAAATTTTGCCAGCGCAGGAACGTACTACGTGGTTTGTGTTTCAACATTTCCGGGAGGTTTAAACGTAACTAGCAATGAGGTAGTGGTAACTGTAGTAGAAAATAGTATTGCCCCTACCGCTTCGCAAAGTATTTTGGTAGGCGTAAACGGAACTCTGCTAACCGTTACTGAAACTCCTTCTGCTTCATCGCGCGAATGGTACTACGCAACCGTTTCGGGTGGCCCTTATTCGATGGTATCACCCATGCAAATGGGAACTACCTACACGCCAAATTTTGCCAGCGCAGGAACTTACTATGTGGTTTGCGAAAGCATTATTAACGGTGTAACTGCTATAAGCAACGAAGTATTAATAAATGTAGGAAATGCAACTATAAGCACCGGAATTGTAAACGGGTCGCCATTTTTATTCAGCCCTAACCATGCCGATGCCAACATTACTGTACCCTATACTACAAGTGGCACATTCAACAACGGTAACGTTTTTACCGCACAATTATCTGATGCCAATGGTTCATTTGCTGCAGCTACTAACATAGGAACGGTAACGGCTACTACATCGGGAAATGTTTCTGTTACTATTTTGCATACAACAGCTGCAGGCACAGGTTACCGCATTCGTGTAGTTTCGAACAATCCTGTAATTTCAGGAAGTGATAACGGAACTGATTTAATTGTTGACCAGTTCAATAATTCAATTTCGCCTACTACTACACAAAGTATTATGCACGGTGTAAACGGTTCGGCTATTTTCGTTACAGCTTCGCAACCCGCTACACACGAATGGAAATATTCTATGACAAGCGGCAGCGGTTATGTGCCGTTCAATCCTGCAGAAACAGGAAATTCTTACACACCTAATTTTGCCTTACCAGGTACCTACTATGTGGTTTGTGTTTCAACGAACTTGAACCCTGGCGATGCGGTTACGAGCAACGAAGTGCAAATAGATGTGCAGAACGGTACGACTATTACTACTTCGGCTGTGAGTGGCTCACCATTTTTTGTTTCCCCCAATATGAGTGCAGCAGTGAGTGTGAATTTTACTTCGGACGTAGTGTTTGACGCTAACAATATTTTTACGGCTGAACTTTCTGATTACACCGGAAGTTTTGCTTCACCTTTGCCAATTGGAACTTTGAACGGTAGCGCTGTAGGAACTATTTCGGCAACTATACCTGGCATAACTACAGGTTCTGCTAATTATCGTATTCGTGTAACTTCAAGCAGCCCGGCATTAACGGGTAGCGATAATGGAACTAATTTGGAAATAATTCCTTTCTCTAGTTCAATTGCGCCTGCCGATACCCAACATTTGATTCAAAATCAAAACGGCAATGCCATAACAGTTTCAGAAACTCAACCGGCAACGCATCTTTGGAAATATTCTCAAGTTTCGGGTTTTGGTTATTCCAACTTTAGCCCGAGTGAAACGGGAGCAAGCTTAGTTCCTCATTTCAATTTAGTTAGTCCGTTTTATATTGTTTGTGAATCTACCAACAGCGCTACTGATAAAGTAACCACACAAGAAGTAGTAGTTATTGTAACTACCGCAATTGGAATAGGTGAGCAAACGAACGAAATATTGAAAGCGTACTGGAGCGGAAATGATTTTGTGGTTGACCTGAGTACAACAAAACTGATTTCGCCAACTATTGAATTAGTAAATGTGCAAGGACAAATAGTTGTGCGAGAAAAACTAAATACTTCTTCGCTCAATCTTGTACCTACTCAACTAGCACCGGGTGTTTATCTTTTCCGAATTATTGAAAACGGAAAAGTTTATGAAGGTAAAACGAATAAGAACTAAAACAAAAAGGAGCGGTCTCAAATGCGTATAATTTCCACTTAGGTCAGATGGAAGCATCTGACCGCACAACGTGGTGTCGGATGCTTCCATACTACACAAGATACCTTTGAAAAAAACCTCTCGAATTTTCGGGAGGGTTTTTTGTTTTCATTTTTTTTATTCTGGAAGTTTCCATTTCAAGAAATACGGAAACCAAAAATCGAATAGGTTAAAGAACCTCTTATTCCTTCACCCTTGCCACCACAAAAATAGAAGTGCTTAAAAAAGGAGTGGTGGTGGTTTCGGTATTGAAAATGGTTTTGAGTAAAAAGCGTTTGAGTGCGCCTTCTTTTAAAACATCCATAGGCGCGGTTATGTATTTCATTTCTAAAACTTCAAAGCCGTTTTGCTCGAGCAGGTTTTTAATGCGTGGTTTGGTATAAATGCGTGCATTGGCAAAACGCTCGTGTATAGCGCGCGGCAGCCAGCTAAAAAACGGAACGCGGTTCCAGGGCAGCAATGGCAGGCGGGCACCGTGTGTTTCAAACACCCACCATTTGTTAGGCACCGAGATAGCGCAGAGCGCACCGGGTTTTAACCAGCGCGTAAAACGCTGCACCGTTTTATCATCGTTAAAATGTTCAATTACTTCAAAACAAAT
The DNA here is from genome assembly GCA_947479455.1 of Bacteroidota bacterium. Taxonomy (GTDB): domain Bacteria; phylum Bacteroidota; class Bacteroidia; order Chitinophagales; family LD1; genus Bog-950. The sequence continues at coordinate 135,383 of CANJZE010000004.1, forward strand.
AAGGCGGTCAAATTTTTCGTTTAAGTCTTCCTGCTCTATGTTTTTCAACAGCACTTCGCAGTTGGTAATTCCTTTTTCTGCTTTTGTTTTTTTGAATTCGGCTGTGTGGTCAAACACATCCACACCCGTGCAGGTTTTCATTTCATCGCTCATCAGTATAAGCGTGGCTCCGTTGCCGCAGCCAATTTCGAGCAGGCTCAAATCTTTATTGCAAAAACCCGGAATTGCTTTCGTCAACTCTACCCTTCGCGTAATAATTTTATCGGTGCTGTCGGCAGGTCTGCCGAGGTAATGTTCGCCCTCAAAAAGTGTTTCATCTACTCTCGCCATAGCGCGCAATTATAAACCATGTTTTTTATTCTGAATCACATTCACCAGATTCCATTCAATCTTTTCTTTGAAAACTTCTTTGCGCACGGGGCAATTTTCTACCGAACATATTTTGCACGAAGTAGGCACACAAGGGTCTTCGTGAATAAAAAATTCCACCTGTGTAGAATGCTGCTGATTAATCACCGCTGCAATTTCTTCAATTTCATTATGCGCCTGTTCAAGTGTAAAATACCAGGGCAAAGTAACGTGACAGTCCACATGCAGTTTGTTGCCGTATTGTATAATGCGGAGGTTGTGCACGTCTATCCATTGCGCTTTGCGGTGTTCACTGAGGTGCTTGATTACGGGCAGAATTATTTGTTCATCGGCTTCGTCCATAATACCCGCAATAGATTTGCGAACGAGTTTTACTCCCGTGTAAATAATGAGGAAGCCGAAAAGAATAGCGACTACATTATCTAAATAATTCAAGCCCGTAAAAATGATAAGCACTAAGCCAGCTAAAATTCCGAACGAAGAATAAGCATCGCTTTTTAAATGCTCACCTCCAGCTTCTAAAACGAGCGAGTTGTTTTTCTCCCCCATTTTTTGTAACGCAAATCCAATAAAATAATTGATGATTCCCGAACCTACCACAATGCCAATACCAATGTCGAGATGTTCAAGCGTGCGCGGATTGAAAAAAGCGATGATTGATTTACCAATAATTAAAACACCCGCCAGTGCAATTAAAATTCCTTCGAAGCCCGCAGAAATAAATTCCACTTTACCGTGACCATAAGGATGGTCAAAGTCTTTTGGTTTAGACGAGAGATACAAACTGTAAAGCGCAAATACCCCTGCTACAACATTGATGATAGATTCGAGTGCATCGGTGAGTATGGTGTTGGAATGTGTTAACCAATACGCAGCAAACTTGGCAAGCAAAAGCAAAACACCTAAGCCCACTGCTACAAATTGAATGCGTAAAATTTCTTTGTTGGTTGATTCCTGTTTCACGTTCATCCGTTCTTAGTTCTTTACTTCACAAATAAAAGGGAAAACTGTTCCTCCGAATAAATTTTACGTTGGAATATTGGAACGAGGGAATAATGCAGTGAATGATTGAATTTGTTTTCCAACTATCCACTTTTCCATTATTCCATTTGTTGGAACAAAAAGGAGATTCGATGATTACTCTTTCTGTCATTACAATTCGCTGCAGATTGGGCAGGTGGTTTCATTATGTCCGCGCGCGGGGCAATACTCTCTTCCGAAAAAAATAATTTGCAAATGCAGTTTGTTCCAAAGTGCTTGCGGAAATAACCGCTTGGCATCGCGCTCGGTTCGTTCTACATTTTTTCCGATGCTTAATTTCCAGCGGTGCATTAATCGGTGAATATGAGTATCCACCGGAAAAGCAGGCACTTCAAAAATCTGCGACATAATTACAGAAGCCGTTTTATGTCCCACACCCGGCAGGTATTCTAAATCTTCATAAGTGTTCGGCACTTCCCCTTTATGTTTCTCCAATAAAATTTCAGACAGGCGATGAATAGCTTTCGATTTAGCAGGAGCTAAACCGCAGGGGCGAATGATGTCTTCAATTTCTTCAACTTCCAGTTTCACCATCTTTTTCGGTGTATCGGCTTTTGCAAATAAGGATGGTGTAGTAAGATTCACCCGCTTATCGGTGCATTGTGCCGAAAGCAAAACCGAAATAAGCATGGTGTAAGCATCTTTATGGTCGAGCGGAATTTGTGGATTAGGATAGAGGCGTTCGAGGGTTTCAATAATAAAATCAACGCGCTCCTTTTTTGTCATGGGGTGAAAATAAAAAGTCATTGGGCTAAAGCCCAGATTTTCTTTTTAATCACTAGCCCCATGCTTAAGCATGGGGCTACTTAAAACAAAAAGTCTCCCCGATAATCAGGGAGACTTTTACGTGTCAATTAAAAAAACAATTAACGCATTTGCACTAACTGACGACTGTAAACGGCTCCGTTCACCGTCATCTTTACAATAAAAATTCCATCGAAGGAGCTATAATTTTTATTAGCAAAATTCAGATTGTAGTTACCCGCTTTCTGATTTCCGTCAAATAAAATCGTTACTAATTTTCCACTGATGTCATATACTTCTGTTTTCACTTTTGCATCTTCAGTCAAATTGTAACTGATGTTTGCGTTATCAATAAAAGGATTCGGGAAAACAGAAATGTTGAATTTTTCTTCGGCACCAACTTTTGAAGCCGACATGGTAGTAAGCGTAGTCAGGTTCATACTGTTATCCACTTTCACTAAATCTGTTTCACCACCCGAGCATGGGTAGTTATACGTTTCCATATAGCTTGGTGTAGCACCAACTAATTTCAGATTGTCGCCATCTTTCGAAAAATAAAGTTCCCCGCTTTTAAAGCACCATACTTTTCCTTCGGCACGAATCGCATTCTTTATTTCCTTTTCGGCAAAATGAAGTTTGTTGCCGATCAAAACGCCTTCAAGTTTCATATCGGCATATTCACCATTGCTGCTGATGATAGTAGAAGTTCCCGTTACAATATCGCCTTCTTGTTTTAGTTCAAACTCGTATTGAAAACTTTCGATGAAAGTTTTTTTATCGAGCGAATACTGGTTTCGTTTGCCTGTCCATTTGCCACTCACATCCAATTTGGAAACCTGTGTAGCGTTAAGAATGATTTTAGAATCTTGTGCGTTAAGTGCGCCAGTTGCAGTAAGCAGAAGTGCGAGAAGAATAGTTGAAATGCGTTTCATAGAAATTGGTTTTAGTGATGAATTAATTCTAAGATGCCTGTTAGAAAGAATTTCCATACGGAAAGTAGAACTAATTTTTTTGAGCAGCAAGTAAGAAGCGTTAAAATTTTTGAAGCTAATTGTAAAGCTATGTCATGTTGATCTTGTCGAAGCATCATTCGCCACCCCTTCGACAAGTTCAGTATGACATTCCTCTTTGGATACTTCCATTCATTCGCCCAATTTCCTTTACAGTGAACATTTGAAATGAAGAAAGAACTTTAAGAAGCGTATAGCTGTATAAATGGTAAAACATAACTTGCACACACAAGTCATGAAAAAATTCTGTTTCATATTTTTCTTTTTAGGAATGCTTTTTCTAACAAATAACATTGTTGCACAGAAAGCAATTGCCGATAGTATACCCTATAAAGTAGGCAAGTATGATGTCAAGAAACAAGAAAAGGTTTTTGTAACTGCTGAGCGTTTGGGAGTTAATCCTGACATCATTGTTAAGCTCAATAAACTTCGAAACGTAAATCAGGATTTGGTGGTAGGGCAGCGAATTAAAATTCCGGTTTACCCGAAGGGATATATATATGAAGAGGAGAAAGTAGTTATTCATCGCGAGGCAGATTTGGACAGCGCAAAAATGGCCTTGCTGTATGCCGATGATGCTACTGAATTCAATTCTCCTATACCGGGGCAGTTCTTTGACCCTGATGAAGATAAAACGCGATTGTTGATGATTGATGCTTCACTTGAACTCAACGAAGCGATGATGGAGGGATTACGGGCAAGTTTCGACACGCTCAATGTAATAGATGATGCGGTGATGGATGAGAAAAACATACCCGCCATGCTGCGCAAAATGAAACGCTCGCGCGATAAAGTATTGTTGACTCCTTATCTCGAAAATATTCGAGATAGCTTAACGCGTGAGATAGTTGTATTGAAAGAAGAAAAGAATGCGATTGAAACACGTTTGAATCCCGCAGCTCCACCTTTAATGAAAGTAGATACAGTGGTTTCTGGTGGCGATACTATTGTTTACGCTACAAAAATTTATGCCGACAACCGACCTGCAGAAAAAACAATTGCAGCAGTGATAGTGAAAGATGATGTGGCTGCAAAAACCACTATGACAAAAGTAGAATTGAAGAAAAATGAAAAGCGCAAAAAGAAATTTGCTGAGCGCGATAATAAAGACAAGAAAAACACAGAACATTTTACCCGAGATACCATTATCATTTACGATTTGCCTTCTACCGTTAAACCGTTGAAGCCAGCACCGGAAAAAAACCCCCATCGCTTTCAGCAAACTACTGCTCGTTTGGATACCACTGCGCTCATTGAATCGCCTAAACCAACAAAAGGACAATGGGATACGGCACGTGCTATTGACCCTCTAAAACCAAAACGAAATTTTTGGGATACAGCTCATGCGGTAAATCCGGTAGATACAGTTGTATTGAAAAAGAAAGATGCCCCAGTTTCTATCAAGGTTAAAATTCCAAACACAAACGATTCGATTGTGATAAAACCCATTGTTAAACCTAAACCAGTTACAGATATAAAGCCTGCTAAAGATACTCTTGTTGTTGCACAAAAAACGGTGGTTTTAGAGAATGAAAAGCTAAAAGAGGAAGTTGCCCTAATTGCAAAAGATACCATTCTTGTCAAAATAGATTCTGTTTCCATAGCTGCAAAACCTAGAGAACAGGAAAAAGTTAAGACGGATTCATTCGTCATCGTAAAAAACAATTTAGTAGAAAAAGATACAGCGGTAAAGTTAAAATCTAAAGAAGCTGTACAGAAACAGGATGTAAAAAAAGAGAATGCTCGACTTTCTACAATTGAAGCAGCCGAAGCATTGGATTCGGTGAGAAGAATAAAAGCAGAATTCTTTTTAAAGCGTTCACAAAAGGCAATGCGTGAAAAGAATTTTCACAATGCCGAAGAGTATCTAAAAAAATCAATTGAATTGTATCCGAAATATTTTGATGCCTGGTTTGCGTTGGCCGAAATGGATGATTATTATGGTTCACAACAACAGGCATTAAAAGAATATGCTACCTGCATTTCTATTGACAGCACCAAACCGCAGTTATATATCAACCTCGGAAATCTTTTCACAAAGATGAAACGAAAGTCAGATGCGTACAATGCGTTTAATCGAGTTATCAAATTGGATAAAAACAATATTGCCGCTTTAATGGCGCGTGCTTCTATTCTTTACGATTGGAAAAAATACAGCGAAGCTATTGCCGATTACGACCACGTGGTGCAGGTTGACCGCTCTTATCATTTTGCTTACAAAGCAAGAGGACAGGTGTTATTGCTCAACAGAAATTTTAAAGCCGCTATTGATGATTTCACTCGCTTTTTAATTTTTGAAGAAACCGACCCATCAGCTTATTACTATCGTGGTCTTGCCAAGTTAGGTAACAACGAATTGCTTGATGGCTGCTTAGACCTTTCTACTTCTGCCAGCATGGGTTATACCGCGGCTGAAAAAGCGATAAAGAAGAGTTGCCAGTAGAAATAAAAATGGTCAGTGAAACACCGACCATTTTTTATTTCCGAATCCATATTTCAGCATTCCGAATTCTTTCTAGTATTTAAACCCAAGCCCGCCACGTTTGCCTTCGGCAATTTTAAATTCCTTGAGGTCTTCCATAGTCATTGTGTCGAGCATTTCTTTCGTGCGTTGGTCTTTGGACATGGATGCTAATCGCAGGTTTTGATTTTGAATAGCATCAATAATCAGCTTGCGAATTTCGCGGGCATTACCAAAGTTCTTCTCGCGGTATTCGTAAATTGAAGTGATGTATTTTTGTAAGTAATCATATCCTTCATCATCCAGGCGAAGACCTTCTGTTTTCAACAACGCAATGGCAATGCGGAAAAGTTCATTCTCGTTGTAATCGCTAAACATAAACGTGCGGTCGAAGCGTGAACGAATACCAGGATTTGATTCGAGAAAACGATTCATTGGGTCGGTATATCCCGCCACAATAACCGCAAATTCGCCACGGTTATCTTCCATGCGTTTCAGCAAAGTTTCAATGGCTTCTCTTCCAAAATCGTTCGACTCGCCAAGCGCATACGCTTCGTCAATAAATAAAACTCCGCCTTTTGCTTCTTTGATTCGTTCATCGGTTTTGATTGCAGTTTGACCAACGAAACCCGCTACCAATCCTTGTTTATCTAACTCCACCATATGCCCGCGTTCGAGCAAGCCGAGGGCCTTAAATATTTTTCCCATAATACGTGCAACCGTTGTTTTTCCTGTTCCCGGATTTCCTAAAAAAACCGTGTGGAGCGAAAACTTGTTCAACACATCTTTGCCAATGTCGTGGTAGAAGCGAACGAGTTTCACCAACTCATTAACTTCGTTCTTGATATTTGAAATTCCTACGAGGGCATTCAATTCATCCATGGCACTTTGCAATAAACGCTCGTTAATACTGATATTGAATTTACGTTTGCCACGTTGCTTGAAAACGAGTTCTACATCTTCTTTTTCAATGGTAGAAAGTGCATCGCCATCTAATTCGCGAAGGTCGGCACGTTTCATTAAACGCAAACCGAGGTTCATTTTTGCTTCATCAATAATAGAAAGTGCATAACGCGCATTTCCAAAACTCTTATCGCGGTTGCGGAAACCTTCCATTAACTGCTCGTTCAAAAAATTGTTGGCGTCTTCGGTTAAGCGCACATTTTTTTGCAACGTATATCGCACGGCAATAGAATGGAGTTCATCCGGCAAATAATCTTCGAAATGGAAGTAGTTGGCAAAACGCGAACGCATACCTGGATTCGATTTCAAAAACACTTCCATCTCATGCGGATAACCCGCTACCATTATGGCCAGGTCTTTTGAACCATCACTCATTTCTTTAATCAAAACTTCGATTGCTTCTTTACCAAAATCTTTTGAATCATCGGCTTCGCGGGCGAGTGAATATGCTTCGTCAATAAAAAGAATTCCACCTTTGGCTTCTTCAATAGCCTTCTTCACTTTAGGTGCAGTTTGCCCTATGTATTCCCCAATCAATTGCGAGCGATCAACTTCTTTCACATGCCCTTTACTGAGCAAGCCCATTGATTTATAAATCTGCCCCAACAGTTTTACCACCGTGGTTTTTCCGGTTCCCGGGTTGCCGGTAAACACCGAATGTAAATTGATTCTTTCCGAATCCTGAAAGCCTCTTTCCTGACGAAGCTTTAAGAAGTTCAAGTAATCAATGTGGTTCTTCACTTCCTTTTTCAATTCTTCCAAACCAATTAACTCATCCAGTTTTTTCACGTTTGTTTCAAGCGATTCATCGGCCGATGCAATTGGTTCCGAAATTGCAGTGGCAACATTGCCCGCTACCTTTGATATTTCTACTTCCCCTTCTTCATCCTCTTCACCTGTGTCGAGGTGTACGACAGCAATAACTGTATCCATAAAAATCACTTCAAGGCGATAGTGATTGTCTTTCCACGTTCCCGGAATATCATTTCCCCAACCTTCATTGAAGGTGATAATTTCATTTTCTTTTCCTGCTTCAATTTTGCGGAAACGCTCAATGCGCGCTTTGAGCAAGCCCGATGCATTATACCAGTTGAAATAAATTTCGCAGTTCCACTCAGCAGGAATTTTGTTTTTGAATTTTAATTCAATGTACAAATACTGCGTATCGTTTCGGCTGATGACTTTGAGATAACTTTTGTTTTCATCGTTAACGGCATTGTAATCGCCAGTGTAAAAACGTAGCGATTCAATATCGAAAAACGGATTTACCTCCGTGCTTACCTTGCCTACATCTTCTACATAAAAACGTTTGGTGCCAATCAGTTCGCCATCAATGTATGCCTCCCAACTGTATTCGCCTTTGTTCCAGAAGGCAGCGGGTGTTGCCATGCCCCAACCTTTGTTAATATAAACCACGTTTTCATCTAAACGAATTTTTCTTTTTTCGTCCTGACTGGAGAGTTCTTTTTTCTTGCCGTCAACATGGCTGAACGCCTTGAGGTTAACGGTAGTTTCCCAATCCTGCTCATCGAACATTTTATTGTAGAAAGCAATTTCGGCACTTATGTAAGTGGTTTCGGCACGGTCAAAAACGGTGCGGTATTCACGGGTTCGGTTTGCGAGCCATTCATCGCTAGCAAAAACACGCAGGGTCTTGAATTTATAATTTTTGTAAGCCATGTGTTGCGGTTTTCAGTTTGTATTTACCATTGAAAACAGTGCCATGTTTTGCACTCATCTTCTCTTATACGTGGCAAAATAGAAATCTCATAAGTGTATAAACGTAAAAATATTCACATTGATGTGGATGGTTGTAAGTAATTAACCAATCTTTATTTGTAAGACGAGAAAATGAGGAGGAAGATTGCATGGAAACGAGAGAATTCATAAAGGAATCAATCTCACCTCTCCAACACAAAAACAATATTATTTGCGTTCTTTGTATCTACCCGTTCGGTTTGCTTAAAATTATTTTTTTGAAGCAGGCGGATAGAGCCAAGATTATCGCGGTGGGTGTATGCTTCTAATTTTTGCAAGCCTAGCTTTTCAAAAGCATATTGAATTAGAGGTTGAACGGCTTCGTGTATTAATCCTTTGCGGTGATAAGAAGGATGAAGTTCGTAACCCATTTCCGCAGTACTGTTATCAGGAGAAAAACTCCACATGCAGCAAGTTCCTATAAACGCAGCAGAATCTTTTAAGCAAATAGCCCAGTAGAGATTTTGGTTGCGCTTAAAGCCTACGTTCATTTTATGAATAAAGTCTAGCGCTTCTTCCACACTCTTTCCCTTTGCACGGTCAATGTATTGGTTCACAATGTCGTTTGATCGCAACACTGCAATAGCTTCTGCATCGCTTTCGTGGAGTTGTCGTAAAGTGAGTCGCTCGGTTGTAAAGCTTGGGAATGGCGAAAAATTCAGTTCATTCATCATCATTTTTTTTGTTCTTAAGATTAATCTTGTTTTCTCATCTCCTTCACCATCTAATACATTTCTTCCTTCATCCCCCTCCAGTTGTCATAGAATTGTCATAATTCTAAAAAAAACTAAATAAACACACTATCGAACTAAACCCTGCGTTATCTGTTTACGTCAGAGAATATATGAACACCGTTAAAACAGACAAAGTAGTATTTGAAAAACTTCACAACGAATGGTTAGCAGGTTTGTACGCCACCGAGGAAGAGTTGATGCTGCTAGATACTGTAACCAAACAATTGCAAAACACTGTTAACGATTTACATTATCAGCAACATCTTCATCACCTTCGCAATCAAATCTTGTTGCACCTTGGTTTGATTCGTGCTTTGAGTAGTGAAATAATGGAGTGGCGTAAAACGTTTATAGAAAGGCAGGATAAAAAAATGATTACACTTCAAGAACTTATACAGAACAATGCCGTGCGCGACAGAGTTAGAAAAAGCGAGCAGGCTGCGTTTCTTTTAAAATATCAGGTCAATAAACTTCTCTCCTTAGCCTCATAAGGCTGTCTTAGTTAGTGTGTCAAAAATCCGCGCGTTCTGCGCGGATTTTTATTTAATGCACGTTTAGCTTATTTAATTTTCTTCTGTATGCAGCCGCTACTTTCATTTGCTGCGCATAGGTTTTTGAAAAAAGTGAATAACCATTCAATTCAGGATTAGCACAGAAATACAAATACTCATGCTCCTCATAATTCAACACCGCATCAATTGATTTTTTGTGTGGCATACAGATTGGTCCGGGCGGTAAACCCGCATACTTGTAAGTGTTATAAGGAGTATCAAAACTCTTATGGTAGCCGGTAACTCTTCGAGCAGTAAAATCATGCAGCGCAAAAACGAGTGTTGGGTCAGCTTGCAATGGCATTCCTATCCGTAGTCTATTGAGATAAACTCCGGCTACGGTTGGAAGTTCTTTATCGCGTATTACTTCTTTTTCTACAATAGAAGCAAGTGTAGTTACTTGGGAAAGCGAAAGATGAAGTGCCGCTGCTTTTGCTTTACGCTCTTCGTTCCAGAATTTTTTGTAAACGGTGTTTAGCTTGTCTATCAACTTATCTATGGAAATATTCCAATAGCATTGGTAGTTATCTACAATAAAGCGAGTGAGAATAGTTGCCGTGTCTAAATCAATTGAATGGCAAAACGCTGTATCGTTCAGTTTGGAAATTATTTGTTCAGAATCTAATTCCAGTGTTCTTCCAACAAGCGAAGCAAATTCTTCTTTAGTGCGAATATTATAAATGACCAATGTAACCGGTGTTTGCCAACCCAAACGCAAGATGTTTACGATTTGACGATTGTTCATGTTACCTGTAAAAACATAATAACCGCTCTTTACATTTTCGGGATAGTGTTTGAAGTGACTCACTACATCAAAACTTAATTCGCTTTTTAAAACATGATTTTGTTTCAAAATTTGTAGCACATCTTCGTAGCTTGAACCTGTTGGAATTTTAATTGAAATACTTTTAGAGCTATTGATGTTTGGCTCTATAAAAACATAATAACCTCCAATAATTGAAGCTAAAGCAACGAGAAGAAGAAAAAAGAAAATCTTTTTGAGCATGAACGATTTAATTATCGGGATGCAAAATATCAACTGACTGTTACAATTGAAATCCCTTTATCAAATCCCAAATAAGCGGATAGCAAGCACGCTCATAATTTTTGAGTTCCGTTCTTTTCACCCAACGCACTTCCTCAATGTCCTCTTCCGTTTGCGGCACTAATTTCTTTTGACCCGATAGGGCTTTCATTTCATACCAGCTAGTTTCTTTTAAACTGTTTTTACCTTTCAGTTTGTATGCATGGTAAGTGTGTATAGGTTCAGCATCTACCTGTTCAATTTTTACTCCTGTTTCTTCTTCCACTTCGCGCACTGCACCATCAACAATGTTTTCGTTTAACTCAATTTTACCTTTAGCCAAATCCCATTTACCTCTTCTGTAAATCATGAGAAGTTCGTTGTTTTCGTTCCACACAATACCACCACCTGCTCTCACTAGCTGTAAATTTTTCATCAGGCGCTTGAGTAGTTCCTCGGGTTGGTAGCAAATGACGAGTATATCCAAATTGGTTTTTCCATCAAACAGCGCAGCAGGATTGCTGAAGAACTCTTTAGTTTCTTCTTCGCTGGTAAACACCTTACCAAAATTTTTGTTCATTTGCGCGCTGTCGCTCGTGAGCAAAATGCGCGAATCGTTATAGTAAATTTTATAATCCCCCATTTTCTTTATGATATACAATAATGTAATTGCCCGTGAAGTTGCAGAATACCTGCTTGAAATAAAAGCGGTTGTGCTTAATGCCAAAGAACCTTTCACCTGGGCAAGCGGATTAAAGAGCCCTATTTACTGTGATAATCGCAAAACACTTTCGCATGCGAAGGTGCGCGCGTTTCTAAAATCTTCTTTTGCCGATGTGATAGCCGAGGACTTTAAAAACTGCGATGTAATTGCTGGTGTAGCTACTGCCGGAATTCCTCATGGTGTTTTGGTAGCAGACGTATTGAACAAACCGTTTGTTTATGTGCGCGATAAGGCAAAAGGACACGGCCTGGAAAATATGATTGAAGGTAAATTAGAAGCCGGACAAAAAGTGGTAGTGATTGAAGATTTAATTTCTACAGGAGGAAGTTCACTAAAAGCAGTGGAAGCTTTACGTGTTGCTGGTGCTGAAGTGCTGGGACTAGGCGCCATATTTACTTATGGATTTCAAAAAAGTATAACCGCGTTTGAAGAAGCGCAGTGCAAATTTTTCACGCTCTCTGACTATCCTACACTTCTTGAAATTGCTTTGAAACACGATTACATAAAACCCGAAGACAAAGCAACTTTGTTACTGTGGTATCAAAATCCTGAACAATGGAAGAGTGTTTCTGCTTAACCATCTTCAACCAATTTCGCTTTCTATTTCTACTTAGAAATTAGTTTCATTTCTGAAACAAGATATCGTACTAAATAAATCTAAGTTATCTTTTCTCTTACTACTTTCTTCTGTAATAGCTTAGGAAACCTGGTAATCTACAATCGAAAATATTCAAACAATGGATAGCCATTATCGCCAGTTCCATTTTTTAAAAATTCAATAAAGCGGAGTTTGTAGTATTTATCTTCACCGGTTTTTACAAAATAGGTATAGTTTCTATTTGGAGTATAGTTTCCGCCAGTACCTTGAGTACTGTATCGTTTCCATTCATATCCCACCGCATCTCTCCGTGTTTGCAATCTGCCTACGGTAAAATCTGCAATCTTAATGCTATCGAAATTTACAGTCGAATCCATGTAAGCACTCACGCGCGATGGGTTATGCAACACACCGGTTACGAGATACGGCAAATAATAAGGCTCATAAAAAATGATGGAGTAACGAGTAAAACAAAAATCCCACAAATCTTTTGGTGGTTCAATATTGCTCATCACGGCTTTAGAAATCAAACTATAATATTTGTAGTTGCGGGTATCGTCTTTAGTAATAACAGCGTTGGTAATTACTGTGTCGTTGATACTTGCAAAGCTGATAGAGTAAGCGTTGACAAAATCGTTGATTTTCATTTTTATAAAACCAAGTGGGTTTCCGGCTTCATCTACTCCTAAATCAACGATGTAAACTTTGCCTCTTGTAACAGGTTGTGTTGAAAGAGAATCGCTCCACCATTTACCAAATGAATTAGAATCCACATTATACTCTCCTAACTCATAATGAAAATCATTGCCGATGGTATCATTAATAGTTACTGTTTTCAAATCCGTTTTATTAGTGCGCACCAAACTCATTTTTTTTGCGGTGTTCAGCCACAAATTAAAATTGTTAGTGCCGCAATCGAACATTAAATCATAAACGAAAAGCGAGTTTTGACTGATAACAGAATTAGCATTAAGCGAATAAAAAAACTGGTCGTGATACTCAGGACCCATTTCAATTAAAGCAGTTTGTCCTATGCCTGCGCTGTTTGGCAGAGCAATTGGTTTTTCTTTAAAGCAAGAAGAAAGACAAAACGCCAAAGCAACGAACAACAATAGTTGACGGTTCGCAGTTCGCAGTTCACAGTTAGCTATTCCTTTCTTTCTCATAATCATTTACCAAAATGCAAAACCAAAGTTGAAAAAAAAGTTCTTCCCCATCCTATATTCATTGAATTAACTTCATTGCCATGACCAATGGTTGTTACTCCAGCGGTAGCTACATTCACCACGCCAACTAAATTTTTTGCTCCCACAATCAATTGAATTCTGTTCTTCCAAAAATTTTTAGAAAAAGAAATATCCAGCCAATGATAAGCCGCACGCGTACCTGATTGAACAGAATTGTTTACACTGAACAATGGTTTCTGCCCGTTGTATTTGTAAAACAGGTTCACTCCTATTTCTGCTTTCGGAATTAAATACGATGCACTTGCAGTAAAATCTGGACTAAACATTTTTGCTTTGTCACTACCCGAAACAGTGTTGCTCATATTATAACAAGTCAATTGATACGCACTCTTAATTTCAAAACGCTTGCGCTGATAACCAAGAGAAACATTGCCGCCATACGTGATATAGCTCTTCACGTTAGCGTATTCATAAGCATTTATTCCAATCAGCTTCAAGTCAATTTTGTTTTTCTGATTGTTGTAAAAACCTGAAATACCAAAATTAAGCGAACCACCCTTTTTAATTTCAGCATTGTAACTCAACGAGCCGTTCACGCAATGTCCATCTTCGGGTCGCAAATCAGCATTGCCTTTAATGTTGTGGTTACTGTCGAAGAAGGTGAGGTAAAGTTCTTTAAGCGATGGCGCGCGATAACCTCTGCCATACGAAATACGGAAAATCAATTTGTCCTTATAGTTATAGCGCAGATTAACCGAAGGAATCAATGGCACTGCAAATCTTGTATTGTAACTGAAACGGATAGCAGGCATCACATCCAATCCGGGTACCAGCGAAACGCGCACACTGCCGAAAGCCGCATAATCGCCTAACTTTTGCAGCTCACCATTTTGCACGCGTTGCTGCGTCAGGTATTCCTGATTTACATCAACTCCTAATTGAAAATTGATTCTGTTTTTCCAGGCGGGCATGCTATAAGTAGAACGAAAAACAATCTGATGATGTACGGCAGTATCCTGTTGCGAAGCATCGGCTAAAGTTTCATTCAGCGTAATTAAATTTTTCGAATACAGATTTCGGAAACGGATAAAACCCGAGTAAGCAAGCAAGGCATCGAACTGATAATTATCCTTGAACCGATACATAAGCGAAGCTGCTGCGCGCGGACGGTAAGTAAGCGAATGATAATCGGCACCAACATAAGTCCAGCTAGTGTCGCCATTGTCGTATTGCAGGGTTTGCTTGGGCGCACTGCGGTCTAAAAGCATTTCACGGAAGAAAGAACCCGACAACGAAACACGAACACGGTTACCGTTGTAAATATATTTTGCATCAGCAAAATATTGCTCCTTTGGTTTCCAATCCTGAAAACGTTCGATAGATTTATTTGAAGCAAAACCATTGAAAAAATTTCTTCCTCCACTCAGGTAAATCTGATTTTTCTTAAAAGCAAAACCACCGTTTAGTTCTAAATTGTATTGCCCTACGCTTTCGTAATATCCTTTCAGATTCAGATTTACTTTTTCGGTTTGGAAAGTTTTGGTGATAATATTCACTACACCGCCCATGGCATCGGTTCCGTAAATAACCGATAGCGGTCCTTCCACAATTTCAATGCGCTCAATATTGTTGATGTTGATTTGACTCAAATCCAGCTTACCATCTAAGCGTCCCACAATCGGCACACCATCCACCATAATCTTCACGCCTTCACCGGCAATACCGTTAATGCTCATCGTACTTCCGAACACCTGGTCATTTCCCAAGTCAATTTTCAATTCGCTTTGCAAAGCCTCGCGCAAATTATTCGCGCCTTTGGCTTTCAGCGTTTCGCTCGTAATCACCTTTACTTCATACAAAGAATTCTTCGCGCTGCCCTCAGCATATTGCCCTGTCACCACCACATCATTTATATTTTTCGAAACCGGAGCAATGAAATACGTTTTGGTTTCGGGCAAACGCAGCGTGTCAATCACCGTAGAAAAACCAATATGCGAAACCAGAATCACGCATGGTTCTGTATAAGCAAAAGCAAATACGCCATCCTTGTTGGTAAGTCCAACCGTTTCTAAAGGTTTGCGGTGCTGCTCGTTGAGCGGAACAATTTTTACAACCGCATCAGGCAAAGCCGAATTATTATCTGTTCGAATCACCGAAATAGAATCGGGAATTTCTGCAACCTGGTTCGAAGAAATTAAAATGGCATTCGTTGCTGAACTCCGAAACGGTAAAACACCTGCTGAAAACAGCAATAGAATTGCTAGTAAACGGTGCGCTGAAATAAAACGCTTAAACCGTTCGGTGCATAGGGTAAGGCTTACACAGCTACAGTCAAATTGCATTGGGGCGTAAATGTATTGGAATCAAGATTCCGAAAAAGGGGTTTTACAAATCAATTGTCATAGAATTGTCATAATTTGAAGAAAGTTTTGCTCAGAGGCTGTCCTGTCACGTTGAGCCTGTCGAAGCGCATCCTTCGACAGGCTCAGAATGACAGACTGATTTGTCATGCTGAGCTTGTCGAAGCATCTTTCAATAAAAATTACACCTTTGAAACGGAATTATGATGAACACACTCGCTCCTCTCCCCGAACGTTTACGCCCTAAAACCATTATCGAATTTGTTGGTCAGCAACATTTAATTGGCGAAGGAAAAGTGCTGCGCAAAATTATTGAAGGGGGCAACGTTCCTTCCATGATTTTCTGGGGACCACCGGGCGTTGGCAAAACTTCACTCGCGCGTTTTATTGCCGAGCAAATTCATCTTCCCTTTTTTCAACTCAGTGCTATTGACTCGGGAGTAAAAGAAGTGCGCGCGGTAATTCAGGAAGCTACCGAAAAAGGAAAAGCTGTTCTGTTCATTGACGAAATTCACCGCTTCAACAAAGCACAGCAGGATGCCCTGCTGGGTGCGGTTGAAAAAGGAATCATCATTCTCTTCGGTGCCACCACCGAAAACCCTTCGTTCGAAGTTATCTCCGCTTTGCTTTCGCGCTGTCAGGTTTATGTGCTCAAATCTTTAGAGCGCGAAGATTTAGAAAAACTGCTTCAGCACGCTTTGAAAAACGATGAACAGCTTTCGCAAAAAAATATTGAACTCAAAGAAACCGAAGCTCTGCTCAAATACAGCGGTGGAGATGCAAGGAAGTTGTTGAATGTTTTGGAATTAGTTGTTGGAGCAAAGTCCGAAGCCGGAAGTCCGAAGACCGAAGCAATACTAGAAGAGTCCGATGTCCGAAGACCGATGTCCGAAGTAATACAAGTTACCAATGAGTTGGTCGAAAACACCATTCAGCAAAAAATGGCGGTGTATGATAAAAGTGGCGAACAGCATTACGATATTATTTCTGCCTTCATCAAATCTATTCGCGGCAGCGACCCTAACGCGGCTTTGTATTACCTCGCGCGCATGATTAAAGGGGGCGAAGACCCCAAGTTTATTGCGCGCAGACTATTGATTTTATCGAGCGAAGATATAGGCAATGCAAATCCTAACGCCCTGCTGCTGGCTACCAGTTGCTTTCAGGCGGTTACTATGATTGGTTACCCCGAATGCAGTTTAATTCTTTCGCAAACCACCATCTACCTCGCTACCTCTTCCAAAAGCAATGCTGCCACTACCGCCATTGGTGCCGCCATCAACGCAGTCAACGAAACCGGAGATTTACCCGTGCCCCTGCACATTCGCAACGCGCCCACCAAACTGATGAAAGATTTAAACTACGGTAAAGATTATAAATACGCCCACAGCTACGAAGGCAACTTTGCCGACCTCGAATTTATGCCCGATAAAATTAAAGGCACTAAATTTTTTGACCCCGGCAACAACGCCCGCGAAATTGAAATACGAAACAGCTTAAAGAAGTGGTGGAAGGAGAAGTATGGTTACTGAGTTTTAAACCTCACCTTCTGCTCTACTACAAAAAACAGCAAAAGCAAAACCGAAGCCACCGCAAACGAAACCGAAGCAGCTAAACCCGCACCGCTCATTACATATTTAGGAATCAGCAAAAAACTGAGGGCAACAAGCGTTACCGTTCCTGCAAAACTCGAAACAAGCATAGGCAAATACCTGCCTATACCCGTGTAGAAACTGCTGATAACAATAAAGATATTGTAAATGAAAATTCCCGGAAACAGAAAACGGATACTGTGTTTCACATCTCTGAATCCTTCACCAAAAACAAAAGTGTAAACCGAAACAGGAACAAAATAAATCACCAGCAACAGCGCCCCGCAACTGAGTAAACTCAGTTTAAGCAAACGCACCGTGCGCTGCAATTCCTGTTTCACTTCCTTACTGTTTGAGGTAGAAACATAATGCACTGTTGAAATACTGCGCGGTATAATCCACACCGCTTCAAGTATCGAAATACCAATAGAATAGATACCGAGATATTGAGGTCCCTGCTGCAAACCGAGTTGAAAGAAATAATAACGCAGGTTAAAGAGCTGAAGAATTTCAGCAAGTTGATAGAGAAAGCCATAACGAAAAGATTCTTTCAATTCTTCTACAGAAAAATGGTTGCCGAAATCTTTAAAGCTTACCAAATGCCAAATCATAAAAAAGCTGATACCCGCAGCAATAACATATGCCGCCAATGACGACCAGATGTATGCATAAACATCGTGTATGTTGAAGAAGTAAAAACAACAAAGCACACCAGTCAATTGAATAAGCACCGCCAAAACCGAAACAATGTTCGCGGTATTAATTCTCTTTTTAGCAAGCAGAATAGTTTGATGGATATAAATAAGCGAAGACAGAAAACTAAGAACCGTTATAGCCGGAATATGAGTAGCATGAATCAACAAAGTGCTTTTCAAAAAAACAAAACCGACAGCAGAAACCAGCAAACTCCAACAGTAAGCCGGCACCACCAATAACTCAACCTTATTTCGTGGAATCAAATACACCAATGCCTGTCCGCCCAAAATATTACTGAAGAAAATAAAGAAGTAGAGAATGGTAATAAGCAGGGTAACATCACCCTTCACCGCAGGCCCTGCGTGACGGGCAATCAACAGCGCAATCAAAAAATTAAGTGCCGTACTTGCCCCGCGAATAATTACCGTGCTTACGATTTCTTTTTGCACTCAAAAAATATTTTGCGCAAAATAAGAAGTCTCGTTCAAAAATAATTTCTGATTTTGGCTCAATGAACCTGTTTATTCATGTAGTGCTTTATACTTTTTATCTCTTGCTTTTTCTATGGTTAATTTTCAAATGGAAATTCTTTGAGGCAGAAAACATAAGTAGCAAACACTTTGCTTTTTTCTTTCTGCTCAAAGTCGCAGCAGGTATTTGCCTCACCCTCATTTATACTTATTACTACACCGACCCAAGCAAATCCGATATCTATCGATACTTCAACGACAGCAAAATTATTTCGCAGGTTTTGTTTCAAGACGCGCATTGCTGGTTAAAGATTATGAGTGGCTATGGCGCTTACGATGCCGATGCGTTCAGCTACTTAGTCCACACACAATACTTCAGTCACACCTCTGCCGATGCAGCTACTGACAACACCTTCATCATTCGATTGAACGTTTTACTCAACTACCTTTCGTTCAGCAATATTTTCATCAACACCCTCTTCTTCAATTTCTTTTGTTTCATAGGCTTAACGGGTTTGTTCAAATCACTTGTCAAATATTTCAGTACAACTCCTCTCCTTCTTTGCATTCCTGTCTATCTTCTTCCTTCGGTTGTTTTCTGGAGTTCGGGTTTATTAAAAGAATCATTGCTCTTCACCTGTTTAGGTTTGGGAATTTATTTCCTGAATACTTTCAATACAATTCTACCGCGTATTATTTCGCTCGCTTTCTTTTCTCTTCTCCTATTTATAAAGCCCGTAGTTTTCCTTTGCCTTATTGCTTCCACTGGAATCTACTTAACTTTCCGTTTGTTTTTGGTTAAAGATGCTTCATCAACTAAGCGAAGAATACAGGCAGTTGTCATTTGCTTTTGGTTCATAGCTGTCTTCATTCTCACTTTCAAATCATCTTCACTTTGCGAAAAAATAATTGACAAAAGAAACGAGTTTACTTCTCTGGCCTTGCAGGAAAATGCAGGTAGTCTAATTGATGCACAAATTCTTTCTTCCGATTGCAACAGCACAATTTCAGTTCTACCAACTGCACTAATCAATAGTATTCTTCGCCCTTTCATTTGGGAAAAGAACAATGCCTTTCAATATCTATTTGCTTTTGAAAACTTTGCTTTCATCGTTCTACTCCTCTATTTAACGATTCGGTATTTCAGACTTCCTAAAAAAGAAAAATTGTTGCCCGCTGTTTTCTTCCTTACCTTTTCGTTAATCAATTATCTCGTCATCGGCTTTACTGTTCCAGTAATGGGAGCTATCGTTCATTACCGTGTTATTGCTTCTCCTTTTCTATTAATAGGGTTGCTTTTCTTTATCAGTTTAAAAAAAAAGATATCTAACAGATAATTGAGGTTCTACCTTGTTTTTTCAAAAAAATGATTGGCGACAATTCATTTATACCTGAACATTCCTTTCATTTTCCACTTTTTTAGGAAATTTTGTTTATAAAATCATGAAAACGGTTGTAGCCGTTTAAGGTATAAAGTTACTTTTGCGGCCGCTAACCAAAACCAAAAACTATATGTCTACAGCCCGTAAAAATGCCGTTCAAACGGTGGTAAACCGCGAAGTAGTTCCGCCACGCATAGCAGGAACGAAGGTTTCCGATTATTATGCCTCTAATGTATTTAACGACAGCGCCATGCGCGAGTTCCTTTCAGAAGATGCCTACAAAGCAGTGAAAGGCGCTATTAAAGCAGGCACAAAAATCAGTCGCGAAATTGCTGATGCAGTAGCCGCAGGAATGAAAAGTTGGGCAATGAAAAAAGGCGCAACTTCATATACACACTGGTTTCAACCACTCACCGGTTTAACTGCTGAAAAGCACGACATGTTCTTTATGCCAAAGGGCGATGGAGCAGTTGAAGTTTTCAGTGGAGATGCGTTAGTTCAACAAGAACCGGATGCTTCTTCTTTTCCAAGTGGAGGAATTCGTGCAACTTTTGAAGCGCGTGGTTACACCGCTTGGGACCCGGGTTCTCCGGCTTTCATTATGGAAATTGGTGATGGTAAAACACTTTGCATTCCTACTATTTTTATCTCATACACAGGTGAATCATTAGATTATAAAGCGCCTCTTTTAAAATCATCGCACTTCTTAGAGCAAGCTGCTTTGCCTGTGGTAAACATGTTTGATAAAGAAGCAACTCGCGTGGTTGCTACTCTCGGTTGGGAGCAGGAATATTTTTTGATTGATGAAGCGTTGTTTTATCAACGTCAGGATTTGATGTTTGCAGGCAGAACAGTGGTTGGTGCTGCTCCACAAAAAGGTCAGCAGTTCGAAGACCATTATTTCGGTTCTATTCCTGAGCGTGTATATGCCTATATGCTTGATTTCGAAACAGAGTGTCACAAACTTGGCATTCCTGTTCGCACCCGTCACAATGAAGTGGCTCCTGCGCAGTTTGAATGTGCACCAATGTTTGAAGAAGTGAACGTGGCGGTTGACCATAATTCTTTATTAATGGATTTAATGGAGCGTATTGCCCGCAGACATAAACTGCGTGTGCTTCTCCACGAAAAACCTTTTGCAGGAATAAACGGAAGCGGTAAGCACAATAACTGGAGTATGAGTACCGATACCGGAACGAATCTCCTTTCTCCGGGAAAAACTCCGAAAAACAATTTGCTGTTCCTTACTTTTTTTGTGAACGTAATTAAAGCGGTAAACGAATACAGCGATTTGCTTCGCGCATCCATTGCTTCGGCAAACAACGACCACCGTCTTGGTGCTAACGAAGCTCCACCGGCTATCATTTCTGTTTTCACAGGTTCTTATATGAGCGATGTGTTGAACGAAATTGAAAAGCGTGTATCGAAAGGAAAATATGATGAGCAGTCAAACGCAAATTTGAAACTCGACATTCACAATAAGATTCCGGATGTAATGTTGGATAACACCGACCGCAACAGAACTTCTCCTTTTGCTTTCACAGGAAATAAATTTGAGTTCCGTGCGGTTGGTTCTTCTGCAAACTGTGCTTTGCCAATGACTATTATGAATGCCATTGTTGGTAAACAACTTTTAGATTTTAAAGCAGAAGTTGATAAACTGGTAAAAGGTGGCGAAGTAAAAGAAGGAGCAATTATGCGTGTGCTTCGTCAATACATTACTGACAGCAAACGTGTTTTGTTTGAAGGCGATGGATACAGCGATGCATGGGAAAAAGAAGCTAAGAAACGCGGATTGAGCAATGTAAAGACAACTCCTTACGCTTTAGATTTCTACAATTCTAAGAAAGCGAAAGAAGTTTTAGTAAGCACCGGAATTTATACCGATAGAGAATTGGAAGCGCGTGTTGAAATTCTTCATCACAGTTACACGCTGAAGATTGATGCTGAAGCAAGAATTCTTGCCGACATAGCAACGAATCAAATTATGCCTGCCGCCTTAACTTACATGAACAATCTACTACTGAATATTAAAGGATTAAAAGAAGCTGGCGTTGCAGCTTCTTCTTCAAAAGCGCAGAAAGAAATTGTAACCGAAATTGCCTTGCGCGTAAACGCAATTAAAACTGCTGTAGATAAAATGAGTGTGGCTACCGATAAAGCACACCACGCAAAATCTACCAGCGATGCATCGAAAGCATACTGCGATAAAGTAATACCATTGTTTGGCGAAATCAGAAGCAACGTTGATGCTCTTGAATCAATCATTGACGATAACATTTGGCCAATGCCTAAGTATCGTGAGATGTTGTTCATCAGATAAGATGTAGATGACAGAAAATAAAAACAGCGTCCCGCAGAATTGCGGGACGCTGTTTTTATTTTAAAAAGGGTTGCAGTTTATTCTCCAGCTGAAGGATTAGGAGCATCGCCCGGCTCAGCAGATTGAGCAATTGATTCTTCTTTAGCAGTTTCTTCCTTAACTTCTTTTTTCTTGCCCTTACCAGTTTGCTTTAAAAGATGCTCGAGCGTTGCGCGAATGTCTTTCAACTTTTCTTCCTTAGAAGACATGGTTTCATTCAACATATTCTGCTTCACTTTTATCAATTGCATTTCAAGCGAAGAAATTTTATTGCTGGTAAGTTTTTGATTCATGTACTCCAAGTCCTTTTTATCGCGACTAAGTGACAATTCCATTTTGTCAATTACTTCGTTCAATCCCTTTATGCGGTTCGCATTAAGGTCGTTGAAGAAAAGATTGCGCTGCTCATTGATATATTGAAAAACAGAATCCAGATTCTTACGAACTAAAGCGTCATCTGATTTGGAATAACGATTCCTTCTGCTTTCGTTTTGAACATTTTTATGCTCTTCCTGCAAAGCTTTAAAATTTGCTTTCTCATTTACTCGGCTGCGAAGTGTTTCCAACTTTGCAATTACTTCATCGCGTAGTTTTGCTGAACTTGCTTCAAATTCTGCGTTCTCTGTTTTACGGAAAGTCTTTAGCTTTTCGAAAACGGAATTGACATCATCTTTTATTTTATCCAAACTCTCCTGCGAAATATCGCGCTCTTTACGGTGCTCAAGCACACGCTCCCAAAAAGATTTAGAATCGTCAAAAAGCTGGCGGTCGTAATGTGTAAGCTCCGCTCCTTTCTTTTTTAATTCTTCCAATTCCAACAAATAACTTTCCCACAATTTTGCAGTAAGTAACGTATAAGCCCATTCATTTTGCTTAGTCCGTATTTTGCCCGATTCCTCTGAGCGAATATCAGCAGGAAGAATTGATTCTTCGCCCTGTAATTTCGGAGCCACCTCTTTTGTTCCTTTTGGAAATTCAAATGCTTCACCTTCTACCCAATTTTTTTCGAGCAGTAGAAGCGCATCGCCTTTCAACGATTTTTTAGGAATGATGAAGAGGTTAACTTTAAATTCTTCTGCTTTTAATTCATAAGCAAGAAGAACTTCCTTGTCGTCAGCAGTTACGCCTGTAGCAGTAAATCGCGATAGCATGTGTAGTAGTTTAAAATCAGTTGTGTGTAAAAGGTTGTCAAAGATAATTCTTCACAGGTAAAATTGTAATCTAAATGAAAGAGAAAAAAATGCAGTCATTGAAAAATGAAAAACTAAAATTGCCGCATGAAGTTCGACAAGAAATTTATCGAAAAATTAAAACACGAATTACAGAAGCCATTGCCGGGTGAAGAAGCACAATATCGCATGGCTCCTTCTTATCGTCCACGATTAACAAAAGAAGAAATACTCGCTAATCATCCGCGCTTAAGCGGAGTGATGTTATTACTCTTCGGAAAAAATAACGAACTGCATATTGCATTTACGCAACGAAAAAAATACGAAGGGGTTCATAGCGGACAGATGAGTTTCCCCGGTGGCAAAAAAGATCTTACCGATGTTGATTTACGTGAAACCGCATTACGCGAAACTTTTGAAGAAATAGGAATTGAAAGAAATAAAATTGATGTGATAGGAAGTTTAAGCGAACTCTATATTCCCCCCAGTAATTTTCTCGTTTATCCTTCTGTTAGTTTTGCTTCTGGTTTTAAAGAATTTATTCCACAACAAAACGAAGTAGAAAAAGTTGTTGAAATACCGGTTTCATTTTTTCTTGACAATAAAAATGTAAACCTGCGAACTGAAATAAAACTCTTCGATGGCAGTGTAGTAAAAGTGCCCGCTTATATTTTTAACGAGCATATCATTTGGGGTGCCACCGCTATTATGCTTAGCGAGTTTATTTTTATAGCAGAGCGAATTACTGCTTCTTGAAATCAAGCGAAAGCGAATTCACGCAATAACGTTGTCCTGTTTCAGTAGGTCCGTCAT
Organism: Bacteroidota bacterium; assembly: GCA_947479455.1. Classification (GTDB taxonomy): domain Bacteria; phylum Bacteroidota; class Bacteroidia; order Chitinophagales; family LD1; genus Bog-950. The sequence continues at coordinate 159,391 of CANJZE010000004.1, forward strand.
CAAACAAATGACCGAGGTGACCGCCACATTTAGCACACATAATTTCTGTACGCACCATTCCAAAAGTAGTATCAATATGAGTTTTGATTTTGCCGCCTTCAATTTCTTTATCGAAACTAGGCCAGCCGCAATGCGAATCGAATTTCATATCAGAAGTGAAGAGTTCATTGCCGCAGGCACCACATACATATACACCCATTTCTTTGTTTAAATAATACTTGCCGGTGAATGCACGCTCTGTTCCTTTTTCGCGAAGCACTTCGTATTGCTCTGGTGTAAGAAATTTTTTCCATTCTTCTTCTGTCTTTACTATTGGCGTTGTGTCGTTCGGATTGCTCATAGTGGTTTGTTTGGATTGATTTTTAATGGTTGTGGTTTTTTGCGCGCATGATGTAAGCATCAATACCGCACTGCATAAAACTAAAAATGATTTTTTCATGTTTCTCGTTTCAGGTTTTGACGAAAGGCGGATTGAATCCTTACAAAGAGTTGGCAAGTTACTTTTGAAAAAGCAAATTATAGAGCGCCAAGGTTTATTCCTGAATCTTTCCGATGAACTCATCATCGAAATCTTCGAGTTTCATTTGTTTGTACGAATTGCTGCCGTAGTAGTTGAGCACCAATTCCAGATAACCAGATTCAGTATAACCGTTTCTGACACTCACTACATTTGCAGACTCATCAAGAATTACTGCACCAGGATAACTCATTTTACCATTGAGCAAAAAAGGAGTTAGTTCGTTTACAAAGTAGTTTTCGTCCTTAATAAAATTGTATTGCTTGCCTTTATAAGTAACCGTGCTCCTGGTTTCCGCATTAAATTTTACCGGATAGAAATTGCTGTTGATGTAATTAACTATCTCTGAGTTTTTGAAAGCCAAAGAGTCCTCCAACTTGCACCATCTGCACCAAGAGGCATAAATATTCATGAAGATTTTTTTCGGATTTTTCTTTTGCGCTTCCTGTGCCTGCTCAAGCGTCATCCAGTTGATGCCCGCATCGGCATAGGTTTTCGTTGAGTTGTTTTTTGCTTGGATGGTATCAACATTAGTTGTTGAATTACCAGCGGCACTGCTGCTTAAACAAAAAACCATTATACAAATTACAAGCGCACAAATTTTCTTCATCAGGTTAAATTCTGCGACCAAGATGGCAGAACATAAACTGAAATAAAACGCTGATGTGTAGTTGTCAATAAAATGAAATGAGAAATCCTGTAGATTAGATACAAGATTTCTCACTTCGTAACCCGGATAGCTATCGGGGTCGCTCGCAACGAAAGGACTATTACTTACGGAATGAAATAAACTTCATACCCGTACGTCAACACTTTCTTTTCGTTGGCGTTGAGTTTCACTTCCCATTTAATATTTGAGCTCGGGTTAATGTAATTGTAAGAATTAACCTTGGTAACTTTGCTATCGTTGCCTGAAGTAAGAACTGTTCCGCTCAATGTTTTAGTAACCGAAACAGTTACTTCCTTGTTTTGAAAATTATCTACGTTAACGGTTCCTTTTAAAATCACTTTGCTGTAACTTGTCTTACCTATCTTCTTCGCATTGTCTTCACGATTTTTTTCTTCTTCCGAATTTTTCATGATAATGTCAATTGCTTTTGACAAACGAATACAATTTGTAGAACCAATGGGTGTATACTTCAATTCATCTTGAGCAATGAACTGGTCTTTTTCGTTGACTACCATTACAGATGCTGTAGTTAGCGGAACAGCAGAAGTATTTTTGACTTCGAGTGAGTGAAAAATATCGAACGGTTTATCATCCTGAGGAACGTAACGCGTGTTATAGTAATTGGTGATGTCGTAAATACTGCCTTCGTATTTGTCTTTGTATTCCACGTTACCCGCTGAAATAGGGAATGAACCTTTGCTTTGATTCGGCAGCGAAATTTTACCAAGTTTGTAGATATACATATCACCCGTTTTTTCTCCGCTTGTGGAAAATTCATTTTCAAAATAAGCACCATCTGCTGCGGCTTCAGCCGTAGCAGTTAAGGCATTCATTTGCATGTAACCTCCCTTTGCCCGGTAATCGTTATTGGCAAAATGATTTCCATCGGAAGTAATGTAGTCGTAAATCATAGGGTCGAACTTATTGCTGTAGATCATTTGTGGTGCGCCTACTACCAATTCCACTTCAGCATCGTTGAAGTCTTCAGCATAATTTTCAACTATGGCTTTCATTTCGAGGCGCGCGGTTTTATCGTCTTTCAATTTCAAATAGTAAGAAGGAATCCAGTTGATGCCACCCGTCATATAAATTTCCTGCAACGATATATTGTCGGTTGCTTTTTCTGATTTGAGAACCATCATTCGTTTCACACTGTCAGCCATATAAAATGCAGAAGGATCTTCTTTAAACACGGCATCGTAAATTTGCCCCACGTGCATAATCATGGTTTTACCACCATCATCTTTAAATTTCATAAAGCCCGTGTACAAATCGTAATCGAGCACAGTTCCTGAAACCGATTTATCAATACCAGTTGTTGGTGTATAGTGAAGCGTAACTTGTTTATTCAAATTGCCCGCCAGGTATTGCCAAACGGAACTGCTATTTGTTTTCTTTTTAAGCGTGTCGCTTTTAAACACAATATTTTTTACCGAGTTATCTTTTGAGGCACCAATAAAAAAAGTGCCGAATAAAGTTTGCTGCGGAATAGGAAGCGAAACACTGCCGTTTTTCAACGGAGCAGTTCCTTCTTTTACCAGCATGGCGGTGGCGTTTTTAAATACAGTTACTTTTTTTGTAGGAAGAGTTGTTTGTGCGTTCAGTAAGAGAGTTGAAGAGGCAAACAAAAGCGCGAAGTAGTTTTTCATGTTTCTAAATTTAAATCAAAGATGAATGTTTGAGGGATATTCCATAAACACAACTTTCAACAGAAGAGTGCTTTAACAGCCAATAACATTTTGCCGATGGAAAGTTTTATTACGTTTATCAAATGACAGAAAGAATTATAGGCATTATGGGTGCCATGCACGAAGAGATTAACGGTGTGGTGCAACTGCTGAGCGATGTAAAAGAATTTACACGCGGTATGCGTACTTACTACAGTGGTACGCTCAACGGTATTAAAACCGTGGTGGTGTTTTCACGCTGGGGAAAGGTAGCAGCGGCAACTACTGTTGCAAATCTTATTCTTGAATTCAATATCACTGAATTGATTTTTACCGGTGTGGCGGGCGCGGTGAATGAAGATTTGAAGATAGGCGATATAGTAATTGCAAAGCGTTTGATACAGCACGATATGGATGCACAACCTTTAATGCCGCGTTTTGAAATTCCGCTGTTGGGTAAAACTTATTTTGAATGCGGTCATGAACAATTAATTACAGCTACTAAAGCTGTGAACGCTTTGCTTGAAACCAAACAACTGCACGAAGTTATCAGCGATGAAGAATTAAAAGCGTTCAATATTACGTCACCTAAATTAGTGGTTGGTGATATTGCGAGTGGCGATAAATTTTTTTCGAATGCCGCTGATAAACATGCGTTGCTCGGAGCCCTTCCTTCGGTGTTGTGTGTAGAAATGGAAGGCGCGGCAGTGGCGCAGGTTTGTTATGAATATGGTTTGCCTTTTACAATTATCCGTACCATATCCGATGCTGCCGATGAGCAATCGCACATTGATTTTCCGGTGTTTATCAAAAAAATATCGAGTCGCTATTCCGTAGAAGTAGTGAAAAATATTTTTGAGAGTTGGAATTAATCGATAGCGTACTCAACCGATATAACCACTCTTATTTTTTTATACAAATCGGAAGTGCCGCTGGCATAATAGCCGCCTTCGCCACCACCGGCCAGCGATTCATCGCGGTCGAGTATAGAAAACAAACCCTGACTGGCTTTGCGCATTTTGCCTAAATGCGTTTGACTCTCTTTAGTAAATTCTTCAGCCGCAGTGCGTGCGTTCTTAGTGGCTTCTGAAAGCATGGCGGGTTTAACATCGTTGAGTTTGGTAAAAATAAAACGCAGCCCTGTGCCGGTGTAATCGGCTCCGGTGGAAAGCGCAACTCCTGCACTAAGCAGTTCGCTGGTCATGCGGCTTACGCGCTGCACCGCATCTACATTTGCCGAGCGCACTTCAATCGTTTGTTGTATGATATAACGGTAGCGTTCGTTACCGTTTTGCCCGCCATATTCATTAGCTTGCTTATCGGTTACGGCTAAACTTTGCTGGGTTATCTCTTTGGTATTGATTCCGTTTTTAATTAAAAAGTCGTTCACTTTTTTAACAGCGGTTTCGAGCGAGGTATTGCCCTCTTGTAAATCGTTTGTGGTAATGCGAATTTTAAACGACCAAATTACGAGGTCGGCTTTTACTTCGCGCTCAGCAAAACCTTTTACCGAAATAAAGCGGTCATCGGTTCTGAACCGTTCAAACGATTTGCCCAGTAAATAAGCACCAAGCGTTAAGCCAAAAAATATTGCGAATGCTGTTATGGTGGTTCCTCTTTTTTCCATTGTTGTGTATTGGTTTGTAAATCTGCTTTGTCAAATATAAACGGAAGGCGAGAATTTATCTTGTTTTCAAGAGGTCTGCGTGATGTCTTTTCTAATACTTTTATTTCCACATCTTCGTTTAATTTAAAACCAAAGCCATGCAAAAATTAATCCTCCTCGTTGTTTCGGTTATGCTCCTCTCCTCTTGCAACGAGGAAAAGAATGATGCCGTGGTGAGTAACTCACCAAACGGGGCAATCAAAATTTCAATTTCGGGTAAACGCGATGCTTCGGTTTCGCCATGGGTAACCGATATAAAAGCCGAAGGCAAAGGACTGAAAGGAAACATCAGCTTTGAATTTTACGGCAGCGACCTCAGCGATAAAACCATCAGCTTTGTATGGGACGGAAACGATAAATGCACGCTAACCTTTTTACAAAAAGATGATACCAAACGCGTGTTTGAATTTACACCTAACAGCATGGATGGTATGTGGAAGGATGTTTCGGAGAAGTAAGTGGGAAAACAACCTTGTCATAAAAACATTTTATCTTCGTAAAAAATATTTGAGATGGTTACTACTTCAGATAAACTCACACAAATACAATTGGAACTCCTTAAGAGTTTTCGCTTTATTGCTGATGAAAAGCAGCTAAGCGAAGTAAAGTCATTACTCAATTTTTATTTCCGATGTAAATTGGACGAAGCTATCACACGCGAAGAAAACAGTCGCGATTATACGGCTGCTGTTTATCAGCAGTGGCTTAAAAGTTCAAAAAAATAAAACTGTAGCGCGGTGAAAATTGTTCTTGACACCAACAGCTTTATCAGTTGCATAGGCAAAGTATCTCCTTACCGAAATGTATTTGATGCCTTTCTAAATCAGCAATACACGCTTTGTGTTTCTACCGAAATTCTATTGGAATATGAAGAAAAGTTCGACCAGTTTTGGGGTGAGGAAGTAAGCCACAATCTGCTCGGCACTATTCTAACCGCTCAAAACACTTCGCTTAACGACATCTTTTATTTTTTCCATCTCGTAGATGGCGATGTTGACGACAATTAATTTGCCGACACCTACCTCTCCTCTAATTCAGACATTCTCGTTTCTAACGACAGAAAATTACTTGCACTCAACAAGAATGAGTTTCCACTTATACGGGTAATTTCTTTAGAAGAGTTTTCAAAACAACTTGCTTCAAAATAAAACGCGTGTTTGAATTTACACCTAATAGCATGGATGGTATGTGGAAGGATGTTTCGGAGAAGTGAGATTATTGAGATGTCTCCGTAGGGTCTTTCGTCTTTGCGAAGACCTTGGCAAGGTATGCTAAATCTTATGCATGATACCGAAGCGGAGAATCTACGGGAACGGAAATTTGATTGGTATAGAAATCAAAATCGAAGTAATGTCTTTTATTTTTTACGAAAATTTTCCCGATTTCTCCTTTCTGACACTTGTCAATTGGAATCGCATTTCCTCTCTTTAATTCCAGTAAAGAACCGAAATAAATAGAAAATAAATTTTTATCAAACTGTATTGCCATCCAACATGCTGTAGCACCATATTTTTTTTCTGCAAAGGCTGCTTTTTCATAAGCATTAGAACCAAGATTATACCTTTTATTTTCAGTTCCGTTTTTTTGAAACTTGTTCCTTGCTTTTACGCTGACTATGTATGTTTCACCATCTTTCTTGCAAAGTAAATCTGCAAACGCCTCATTCATTTTATCATCATTTAAGTTCCTTATTTCGTCAAACTCCTCATCTACTAACGCCTTAATTGCAAATAGTTCTCCTAATTCACCAAGCGATTTTTTCCTTGCTGCTTCTTTTTTAGATGCTTCCAAAGCGATATTTTTTTAGTGTGCAGTGTAATCTACTTCCTCTTATTCAACTCATCGCGAATGCGTGCGGCAAGTTCATAGTCTTCATTATCTAAAGCAGCTTTCAAATGAATCTGTAATTCGGCAGGAGTCATTTGTGTGTAGGTAGTGGCGGGAGTAGTTAACTCGGCAATTTCTTTTTCTTCTTCGGCAGTAACTGCGTGCTCTTCGTTAGGATCGGCTTCTACACCTGCTTCGTTCAATACGCCTTCTTCTACATAAATAGGGCAATCGAAACGAACAGCCAGTGCCAGTGCATCGCTGGTGCGCGAATCAATTTCAAAAAAATCTGCATCGCGTTTACACACCAGGTTCGAATAAAAAACTCCGTCTATCAATTTCGAAATGTAGATGTATTCAATTTCGATACCGAAGGTATCGCACATGGTTTTCATTAAGTCGTGTGTAAGCGGGCGCGATGGTTTCATATTGTCGAGCGCAACAGCTATTGCCTGCGCTTCGAAACCACCAATCACTATCGGCAATCTGCGTGTGCCTCCCACTTCGCCCAGCACCACTGCAAACGAATGGTTCTGTGTTACGCTGTGTGAAAGCTGCAAAATGTCGAGTTCAATTTTTTTCATTCCTGCTTAATGTATTGTAATGCTAACGAAATGTAAAGCGATTTTCGAAAATAAAAAATGTCATGCCGAACAGAATCGAAGCATGATGGGAATCAGCCATTAAATACGTTATTCATTTTTTAGCTCCTCCTTTGCTGTTCTGTAATTCGCAAATGGAATAATGGATGGATGGATGGATGCAACGAGTTCTGTCTTTCGTTTTCCAATATTCCATTCTTCCATTTATCCAAATAGAAATTGAAGAGCAAAAACGAATTGTAAAATGAAATTGTTTTTCAAAAGAAGAACCCGATGTTAATGAGCTGCCTTTAATTTTTTAATCTCGGCAATCAACTGCGGCACTACCACAAAAGCATCGCCCACAATACCGTAGTCGGCTGCTTTAAAGAAAGGTGCTTCAGGGTCGGTGTTTATCACCACAATAACTTTAGAACCGTTTACTCCTGCTAAGTGCTGAATAGCTCCTGAAATTCCCACCGCTATGTAAAGATTAGGACGAATAGTTAAACCCGTTTGTCCTACGTGCTCGTGGTGAGGTCTCCAATCCACATCGGCTACTGCGCGCGAACAGGCAGTTGCTGCACCCAATAATTTTGCAAGTTCCTCAATCATTCCCCAGTTCTCTGGTCCTTTCAAACCACGGCCTGCAGATACCACAAGTTCTGCTTCGCTCAATGGAATTTCGCCAACAATTAAATCGGCTCCTTTTACTACGGTTGAAAAATCGGCATCAGTTAATGTAGTAGCAAATGCTTCTACCACTGCTGTCCCTGTTCCTCTTACCGGTGAAAGCGAATTCGGATTAACCGCAATTACTTTCTTCTCGGTGTTCAATTGATAATGCGCTGTTGCTTTACCCGAGAAAACATTTTTCTTGGCTGTAGCTGTTGCTCCGTTAAATTCCGGCAACTCTACAGCACCCGGCACATAACCCGCTTTCAAACGAACGCTCAAACGCGGTGCTAACAATTTTCCGTTTTGGTTAAACGAAAGCACCAGCACATTTGCTCCTGCTGCGTTTACTGCTTCACCCACTGCTTTTGAAAATGCTTTTGAATCGAAGTTGTTGAAACGCGCATCGCTAGCGTGAAGAACCTTCTTCACTCCTACTGTTCCCAGTGTTGCCAATTCTTCGGCACTTGCAGCACCCAGAACAACAGCCACTGAATCAGTGCCTAATTGCTCCGCTACTTTAGAACCATAGTAAGCCGCTTCAACTGATGCCTTCTTTATTTTTCCTTCCGATATTTCTACAAAACTTAGAACTGCCATTGTAATTGATTATTGATGATTGATAATTGATTATTAAACTACTTGTTTCCGTTTATGCTTTTTCCGTTCGGCTGTTATTTCGTATTTCTACTTTCGTATTTCGTAATTTATATTGCCTTCGCTTCTTCGTGAAGTAATCTTACAAGCTCTGCTACATTATCAGGCTGAACATATTTGCACTCCTTCGCTTTTTCAGGAAGCGAGTAGTTAACTACAGTTGTCAGCTTTTCAGTTGCATCAGCAGGAACAATCGTTAAAGGTTTTGTTCTTGCACCCATAATTCCTTTCATGTTTGGAATGCGTGCTTCGGCTAATTCTTTTTGTGCGCAAATTACCAATGGCAATTTTGCTTCAACTGTTTCAGTACCGCCTTCAATTTCGCGCTTGATAGTAGCTACTCCGTTTTCAATCTCCAATTTCTGAACGAGCGCTACACATGGTAAGTCAAGCAATTCAGCAATCATACCACCTACTTCATACGAGTTGTAATCAATGGTTTCTTTTCCTGCAATAATCAAATCGTAGTTTTCTGTTTTTGCATGCGCTGCAATTTGTGCGGCTACGAAATAAGCATCGGTTGGGTCAGCATCCACGCGCACTGCTTTATCAGCGCCTATCGCCAATGCCTTGCGAATAATCTGTTCGCTATCGGCAAGACCCACGTGAATCACCACTACTTCGCCACCTTGTTTTTCTTTCAATTCAATAGCGCGAACGAGTGCATACCACTCATCGGTAGGGTTCATAATAAAAGTAACACCATCGGGACTGAACTTAGTGTTGTTTTCGGTGAAAGCGATTTTAGAAGTTGTATCGGGAACTTTAGCTATGGGAACGAGTATCTTCATGTATGTTGTTTTAAAAATTGCGGTGCGAAAATATCGAACAAAGCGAACTTTCAAAATGATTTTTCCCTAACAGCGGTCGGCTAAAACAGCAGAGTCAACAAAAGCAGAAATCTACCGGCATAGTGTAAATTACGAAGCAGGTTTTTACTTTCCGTTTTACTTAACCATAAGCAATGATTCGTTTTAAGGTGCTAAAATTTTCGGGCAGAAGAATAGCGGTGATAATCGCCTTCGCTATTGCCTTTGCATCGGGCATCTGGCTCATTAATAATGTGCTACCTTACCACAACATCTGGAACAGCTTCGACACTTCAAGCGATATCAATACCTTCTTTTGCGAGCATACCGATATGTCGAAAACGATTCGTCAGCCGATAAACACGTTCAGCAATTTCATTTACTGGTTTGTGGGCGTGGCAATTTTGCGCAGAGGTTGGAAAGACCAAAACAAGCGCAACAAATACAATATCATTTCTGCCAATCCTTTTTACAGCATCATGCTTGGCTGTATTATGCTTTATATTTTTTGCGCCAGCACTTTATTTCATTCGTCCTTGATTGAGTTTGCGAGTCGTTTAGATTTTTCTTCAGTGTATTCGCTCTCGCTTTTCCCGCTGATGTATTTCACACACCGTGTTTGGTTATTGAGCATTGGTGTGCCTTCGAATGTAAAACATACCAAGAGCACTACTACCGTTATCATTGCGTTTTCAATTCTCTATTTGCTTTTCACTTTCTTTCTTCCTCATGGTTACGAAAACTATTCGGTGCTAAGTATCATCTTCACGATTATCGTCTTCGGCATTGTGGTGGAAAAGAAAGACCCGGGAAAAACAAACGGCTATTACCTGATTGCTTCTATCGCTTCCATCTTGTTTGCGGTGATGTGGTTTGGCTTTGATGTTTACAAACTGCTGTGCAACGAAAACAGTTTTATTCAGCCGCATTCGCTTTGGCATTTGTTTGCGGGTGTTTCTACTTTCTATTTCTACATGTATATACGCAGCGAGATGATGCGTGAAATTCCGAAATCTTAATTAAGCTGCGCGATGATTACACCGATAACAGCCTAGGATTATAAAGATGTAATCCCAAAATCAATGTATTTATCTGCGTAATCATCAACGAAGTTGTATGCATTAAGAAGGTTAAAAAAAATCATTTTGATTTGCAGCATGAGTAATACCATAAGCGAAGAACAGAAACAGCAATTTGCTGCGCGCCTCGATAAACTTACCCCTGATTCAAAAGCTACCTGGGGCACCATGAACGTAACGCAAATGCTTACCCATATGAACGATGCGTTTCGTATTTGCTTAGGCATGAAACCAGCTATAGACAAATCGAATTTCTTGTGGAACAAAATTATTTTCCCTGCGGCTGTGTATGTGTTGCCGGGTTTTCCTAAAGGTGCAGCTACTGCCAAGGAACTCAATCAAAATAAAGAAGGCAGCAAGCCGAGAGATTTTAATACCGAACTCGAATTTTTAAAGAAGATGCTCGATGTGTTTAACGAACGCGAAGCAGAAAAAGTAAAACCGCATCCTATGTTCGGAACATTATCGAAAGAACAATGGCGGGACTTATTGGTAAAACATTTGAATCATCATTTGAAACAATTTGGTGTTTGAGTAGGTGTAGATTTAAAAATTACAGAACCAAGAAAAAAATAGATCCATACAACTTCGTTGATGATTACACCGATAACAGCCAAGGATTTTAAAGATGGAATCCTAAAATCAATGTATTTATCTGCGTAATCATCCGTAAGGAAATGGTTTTGTATTTATGCCATTAATCCGGATAGATTAAAATAGGAGTTATCGTTTTCAATATTAAATTTTCAATATTAAATCACCATGCAATTAGATATACTCGCCTTTGCCGCTCACCCCGATGATGTTGAACTCAGTTGTTCAGGAACTATTATGAAACAGATTGCAATCGGCAATAAGGTTGGTATAGTGGATTTAACCAGAGGCGAATTAGGCACAAGAGGCTCTGCAAAGATTCGTGCTAAAGAAGTGGAAGCGTCTACTAAAATTATGGGTGTTCATGCACGCGAAAATCTTGGTTTGCGCGATGGTTATATCATAAACGATGAAGAACATCAATTGGCTATCATCAAAATGATTCGCAAGTATCGTCCGGCAATTGTTTTAGCTAATGCCAAATACGACCGGCACCCCGACCACGGCAAAACAGCTGAGTTGGTTCGCGATGCCTGTTTTCTTTCGGGCTTGGCAAAAATTGAAACCAAATTGAAAGGAAAGAAGCAAGAGGCGTTCAGACCAAAAGGTGTTTACCACTATCAACAAGCATTGCATCAGCAAGCCGACTTTGCGGTAGATATTTCTGATTACTTCGACAAAAAAATGGAATGTATTCGAGCGTTCAAATCACAGTTTCATAACCCTGCTTCAAAAGAGAAAAGCACTTTTATTTCCTCACCCGAATTTCTGGAGTTTGTAAAATCGCGCGATATTTATTACGGAGTTCCAATAGGAGTAAAGTATGCAGAAGCATTCAGCGTGAACAGAATGACAGGAGTTACTGATTTAACTCAGTTGTTATAATGATCAATAACTTTATTAGAACATAACCGGGCAATGTCCCGGACGAGGTTTTTTACGCGCGCAACCCTGATACATCAATGAAATTTCTGGCGCTCCAACGGATTTAGAAGCAGGCAATAACTTGGAAACGTTTATATCGTAACTCAATCCGCAGCTAAAGCCTTTTACATCCACTCGGGCCAGAATAATTACAGCGTCTAACAAACCACGATATTGTGCACCCAAATGCAACGCAGTTTTACTCGTTGCCGGGTGATTGCCCAAAGCCGTTTTGAAATTACAGCCTACATTAAACTCATACGAAGGTCCTTGTTTCAAAAACAAAACATTTGGCATTACTGTTAATCTAGCACCAATTGGTATAGCTGCACCTCCGTGCAAAGTAATCTTCATAGCCAAGCGTTCGTTAGCTGTTGAGCTCGCATTTTGCCCGTTTGGATAAAAAGAAACTTTGGGCTGATTAATGTGATTTAACGCAAACCCGAAATAAAAATTTGTTCCTCCCTTTACAATAGCACTGTATAGCAAACCTAAACCAGCATCACCAAACATCACTTTCGTTCTGCCGAAACTTTCCCGCGTACCCGCAGGATCCGGAATTCCCGTATTCGGGTCATATTGTGAATCGAAAGTTGCTCTTGATGGGTCAATACTTCTATGATTAAATGCACCTTGAAGTCCGGCCGAAATTTGCATAGTCCCCTTTCGGTTCAACATAAAATGATACGCAAACGAAACGTCAACTCGGTTCGAGTTAAAATTAATGGCACCCGCCTGGTCACTAAAAAACGAAATGCCTACTCCTGCAAAACTGTTGTACTTGGTCACCTTGCCTATACTCATATCAGCACCGCCTGCAAATGTTCGGTATGTATTTCCGTCTGACACGGTAAGCCATTGCGTTCTAAAATTTAAATACACGCGGTAATCGCATTGGTTCATTCCTGCTAGTGCAGGGTTAAGCGCCATTGGCGATGAATTGTATTGTGAAAAGTGAATGTCTTGCGCGTTAAGCGCTGTTGTAAAAAATACAAGCATCGCAACAAGAAACTGGGCTAAGTGTTTTTTCATAGTGTTTATCTTACAAGGGTTACATTACCGTGACCTGAAAAAATATCGTGATTTACACATTCTATTTCATACGTATAAACGAACACCGCAGGATTTAGTTTCCCGCCTTGCATATCGTTACCATCCCATGCCCAACGTGGATTGTTTCCCTCCCCATCTGTAGTTTCAAAGATCAATTTTCCCCAACGGTCAAAGACTCGGAAGTAGTTTATTTTGGCTATAGGAATACCGCGAATCATAAATACATCGTTCAATCCGTCACCGTTTGGTGTAAAGGTATTAGGAACATAAATTGTTCTGCCATCACAAGTGCCCAACACTGTGATAGTTGCAAAGCCATCGGTAGTACAAGTCACACCATTGGTGCTGTAATAAATAGTCGCTTGGTAAGTGGTGGTTGCATAAGGTGTTGCAATAGGGTTTGGACATGTACGGCAATCCAACGTTTCATCAGGAACCCAAACAATGCTATCTACACGACCCGGATAACTGGCGCTAAGATTCGAACTGGAGCCCAAAACAATCTGGTCAGGAATTGCTTCTACCATTAGTGGTATTTGTTGTATGGTTTGAATAGTAAACGTATCATTCGCTGAATTGCAAACACCATTCACCGCACTTACTATATAACTTATATCTCCTAATGGGCTTACCGTAACAGTTGCAGAATGAGCATCACTCAACCATAAATTGGGCGACCAGGTTATGTTATCAAACACTCCGCTAACTGTATAATCAAGTGAAACGCCAAGGCATATAGTGGTATCGCCAGGGTATATCACCAAACGCGATAAGGAATCGGTCAATACAGTTTGAATCAAAGTATCTGAACAACCATTCAAATCAATAACCACTAATTGCACATCGTGTGATCCCGGAGGGAAATGAAACGATATATTACAGTTGCTGTCAATAGTAGGAGGTGTTGCTCCTAACCAAAGTGTCCATTCGCAAATTGCAATAGGTGCATCTCCCTGAATTGAGGTACTCGACAAAGGCATATCTTCATTTTCGCAAGAAGTAGTCCATGCAAAATTTGCATTAGGCAATTCATTTACTGTAACTACAATTACTGCGGTATCATGACAACCGTTTTGGTCGGTAATAGCAACTGAAACATCAAAAGTAGGGAAGAATGGTGGAGTGAAAATGTGACAAGGAGGATTTGTTCCGTTAAATCCACCCTGATTAAATCCAAAGTTCCAGTCAGTATTTACAATAGGTGAGGCACTCGTAGATAAATTGGTTAAGCATATCTGTTGGTTAGCACAAATTACTGTATCGTTCAAAGAAAAGGCAGCTTGTGGGCTTGGCAATACGGTTATCGGTCGCGTGGTATCATCAAAACATCCGTGTTCATTAATGACGGTTTCTATGATATTGTAGTTACCTGGGTTGGTATAGTAATGACAAATGTAATTTCCCATTAAAGTATCTCCATCGCCATAATCAAAAAGCCAGGTGGTTAACTGACCATTAAAACTACTCGAATTATCAGTTACACAAACGCTGTCGTCAGTACAGAAAGTGGTACCAACACTGAATGAGGCATCAACATACGAAATGGATAATTGCACGGTATCTGTATCGGCACACAAATATTGGTCAGTAACAATTAAAACAATCAATGTATCGTTGTACAACGTAATTGAAGGATTACAAATATTCGGATTCGATACCAATCCCGTTGGCTCCCAATGGCAGGCTAAACCACCTGAACCATTTAGTGTAGTAGTGTATCCTCTGCAAATTTCCTGGTCGCCACCTGCATTGGCAATTGGATTATCAATTACACGAATCACCGTTGAAGAATCACAATCCGGACATCCTATGCTATCATACACGCACATAGTCACTCGGTAATAACCACCGGTTGTGTAGGTGTGACAAACATCAGGTGTGTTAGTAGTATCAATATGCCCGTCACCAAAATCCCATACCCAATAATCGGCACCGGTTAAAGGATAAATCCAGCTCGTATCATGAAAACAAATTGGGCTTTCGGCACACACGAGTGAATCATCCGCGTAGTACCCTGCAATAGGGAACTCAGGCACTACAACCACGTTGCTTACTATCGAATCGAAACAACCTAAATTACTCCAGATATAAAGCTTTGCGTTATAGCCTCCCGGTCCTGCATAGTAATGGCATGGATTTGCAGCGGTATCAAAATTCAATGGTCCCGAAGCGGGATCACCAAAGTCCCAAAGACGTTGAACGGTGAATGAATGATTGGACGGTAGGGTGTAGGTTGTATTGTCAAAGAAACAAACAATGCCATCTACACAAACACCGTAATTATCAAATCTGAATTTTACAACAGGAGAGTCAATCGACAAAAATGGTTTGTCTAAAACTACCTGGCACCCACTGGCATCTTGAAACAACACTTGAGGTTGGCAGGTATCGGTCACACAGAAGGTGTAGTCAAAAGCAAAATTAGTTGGATTGGTTTCCGTACCTATAGGAACGATTGGGCATTCGGTAAATACATCTGCCTGACAGCCGGTGAAAAGTTTAACGCAGTTCGCATTATAAGTAGTGACCGTATAGTGAATAGAATCTTTGCACGCACACATACCCAACGGTGCTACGTTCAAAGATCCGTATGGACCTAAAACTACAATTACTTCGATTGTATCCATATCTGAACAACCATCGGCAGTGGTAACAGTTAAGGTAACAATGTATCGGCCGGGTTTGTTATAAATGTGGTTAGCCGGGTTAGTATACGCATATGATGAATCTCCAAAATCCCAAATTCTTGTTCCCAGTGGATCGGGATCTGTATAAAGAGAAGTATCGTAGAATGCAATCAATTGTGGAGGATTAGGACAAATAATAGTATCCTGACTTGCATACCCTGCAGCAATAGGGTTATGCACATGAATGGTTCTGTAATCATCAACCGTACATAATCCAAAAGCTGAAATATTCAAATGCAAATCGTAATCACCTGCACCAGCCGGGAAATTAAAACATGGAGTATACAAGGTAGATTGTGGTGGAGTTGCACCTCCGGAAATTTGCCAATTGAATTGTAGATTACTTTGCGAACTGTTGGTTGCGCACGCATTTGAACCTTCGCATAGCAAGGAATCAATATCGTAACTAATTAAAATTGGAGTAGAGGCAATAATATCATGACTTACCGTTCGGGTACAACCTGCACTATTGGTTACAGCCAAGGTTACGGTATAGGTGTTTTGTAAAGCGTAAACATGGCAAGGGTTCTGAACCGTGTCAGTAGTTCCATCACCAAAATCCCAAAGCCAGGAAGTGATTGAACAATATTGATCAACCGTAGAGTCAATAAAACAAATTGGCAAAGGTAAACAGACTGAATACGGTCCAAATTCAGGAATTAAATCACAAACCGTAGCCGTGCCATATGCCGTATCAATGCATCCCGATGATGATTTATTTCTCATCGCTATGGTATATACTCCAGGAGAAGTATAAGCATGAGTGATCACATCACCACCCGATGTTCCGGCTCCAAAAAAATTGAACCCTAAACCAGTGATACTAGAAGTATCCCAATCCCAACGCGTAAAACCAATAGTTTTTGTGCTCGAAACATTATAATACTTCACGCTAAATGGTGTACAACCCGTGGTATCAGAAGGGGAAAAGGCTACACTATCGCAGGCGGTTGATATAACCGTTGTTTTTTGATGGGCACATCCCGTAATGCTACTCTGGGTTTCTAACTTAATACTACAAGTATCGCAAGGAGGAAGCACAACATGCGGGTCTTTCAATGTTGATGTTGTTCCATTGCAAAAAGTCCATAAATAACTAGTTGCACCAACCGATTTGTTATAAAGAAAAACAGTATCGCCCATACCGCAAAACGTAGAATCCAAAAATTTGGTGATAGGTGCAAAAATGTTGATCGTAAATTTAAAGGAGTCTGAGGCACAACTATCGTTATAGGCTATGCAAGTAGAATGTATTGCACCTGTATCTTGATAAGTATGGAAAAAATTGGAGGTGTAGAAGTCTGCTGCTACTCCATCTCCAAAATCGCAATAAATTCTATCAAAAGAATTAGTACAGTTCAACACAAAGTTTACCGAATCATCTTCAAAACACATAGAAGTAGGAGTAGCTGTCATATTGCAATTGGGTTTGGCGCTTACACAAATGGTGTCCACCAAAATTACCGTATCTGTACATCCCGAAACCGTGGTTACAGCCAATTGAACCGTGTAACAACCCGTATCAACAAAACATCGCTTAATAGTATCCTTACAAGCACCGGGTATAACCGGTACACTTACCGGCCCGGTAAAACTCCAGCAGGCCGTAGCTATGGTTGTGTGTAACAAAGTTACATTGGTTAAATCATCAAAAGTTGCACATAGGGGAGTACAGCCTTTTGATTTATTAAATCCGATAGTGCCAATTACAGGTCTGGTTCTAACCAATTGTCGCGAAACAGTTGAGGAACATCCGTTAGGATCAACAGCTGTAAGCGTAGCTGTAAAAATATTATTAGTGGAATAGGTTGCATTGAAATTAGCCCCGCTACCAGTTTGGGCTGGGGAACCGCCACTTTGCCAAGTATAGGCACAGCTTGGGCAACCGGAAGCAGTGTAATTAACCAAGTACGGCAATTTACAACTGAAGGTATCTGAAGTATTAAAGGTTACATTAGGTTTGGCACTTATAACAATCACTTGTTGTGCCGGTAGATTAGTGGTACAACCTGCCCCGAAAGTACCACTTGCCGTAGCAAAATAAGTACCCGGTGTACTAAGGTTCCAACTTGCTGAACCGCCTGTTTGTGGTGAAGGTAGAACAAGCGGTCCTCCATTACCGGGTCCATTCAAATTCCAAGTAAGATTTGCAGGAGCACCCGATGTATTCGTTAAAATAAGTGTGAAAGGATCACCGGGAGCGTAGCACCCCGAATCGGCATTAGAAGTGTAACTAATCACAGGGAAATTTCGAACACAAATATAGCCTAACCGAGTGCTTGAATCGCTGCAACCCGTGCAATGTGTAACCACTAGTTTAATGTCGTAGCAATAAGGATCAACAGGAAAAGTGTACTGAAAAATATTAGAAAGCGAATCGGAATAAGTCAACGAATCATTCACGTACCAATGATAAGTAGTGCAGGTTAATCCAGTAGGGTCTGCAGTAAACGTTACAGGCAAAGGGGTGCTGGTGCAGTTAACTGTTGTAATATTGGCTGTAAAAAAAACATGTGGCTTAGGAATTATGCAAATCTTATTTAGGTAAGATGTATCGGAGTAACAACCAAAAGTATTTCGCACAACCGTAGTTACTTTGTAACAACCCGGTGGGCAGTTGTAGGAATGAGGAATGGGATTTGCACTACAACCCGTGCTGATGTACGGAATTCCACAACCCCAATCAATGACAACTGAATCTATGTTGCCGCTACCTGCTGAAGAGTTACAAACTGCCTGAACGTTCAACGGTGCGCATCCCAATGTAGGAGAGAAACTAAAATCGAGATATGGAAGTGCCGCGGCATAAATTCCACACTTTTGAATAGTGCAAACATTACCTGAGGCACTGGTACTGCGCAAGGTAAGACAGTAGGTGCCTGAGTCGCCAATCAAATAATCGAATTGAGGAGTGTTAGTTCCAGGCGTGCTGGCAAATACAATTCCGCTCGGTCCGGTGAGTGTCCAAATTCGTTGCACCACCGTTGCACTATCAGATTCTTGAGCTTTAGCTGCCAAATAAAGATCTACACAACCTACAGTATTTTGAGTAAACACAAAATTACATTGTGCCGTAACGTAAGTTGAATAAAAGGAGATCAGTGCTAATACAAAACAACGCATGAAAGCGGCCGGGGTCAATCTCATATTCATCAGGGTAAAAATTAGTTCATTGATTTATATAACAAAAGAGCGTTAAAACATTTATTCCGTTGCAAACTATTGGGCTTCGGTTTTCCAATATTTACAAACATAAAAAAATACACTTTCGAAATACCCACAAAAAAGTGTAGATACATAAAAGTAATCAGATAAATGAAACAGGGAAATGCTTCTACCTTCGGTGTATATGAAATATGGTATAAGTCATTTGAGTATCATTCCGCTCCGAATCGAAGCATCGCATAAAAGCGAAATGGTTTCGCAACTATTATTTGGTGAAACATTTTCGGTTATTAAAGAACAGAAAGACTGGTTGCAAATTGAATGTAGTTTCGATAACTACCAAGGGTGGATGGATGCCGCACAATTTCATGAACTAACCGAAAAGGATTACCAAACCATTACTGAAAACAATTGTGGTGTGGCCATGGACTTATCAGGCACGGCTGCCTCCGGTTCCGATTCGGTGCCAATAGTAGCGGGAAGTTCTCTTCCTTTCTTTGATGGTATGAATCTTAAAATAGGGAAAGAGAAATTTATTTACAACGGTCAATCGGTAACAGCCGATGGAAAAACAAACGCTTTGCTAGAACGAGTGGCCATGCGTTATCTCAACGCTCCTTACCTTTGGGGTGGCAGATCGCCCTTTGGAATTGATTGCTCGGGGTTTACGCAATTGGTATTTAAGTTTATGAATTTGAAATTGAAGCGAGATGCTTATTTACAAGCTGAGCAAGGTGTAATTGTCAATTTTATTGAAGAAGCGGTGCCAGGCGATTTGGCTTTCTTTAATAATGAAGAAGGAAAAATAATTCATGTAGGAATTATCCTGAAAGACAATAAAATCATTCATGCTTCCGGCAAAGTGCGATTAGATAAACTCGACCACTTCGGCATTCATAATACTTCTACCAAAAAGTATACACACCAATTGAAGATTATAAAGAGATTGCTGTAACCAAACAAAAAAAACCCACACAGATGCTGACGTTAAGACGCATCTCAAGTCAGGATTTGGGCTTAGCAACATTGCTGTAATTCGCTGTTAACTTGTTTTTTGGACGAAGATCACCATTGCTGATGATTGCGACCCGCCATTAACGTTGCAACTTAAGCCCGGTTCTGTAATAATTATCCATCTAACGCATCGGTCTGTGTGGGCGTATCTTAAGAATAAAGAATTATAGAATTCAAAATTCGGAAGTATCAAAGAACTAATTGTGAATGTAAAAACCGAATCGGAATTTGGAAGCAGCAATACGAATTTTATTTCTCCACATCCGCTGACTATTCTTTCCAGTCTGCTATAAAAATATTGGTTTCGCGCGTGCCGCCATTGTTTCGGTTGCTACACCAAACTAATTTTTTACCATCGTTTGAAAACATAGCAAAAGCGTCAAACACTTTGTCGTTTGTCAATTGTTCCAACCTAGTTCCATCGGTATTGATGTAGTAAAGATTAAATGGAATTGCTTTGGTTTTATGATTCGAACTGAAAATTACTTTTTTGCCATCGTGCGAAAAATTTGGCGCCCAGTTAGCACCGCCCAAATTCGTTAACTGTCTGCGGTTTGTGCCATCGCTGTTAGCCATAAACAATTCCATTTTCATGGGCGAAACCAAATGCTTTTTCAAATTCTCTTTGTATTCCACTCGCTCTGAGTCTGTATCAAAATGCGATGCGCGCCAAATAATTTGCGTGCCATCAGGAGAAAAGTTGGCACCGCCATCGTAACCCAATTCATTGGTAATTTGTTTCACTTGGCTTCCATCGAGGTTCATGGTGTAAAGTTCCAGGTCTCCACTTCTATCGCTGGTAAAAAGAATTTTATCGCCCTTAGGTGACACCACCGCTTCAGCGTCATAAAATTTATTGCTGGTGAGTTGCTTTACAATTTTTCCGTTCAAATCGGCAATAAAAATTTCGTAATCGGCATAAATAGGCCAAAGATATTTCCCATGCACATGAGCAGGCACAGCGGGACATGATTCTGAATGCAAATGAGTTGAAGCGTAAAGAATCTGTGTATCGCCCGGCAAGAAAAACGAACAAGTAGTTCGTCCATTTCCAGTACTAATTAAATGTTTGGAAGTATCAGAAAGATTCAAACAAAAGATTTGATCGCACGGAACGCCATTTGGTTTATCGGTATGTTGAAACGTCAACTTGGTATCATCGAAACTGAAATAAGCTTCGGCATTTTCACCACCAAAACTTAATTGCTTTACATTTTTCAAATGCTTTTCATTGGCAAAATGAATAGCGGAAGTGTCATTGGTAGAAATTGTTGCTTCCATTTTTTTGCCTGAACTATTGCATGCGTTCAACAAAAAAACAATTGTTATTACAGGAAAAAATGCTTTTCTCATCTTAAAATTTTGCACAAATGAAATAAAGAAGCGCTAAACAAATGTACGGCTCAGAACAAGTTCTGCTAGGCTGCGTAAAAACAACCTGCGGCTGGTGTAGGTTATTATGGATGGATAACAATAACGTGACGAAAACAGCGAAGGTTATTTCTTCCCGAGCATCTATCTTCGGTGCAATAAAATACAGACTTATGAAAAAGTATTATCTACTTCTTGTGTTTTTTCTTCTTGCCAAATTAGGTGGCGCACAATACTCTTTGGTGTTTTGTGAAGACGTTAATAGCGAAGGAAAACCCGAAATGGTTTCCAACTCTTTTATGGTAGATGGCGATGGAGGTGTGCTTAAATTTTTATTGAAAACGGAAGAATACTTTAACACCGACAAACTCGATTTCAGAATTTTTTATTTAAGTGGTGAAGGTACGGAGGAAGAAATTTCGCGCTTGCCGCAACGCGTTTTGCCTACCTGGAATTTTGCTTGGAAAGAAATGGTGATGTTTGACCCGGGCAATTACCGAGTAAAAGTTTTTACAGGAAGCGGAACTTATCTAACCTCTGCAAATTTGAATGTGAAGTCGCGGTAAACGCGTGCGCTGCTTTCGTTCATTTATTTCTATCAAATTTATTTTGTGAAACAAAAAATTGTGGTGCTTACTGGCGCAGGTATTAGTGCCGAAAGCGGTATTAAAACCTTTCGCGATTCTGGTGGCTTGTGGGAAAATCATCGGGTAGAAGATGTGGCTTCGCCTGAAGGATGGCACCATGACCAACAGTTAGTTTTGAACTTTTATAACGAACGCAGAAAACAATTGCTTGAATGCAAACCCAACCGTGCACACTTTGCACTGGCAGAACTCGAAAACAAATTTGACGTAACCATCATCACTCAAAACGTGGATGATTTGCACGAACGGGGCGGTTCCACAAATATCATTCACTTACACGGTGAACTTTTAAAAGCGCGAAGCAGTGTAGATGAAAATTTAATTTACGATTGCTCGCAAGATATTTTGGAAGGAGATAAATGTGAGAAAGGCTCGCAACTACGCCCTCACATTGTTTGGTTTGGAGAAGCAGTGCCTTTGATGGAAACTGCTGTACCAATTGTTCAATGTGCTGAGATTTTTATTGTGGTGGGAACTTCGCTTGTTGTTTATCCTGCAGCCGGTTTAGTCAATTACACGCGCTACGAAATTCCTAAATGGCTTGTTGACCCAAATGATATGCCGCTGCCACGGGTGCCCCATCTTAAATTCATCAATGAAAAAGCTACGATTGGAGTTGATTACTTAGTGAATCTATTGTTGAAAGAATCTTAAATCGCCAGCACAACAAACTCTGTCCTTCTGTTTTTCGATTTGCCCTCGGCAGTGTTATTGGCTGCTACGGGTTTTGAAGCCGCGTAACCTTTGTAGCTTAATCTTTCGGCCGTAACACCATTACTTACTAAATATTCGTAAACACTCTTCGCCCTGTTTTCTGATAGCGCTTTATTTTTTTCTTCGCTGCCACTGTTGTCGGTATGTCCACCAATTTCAATTTTCATAGAAGGATTTTTTTCGAGCATCTTCATTACAATTGAAAGTTCCGAAGCCGATTCTTTTTTCAATTCAAATTTTTCAGAGTCGAAAAAAATATTGTTAAGCACCACCTTCTCTCCTACTTTTATTTTGTTGAGCGCTATATCAATTTCGAAAGGTGTTCCTTCTTTCACATCCTTCAACGAAATATTTTTTGAAAAGAAAAGATAACCATCGCGCATTACTTCCACGGCATAATTTCTACCGGCTGGTAGCGTGGAAAGAAAATTCCCATTGACTCTATCAGCCGAAAAAGTGCTGAATAGTTTTCCTGTTTCCAAATCATACACCTGCACATTCGCACTAATGGGTTCGCGGCTTTCATTATCAAAAACATTTCCTTTTACATAGGTGGTATAGCCTGGGCGCAAATGCGCGGGCATATCAAACGTGTAAATATCCATTTGACCTCTGCTGTCTTTTTGTTCGCCTGCAAAAAACGCATGTTCGCCATCCGCAGTTACATAAATTCCCAGTTCATCACCCGCAGTATTAATAGGATAACCGAGGTTTTCGGGCTTGCCCCATTTACCGTTTGTATTTTTGTGGCTTACATAAATATCGTAGTTGCCTAATCCAGGCAAACCGTTCGAAGAAAAATAAAGTGTGTTGCCATCGGGGTGAAGGTATGGTCGCATTTCATCGAAAGGAGTGTTAATGCTATCACCTAAATTTTCGGGTTGATTCCAAGTTCCATCAGCATTTAAGTAACTCACCCAAATATCGCAGCCTCCTTTTCCGGTAGCTCGAATAGCCGAATAAAATAGTTGCTTGCCATCGGCACTTATACTTGGCTGCGTTTCATAACCCGGAGTATTGATGGGCGAACCCATATTGTTTGGTCGCTCCCAAACATCACCAACTTTTCTACTGATATAAATATCTGCTCTACCTAAACCATCAGGTCTATCGGACGAAGTGAAGAACAAATACTTTCCACTTGGCGAAATGTTTTGTGCGCCTTCAATAAAGCGTTCGGTATTTATCATTTCGCCCACGCTTATTGCAGGAGCAAAACCGGCACTGGTATGCAGCGACATAAAAATATCTTCATCTTGAAAAGCCCCTAGACCAAAGTGGCGCGTGAAATACAAATACTTACCATCGGCAGTTAAAGAAGGCATGCTTTCATCGGCTGAAGTATTTACGTTTCCGCCTAAGTTCATGGGTTTAAAATCTACCGGATGTGTTACCGCTTGGGTTGAAAAATCGCAATCGGTCAAATATTTTTCTGCTTGAATTCTTTCAGTAGCTACTAATTTTTGTTGCTGCAAAAAAGCAGTGAGTAAAGTTTTTGCCTGCGAATAATTTGCCAAGTTCATGTTGCAGCGCGCCAATTGAAAATCTGCATCGCTTAAATAATTGGCTTGCAACAATTTTACTTTTTCGTAAGCCTTTTTGGCTTCCTCAAAATTTTTGAGATACTCTAAATTGATTTGCCCGAGCAGCATCCAAGCATCTATAAAATTGTCTTTCTCTTTTACGGCATCGTGCAATAATGAATCGGCCAAAAACAATTTGCCAAAAGCAAAACTATTGTCGGCTTTATCAAATAATTCTTTGGCTTTTCCTTTTGCGGTTTCTTTAGTTAGAACCTGTGAAAAAGCAAAAAGAGGGAAAAGCAACACAACAATAACGAGAGACTTATTCATGATTGATTCTTTATGCTACAAATGGAAAATAAAATGGCAGAGTGTGTTCCCATCAATATCAACAACTAACGTGCAATGATTTTTATTAGATACAACTTATGCAGTGAAAATGTTTACTAAAAAGATGAGCTGCATGCAACTTAACGGTTCTGCTTGACAACAAAGATTCATTGCTCAAGCAAACAACAAACCGAATGTAAAGAGTTAAGCTTTTTTAACTGCTTACCTACCGTAGAAGGTACAGTACTTGTAAGTAATTCGGATATTTTTGGCAGCGTTTAAAATCAAATTATGAAGAAAATAATTACCTCTACAATTCTTGCCGTTTTAGCTGTGTCTTTATCTTATGGGACTAATTCTAAACCCATGAATATTAAACTCACGGTTAAAGGACTAGAAAATTCAAAAATGATTCTTGCCAATTATTATGGCGATAAACAGTATGTAAAAGACACTTTTGAATTCGACAAAAAAGGAACGCTTGTTCTCAAAGCAGATACTACTTTACCAGGCGGAGTGTATCTTGCTGTTTTTCCGGCTCTCAACAATCGCTACTTCGAGTTTATTATCAGCGAGTCTGCTTTTACAATTGAAACCGATACCAACGATTTAACTGGACATATTAAAGTGACCGGCTCAGTAGAAAATTCGTTGTTCTACGATGACATGAAATACTTAGGTAAAATGAAACAGACTTCTGACTCGCTCAACAATCTTTACAAAGCGGCAAAAGAAGCGAAGGATAAAGAAGTGTTCAGACAGCAATTAGTTCAAATTGATAAAGATGTAAAAGCAGAACGCAATTCTGTAATGACGAAAAACCCTGACTTATTCTACGGGAAGTTACTCAAGGCTATGAAAGATGTAGAAGTTCCTGATGCCCCAAGAGATGCGACCGGAAAAATTATTGATTCGGCTTGGCAATGGCGTTTTTACAAAGCACACTATTGGGATAATGTTGATTTAAAGGATGAGCGCCTTTTGCGTTGTCCCGTGTTTCATAACAAATTGAAAACCTTTTTCACACAAACTGTAGTTCAAGTTCCCGATTCAATTATAACAGCGGGCGATGATTTGATTAACAAAACGGATAAGAAAAATGAATTGTATCGCTATGTACTCACGTATATCTTCAACGATATGGCTAATTCAAAAATCATGGGGTTTGATGCCGCTTACGTTCACTTCGGAAGAAAATATTTTTGCAATCAAGAGTTTACTCCTTGGATTGATACCGCAAAACGTTTTAAAATTTGCGACCGAGCTACGCGCTTAGACCCTGTATTGGT
The DNA here is from genome assembly GCA_947479455.1 of Bacteroidota bacterium. Classification (GTDB taxonomy): domain Bacteria; phylum Bacteroidota; class Bacteroidia; order Chitinophagales; family LD1; genus Bog-950. Next base: position 184,850 of record CANJZE010000004.1, read on the forward strand.
TGGTAAAAAAGCACAGCGTTTAATTCTTCCTACCGATTCAACCGAAACGCAATGGAAATCATTACAGGACATAAAAGCAAAGTATACCATTCTTGCTTTCTGGGACCCGGATTGCGGTCACTGCAAAAAGGAACTTCCTGTACTCATAGAAGCATATCACAATTTAAAAAAGAAGGGAATTGATGTGGGAGGTTATTCTCCTGCCATTATGGAAATTGAAAACTACAAAGACTGGATTGAGTTTATTCAAAAAAACAATTTGGACTGGACAAACGTTTGCGATTCAAAACGCCACAGCAATTTCCGATATGAGTGGGATATTCAAAGCACTCCACAGATTTACATTCTCGATTCTGAAAAAGTAATTAAGGCAAGAAGAATAGGTGCAGACCAGGTAGAAGATTATATTCTTCATTTGGAAAACCCTAGCTACAAACCTAAGTCGCTCTTGAAAGTGAACGATGAAGATAAACAGGAAGGGGCAGAATAATTTTTTGCCTCAACCCGATTTTCTAATCAGGAGAGTTCAGAACGCAGCATGCTGAAGTGAATACAATCACTTCAGCATTTTTTTTGTCGCTATTCATCGTTGTGCTTTAATCTCCGTTCCGATTTGCGCCTTCAGCATTACCTTGACTGTCCTTTTTTAACGTTATACCTCCCCTTTTCAACACTTGCAGTTTTATAAGTGCAAAGACTGCCATGCAATGGTGGAATTACATTTGGTTTCAACCAAAACTAGTAACATGATGTCTGTTATACGCACCCAACCCTACCGTTTATTTTTAGTGGAAGATAATCCTGCTGAGGTTCGGTTAATTCAAGAAGCCATAAAGGAAGCAGAACTCACCGACAGTATTGAATTGGAATATGCTTACGATGGCGAAGAGGCTTGTGAAATGCTCGACACTTCAAAAATTATTGATAAGAAATTTGATTTAGTGCTGCTTGATTTAAATATGCCCAAGGTGAGTGGTAAGGAAGTTTTGGAAAAAATAAAGACTGATTTGGATTTAGAAATGACTCCCGTAATTATTGTAACCAATAGCGACTACAAAAAAGATATGATTGAGTGTTATCGCCTGGGTGCAGATGGATACATGCAGAAACCGGCCGACTTTAAAAAGCTGGTTGATTTTTTTGTTTCCATCAAAAAGTCAATTGAAGTAAAAAACAAACTATCCATTTACTTCATCGAAAAAATGTATGATGAACTTGCTTACCAGAAGGTAGGCTAAGAATGCCGGTTTGACTCCATCAATAGCTGATTCATTACTTCGTTTCTGAAATTTGCTGTTCGAACTATTTCTACAAATTTTTTCTCTTCGGTCATTAACCAACATTTGCTGCAATGCGCCAATGACGCTTCAATATCATGCGTAGAAAGAATGATAATCTTTTTCATGCTTCGCGAAATCGAGGATAGCAAATCCAAAATTTCCTTTTTGTTTCTGAAATCAAGAAAGGCAGTAGGTTCATCTAAAATGATTACCGGTGTTTGCTGACATAGCGCTCGGGCAATTAAAACTTTTTGTTTTTCTCCATCGCTGATTTGATTAAAGAGTTTATCCTGTAACTTCTCCATTTTCATTACTGAAATTACTTTCTCCACTTCTTGCACATCCTCCTCAGCCAAATTTCCAAACCATCCGGTGTATGGCATTCTACCAAGCGAAATAAACTCACGAACAGAAATATTGTCAACAAAAATCTTTTCAGTCAAAACAATACTGATGAGTTTTGCTCTTTCCTGAACGGTCACACTTTCAAATTGCTTTCCTTCTATTGAAATTATTCCGCTCACACTTTTCTGCAAACCTGAAATAGTTCTTAGCAAAGTAGATTTGCCAATGCCGTTTACTCCAAGCAAAGCAATGAACTCTCCTTCGCTTACGGCAAAAGAAATGTTCGGAAAAACAATTTTGCTTTTCTCATAACCGATTGAAAGATTTTCTGCTTGCAGTTTCATTTTTTATGCAGTCTGCACTTAAGGTCAGACTTTTTGTTTTTCAGTTTTAACTAATTACTGGTCTGACCTACGGTGCAGACCCAGGTTACTTACATTTTTCGTTGACGAAGAATTATCCAAATAACTACCGGTGCTCCAAGTAAGGACGTAATTGCATTTACGGGCAATATATTATCGGAACCGGGAGTAGATGCGATGACATTACACAAGCCGCAAGTGAAGGCACCTAGCAATACACACGCTGGAGTAAGAATTTTATGGTCTGACGTTTTAAAAACCGCGCGCGCAATGTGCGGTACCGCCAAACCGACAAAACCAATTGGTCCACAGAAGGCGGTAATACTTCCGGCAAGAAGACTGGTACACAACACAATTAAAATTTTGGCGGTGCGAATGTTTAAGCCTGCGCTGGTTGCATACGTGTCACCAAGCAAAAGCAGGTTGAGTGGCTTCGATAGAAAAAACGAAAACACCACCCCAAAAATTACGGCAAAAGCGAGAAAAATAATTTGTGAAGTATCAACGTACCTAAAACTACCGAATGTCCAAAGCATATAATTTTTCAGAGCTTCGTTGCTCGAAAACGATTGTAAAATTTCGATGAGCGCACTAATTCCCCCGCCAATCATTAAACCAATAATAAGGATAGAGACCACATCATTTAGCCGGAATGAAATAAGAAAGTTGATGACGAAAATGAGTACCGCACCAAGGGCAGCTGCGATGATAATACTCCAACTACTTAGCAAGTGCATGTGACCTACGCCAAATGCACTTGCGGCAAGAATAAAAACCGCTACACCAAAACTTGCTCCTGCGCTTATTCCTAAAACATAAGGACCCGCCACCGGATTTCGAAACATGGTTTGCATTTGCAATCCACTTACTGATAATCCAGCTCCTGCCAGTAAAGCTGCAAGCGCAGCAGGCAAACGCGACTCAAGAACAATGTTTTTCCACGCTTCACTACTTGATGTGTTATGGATTAAAATAGAAACGATATCTGAAAACGGAATCGAAACGGAGCCCAGTATGAGTTGCAGAAAAAAAACTGCGACCACACTAAATGCGAAAATGATGAACAACAAAATATTTTTACGCTGCCTCATTGTAGTTTGCGGTAGTAATACAATTCGTGTTCGGGTAACAACTCAGGATGAAAAATAAAAATCAAATCGGTTAACACCTTGTCAGGCGCAAGTCCTCCACTTTCCCAAAAATCAAACCCACCGTTTGGTGTGTTTCGCTTATCGTTATTGAAAACATTTTTGGTTTTATACGCTTTGAAAAAAGTGTTCTTTTTATCCGCGGCTTTAATTTCAGCGAGCGAACCTGCAAATCCATTACTTAACCAAAAATCCGCTTCCGCTGCTTTTGCGTAAACCGCTTCGTAGTCCAAATTTAAATTCAATCCATTGTTCGACTTCGTGTTTTTCCAGAGGTAATCTCCACCGGCATCGGCAATCATTTTTGCCATATAGTTTTCTCCACACGGTGTATACCAAATTTCTTTAAATGGAATATTTGCAAACACGGTAGGTCTTATTGATACAGATTTTGCCTTTTCTTTTAAAGCTAAATAGCGAATTTCTATCTCCCCAAAAATGCTGTCAGCTTCAGTTTCTCGATCGTAAAAAGCAGCAACAAACTTCAACCATTCAGCACGAGCCAGTGGTTCCTGCTCCATGTAATCTAAATTCAAAACAGATTTGATTTTGAGCGAATTCAATTTCATTTTCATTTTATCGCCACCATCCCAGTTGCCCGAAGTAAAAACGAAAGAGGGATTCAACTCTACAATTTTTTCATAGTTCAAATCATCTTTTCCAACATCTGCAATTTTGTTTTGGTGCACGAGTTCAACTACTTCTTTGTTGAAAATGAGGGCAACGTTTGCAACTCCTCCAATTGAATCGAGCAATCCCAATTGCGCCAACGCAGAAATATGGTTGGTAGAAATACAGATTATTTTCTGCACGGGAGTATCTATCAACACAGCATTTGCAAAATCAACCGGTGCAGGTTTTCCGGGTGGTAGCAAAACATATTTTGCAAATACTTTTGCTGTGTCTTTCCAATCCTTTACTGATATAACTTTGAAGCCATTGTAATAATCAATGGAAAATCCTTTGGCATATTTAATGGGTAGCGATGCTTCTTTTACGCAATGATTAGTGTGTTGTTGATGTGTTTGACTTTTGCCTTTGCATGACCATTGACCAACGACCATTGACAATAAAAGGCAAACAACCGTCAACCGTAAACTGTAAACTGTAAACTGTTTCCTACTCATGTGTAAAAGAAAAATTGCCGGAAACAACACCGGCTGTGAAAGAATGAATCAAAGTTCCTGTTTTGTCGTGACGATAAATATGTGACGACTGAACATAATCAAGCGCATCGCTCAAATAAATATCATTGCTTACGCGGTCAACATCCATTGAATAAACATTCGAAGCGGTTGAGGTAAAAAGAATTGTCGGTTGAAGATTTGAAATGGAACTGCTGTAAATGCTTTTGCCTTCTAGAAAGAAAAGTGCTTCTCCATTCCCATCCATGCACAAATGATTTGGATGTAAACCAAGACTGCTCATAGAATATTGAGCAACGGTATTCAAATTTTTATCGAGACAAACGAGCGATGCCTTTGTGCTTGTTGCTGTATCTTCATCGAATGCAATCCAGATATTTTTGTTTTTGTCTTGCACTATTCCACCAGCATCGCCTGCAAATTCTTTTTTGTCAACAAAAGTATTGTCGGCAATTCTTATTCTGTAAACAGCACCTTTCGAAGATGCATTGGAATAAATCTTTTTGCCTTCAGCAAAAACATATTCATCTACGCGAATTAGATGTTCGGTGTATTGCGGAACAGAAATATCTGCTTTCAAATTTCCTGTTTGATAATTGATGACATGGATTTTGTTGGAGTAGAGTTCAGTCACATACGCGATACTATCGTTAAGAGGAAGAATAAAACGGGGTGAAGAACCCGAGATAGCAATGGTTCTAATTTTTTGAAATGAGGGAATCTTCACCATTTCAATCTTTGCAGAATTGTTTACTACAATAAACGCCACCGAATCTTTGATATACATGCTCTGCGCGACATCGCCAATCGAATAGCCATTCACCGTTTTAAACAAATCGTTAGTCACAGTTTTTGTTTCGGGATTGTAAAACGAAACATCAGCATTTCCGAAACCAAAGTTGCCTTCATTTACGATGTAAACGCCTTTGCTCTTTGGCAAATCAAGAGTTTTGTCTTTATGACAAGATGAAAGGCATGCGAAAAGGATGAGCAATGGAATAATTCTGTTCATCAGTTAAATTTAAATCTAAGTGTTCCTTCAAAACTTATTCCGGGCATGGCGTGTTGTGCCACGTTTTGGTATTGAGCATTTGCCAAATTATTTACACGAAACGACATTCCTATTTCGTATTTGTCAATCTTAAAATCTTTGCCTGCTTCTAAATCCGTTAAGAAATATCCTTTTAGAAATTGAACGTTGTCAGTGGAAGTAAATACACGACTTACAAAACTATTTACTGAACGCAAATAGAATTTCCGATACTTTAACTGAACTCCCGCTACTACACGATGCAGCGGAACGTATATCAATTGCATGCCGGCAGATTGATCAAATTGATTTGCGGCATCAAGGTTGGTTGTTTTGGTAAATGTGTAAGAAGCATTGAAATGAATTACAAACTTTTTTGGGTTCTGCTCATCGTTTGTTGCGTGAACGTTTGCTTCAAATCCTCTCGATAAAACGCGCTTGTAATTCACCGGCATCCAAATATTTCCCTGCGGAATCCACTGAATCCAATCATCTACATAGAGACAAAAACCATTCAATGAAATATCAAAATATTTTTGATACGCGTATTTAAAACTGAGTTCACCATTCCAGGCGCGTTCATTTTTCAAATCAGGATTTCCTCCGGGAACCCAATACAAATCATTTAAAGTTGGAAATCTGAAATTGCGCGATACGATAATAGCTGTGCCGAAAGAATGCTTCGTATCCTTGGTTCGTTTTGAAAAGTTGATAGCAAGTTCAGGTGCAAATACCGAAGGCTTCTTTCCCACGATATCTTCTCTGAAACCGAGATGAAATTTCAAGCCGTTAACTAAGTAGTAGTCGGAATAAAATTTCAGGCCGAAAATATTTCTTGATTTGGTTTCCATGTACGCGCGAACATTTGCACGCTCTATATCATAATTCACTTCGGCATTCAAAACTAAATTGAAGGGAAAAGCATAAGTGGTTGTGAAAACATTTCTGAACACTTGCATTAAGGATGTTTCATCTAACAAGGCTTCGGAATTTTTATAGTACAACTTGTCTTGAATGTAAGCAGAAGTAAAACTCAACTTCAGCAATTTGTATTTCGCTTTCCAGTTCAACATCGAGCGCAAGGAATAATCATATTGGCTTTCGCTTCCTTTATCCTTACTCATTATCGGAGGAATTTGTCTATCTGTTTCTGTCAGCCACAGATAAAAATTCAATTCGTTGTTTGAATTTATTTTGCCGCCAAGTTGTTGAAGAAACGAAAGTTGCTTGACGGCTGCATTGGTTTGCTTTTGTAGCGGATGTCCTTCTTTAAAAATATTCTGAAACTGAAAGTCATTTTCTGCACTTAGATAACTAAAGCTTGTAGCGCCTGAAATATTTTTGCGTGCATATTGAAGTGAACCAATTCCTTCAAAAGTTTTAAAATTTCCAAACCGCAAACTTACATTGGCAGAAATTCCTGAATCTATTTTCAATTCATTATTCATTTGCAAAGTTCCGCCAATTGTTCCGCGATAACCTGTGCGAATAAGTTGCAAATCTTGCTGCATGCCCAAAGTAAAAAGCGAAAGGTCGCATTGACCGAGTGAAGGCGAATTCAATTTAATTCCATTCCACTGCACTTCTGTTTGAGAAGCAGAAGTTCCGCGCACCGCAATAGAAGAGAGTTGTCCTACTCCGTAATTCTTTACATACACCGAAGAAAATTCTCCTAATGCATCACTCAATCTCTTACCGCTTTGATATTTCATTTCAGTAAACGGAGATTGAAAATTATTGGAAGAGAGTTTTTCAACCTTCACTACTTCATCTAACATAACTGTATCTTTCCTTGCTGCTTGTGTTGTAAGCAAGCAAATGAGAAACAGAAATGTCAGCAGCGTTTTCATTCGATGATGAGCTTAGTGGTTTGATTGCCGATGGAGAGAAAGTAAATTCCTTTCGAGTAGTATTGAGTACTGAGTATTGAGTATTGAGATTGGATTTGTGCTTTATTCAAAATTTTTCCTGTTACATCAAATACGTTCAGTTTACTTCCAACTAACTCTTCACTCACTTTGATATTGACAATATCAGTCGAAGCTGGGTTTGGGTAAACTGTAAACTGTAAACCGAAAACTGAAAATTCCTCAACCGATGAAGGACTCACTTGATTGATTACTCCCACCGCATCTAAATCAAATCCGCTAGAAGGAAATGGAGTTGGATACGGGTCATTAATTCTGTGATTGAATTGATCAGAAGTGGCGTATTGATTATTGATTGAACCAACCACATCAATCAAACGGACATGTGTGATGCGATTAACATCCAATCCAATTTCATTTTTCAATTCTTCTAAATCGAAAGGAGTGCCATAACCAAAAACATATTTACCCGCAAGATTATTTACAAGAGAACAATCCACTCCTGTCATTGGTATTTGCGAAGTATCCTGAATGTTCGAAGTAGCCGGAAAGCGAAAGAAATTATTTCCATTGCTGCTTACTTCAACAAAAGCAAATTCAAGAAAGGCAAGTGGGCTTGCAGTATAAAATCCGTTTTCGAAAACGGCAAAGTCGAAACCTGGTCCATTGTAAATCGGATTTTGAAAAGTTATTGTTGCTATTCCACCATCTCCCAAACTTACAAATCCGTTTTGTCCTGCCATTCCTACGGCTGAATTTCCATCACCATAACTCGCATAGCCGGAATCGGGAGTTGCAATATCTAAGTAGCCGCGTTGAATTACACAAGCGTTTGCCCATTCAACAAACACAGCGCTGTCTTTTGAAATAGCTGTAGTTCCAATCATATCTGCGGCAGGTGCAAATTGTGCGTTCACTGAAAAACAAAAGAAAACCCCCAACCCCTTAAAGAGGGCTAAGAGGATTCTCCATTGTTTTGAAACTTGAAATTTCATTCGCTTGAAGAATTAATGTTTCACAATTTTCTTCACCAAGATTCCATTTATTGAATTCATTTTAACCCAATAAATACCCGAGATCAATTCTTCTGTATTCAATTCAATTGTATTGGTTTCACCAGCAGAAATATTTTTTACCAAAGTTCCTGTTATATCAAATAGCTGTACTTGGTTAATTAAAGCACTTGAACGAATCGAAACCAAACTGCTGAAAGGATTTGGATAAATCTTGGCAGCTACATCCGTAATTTCATCAAGCCCTGTAATGCCGGTTACGTTTATATAAACAACCGCAGTATCGCTTGCTCCTAATGCATCGTAAACACGATACACGAGTGAATCAGCAGCAACAATTCCAACAGCAGGGGTGTAATGAATTTCGTTATTCTGTACTAAGGCTGTTGCACCTGGTATAAGTGGCGCACTCAACAATTCAACAGTATAAAAATTGGCGACTAAACCTGCATCATTTGCAAGCACTGTAATCACTGTATCGTTTAGGTAAGTAGTGGTAACCGCATCATCGTTTGCTATTGGTTGCGAATACGCAGTATCGGCAGTAATAAAATTGTCCATTGCAAAGTAGGCAGGGTTGTTCATGCCAAATCCACCGGCAGTATCAGTTGATGAAAGATGAAATTCTAGACTGTCTACACTTCCTAAGGATTGCAAATCAACCCATCGCCAGTCGCGCACAATGTAATCTTGCGTACTATCAGCCGATCGAAAATCAGCTAAGAAAAAATTTACCGATTGTTGTTTTATTGCTCCGTTATGCCATCCCAACACGGTGAGTTGAAACCAATCGGGGTCGTTACCTGTAGCTCCGCCAAACTTCTTTGCAAACATATCACCGTTCTTCATGCTTAAGTATGCAAACGTAGCATTGGTAACAAAAAAGCCTCTTACAAACTTACCTGCTGCATTTCCTGTTAACCGTATTTTTGCATTTCCATAATCGTTAGCAACGGTGTAATTGCTTGAACCATTGTAACCCCCACCAGTAATAGAACTATACTGATTCAAATAGCCGACTGTTGTTGTATCGCGCGTGTTGGAATAAGAGAAACCGCTCCAATTACCACCGTTATAACTGTTGGCAAAATTGGCTAAGCCGCTATTGAATCCACCGCTTAAATCGCTGCCGTTCCAAAAAGTATCGGTGCCGAGTATGAGGTTTTCAAACGTGGAAACGGTTTGAGAGAAAATTTGTGTGGCGAAAAATATCGCGCACAAGAGAGAGTTGAATTTCTTCATGGCTGAATTTGTTTTTAAATTTTAAAAATGTTCAGCTAACAAAATTGAGATTGAAAAATGAAACCGTGCACTGTTTCAGTCCTCAGCCCTTCTTCCCGAAAGCTTTGTAATTGTTGCTAATGGCAGGTCTTCTGGTTTTGTTTCGTTTCTACCGCCTTCCCGGTTTTAACCAGTGGCATTGTGTTGTAGAAATTTTTAAAGAAACTTACAGCAGCGGGTACTACTCAAGATTTTCACTTGATTCCCTATTATGGTTATCCCGAAATTCGGTAATCACCACCTTCAGCGGGCGCAAATAAAATTATTTTATTTACAGTTCATGAAATTATTTTTAGAACATTGCGTTCAACTCTTATGAAAAAAATATTTTTCTATTCCGCGCTTGCTCTTTTGTTGAGTGCTTCTGCCTGCCAGAAATGTTACACCTGTAAACAGTATTGTTCTTATTGTCAGCCACCCGGCAATAATGGAATTACGATAAAAGTTTGTGCCACCAAAGATGTAACGCATGTGAACGTTGATTCTTTTTATAACGCGTACAAAGCAGCGGGATTTACCTGCAATCTTTTAAACAACGAAAAGAATGTTTGCGATAGCAAGGACAAGTTGAACGATGCGATCAATTATTATCTACTGGAAGATTACTACTGCAATCCGAAGTAGATTTAAAACGGATATCCTATGGCCAATTGAAATTGTCCGTTCTTAAATGCGTAGCCATTTTCAAATTGCCAACGCTTACCTTCCACTCTGCGCGGGTCGCGTAACGGGAAACCATAATCGAAGCGCACCACAAAATAATTGAAGTCAAATCGCAAACCTGCTCCTGCATCTACTGCAAATTCACTCCAGAATCTTTTGAAATTAAATTCTCCATACTGACGCGTATCTTTTCTAATTGTCCACACATTTCCTGCATCTACAAACAAGGCTCCCTTAAACCATTTATAAATATCGAAGCGTATTTCTGCATTGGCTTCTAATTTTATATCACCAGTTTGATTAAAAAATCCAACGTGTGTCTTCTCTCCTGTTTCTCTGTTGAAAGAACTCGTATCCACATAACCTCCGGGACCAATCTCACGAATTTGAAAACCACGCAAACTGTTTGGACCACCCGCAAAAAATTGCTTTACAAAAGGAAGTGCCGATGAATTTCCATAAGGCACACCTATACCGGCATAAGTGCGAATGGCAAAGGCACTGTGATTGTTCATTCGAACCGTGTTTCTCCAATCGCCATCAATTCGAAAATATTGCGAGAAGGGTCGCTTGGCGATTAGGTAAACCGAATCGTGATCGTTTTTCAAATTGGCCAAACGATAACCTGCGTAAATAATGTTTCCGGCCGTTTCAATGTTAGTGCGAAAACTCATGAACGCTTTATCGCGATTTGTTTTTTGATTCGAAAAAGCAAAGGTGTAGTTGGGTCCAATGATGACTTGCTCCTCGAAACTGCTTTTTAAAATCGGGTTTAAATCTAACCTTCGCGTGAACTCACTCCCGCGTTTTGGAATCAAATAGAAGCTCACCGTTATAGGATTAAACAAATGCCTTTTCATTGGATTTTCGTTCCACTCATAACCAAAAGAAAAACTAAAATGATGCAATTGGTAAAGAAAAGTTACATCACCGGCTGGGTCAAAATCAAACCGATGTTCGAAAGTGTAGTTGACATTTATTTTTGTTTTGGGGTTAGTGTTTCTGGCAAAAGCTTTTGCTTTAAACGGAACCAAAAAACGATTGAGGTAATAAGTAAAATTGGTAGAAGCCGTGCCGCTTATCACTTTCACTTGCTCCTTTTTACTGAACCGTAATTGCACTCCACCAGTAGCATCAAACAAAAACTGATCGGCATGTTTAGAAAGGTTTTTGTTTTTGTAAGAGATAGTTCCTTGCAAACCAAAGTAACCTTCGTTGGTCACATTTACATCGCCACCCGCACTTATTTCTTGTCGTTTAGCTGGCGTAAGATAAATGTGGCTATTGAGAAAATGACTATCGGTATTCGAAACATTATAATCCATACTGATAAACTTAAACACCCCTAAAAGCGAAAACCGATTGATCGTACGCAACTCCTTTTCTTTCGAATACAAATCACCTTTTCTAAAAAAAATAGCATCCATCAAAACTCCTTTCTTGAAATTTTCGTGGTGCGAAATGAAATGATACTCTCCTACAGTAATCGTATCGCGATGAAGCGTATCGTTCAATACATCGGGAGTATAATCACTAATCACATAAATTTGATTGATTCGATATTGCTGATGTTGTGTAGAATCAAGCAATTGATTAATCGCTATTTTAATATTCACCTGCTGGCTTTGGGTAGAACTATCCAGATCAAACGTGATGTACTCTCGATTAAAGAAAAAATATCCGCTGTTACGCAGCACCGTTTCAATTCTATCGCGTTCACTTTTCAGGTTAGTAATATCAAAGCGATCGCCTTTTCTTAAAAAAGTATTTTCTCTGCGTATGCGAACCAGCGAGTCGCAATCATTATGACCTTTGGGCAATTCCACGTCACCAATTTTCCATGGCGTGGCTGTTTTTACCGTGTAAACAATGGTGGTTCGTTTTTTCTTAGTAATGAAAGTATCCGTAACATCATTATGAAAATATCCAAAATTGAAGAGATAAGTTTCTAACTGTCTTTCGCTTCGGGTAAGCTGAGTTGAATCAAAAAGTACGGGAGCCTCCCCTACTTTATCAATAATCCATTGGCGGAATTTGGTCAATTTTTTTGCATGCGTAGCATTGTTATACATCCACAATCTAAATGGCATAATGCCCAAAAATTTTTTGTTTGGTTTTTGCGCGGTAATTTTTGCAAAGTCTTCACGCATTTTTTCTTTTTCCGAAGCAGGTGCTTTGGTTTGCAGAATAAACTTGTTTTTAACTAAAAGACTTTCACCTTCCGAAAGATGTTTAGAAACATTGCATCTCGAAAAAAAGACCAACAAGCCCAGCATGCAAGCAAGTTCCAAAAATTTGTTTCGAAATTTTTTCTGCATTAACGCTTATATTTTTGCATCAGCTGTTGCCTGCCTTCTATTTTTATGCCTTGTAATTCTGAATCGGAGTTTTCTATTTTCATATTGTGTTAAGTAAACAGCAAATTAGTTTTGTTCGCTCACTTCATCAAAAAAAATTTCGCCAAATGTATGGCAAATTTTTGGTTGAAGGTGATAAACCCGTGCGCGAATTACTCAAAAGTAATTTCAAGGTTGATACCATTTACAAAGTACAAAATACGAATTACGAAACACGAAATAGAGAAACAGAAGTAATAGATACGAGTGAAGCAGAGCTAAAAAAAATCTCTACACATGAAAACCCAAATCTTTCCATTGCTGTGGCACAAATTCCGACTGGCCATTCCTCAAATTTAGTTCAGCCGGAAGGACTTTATATAGTTTGCGATTCGTTGAACGATCCCGGCAATGCTGGCAGTATTATTCGAATTGCCGATTGGTTTGGCATTCAAAAAATATTTTTTTCTGAACACTCCGTTGAAGTCTATAACCCTAAAACTGTAAGCGCAGCCAAAGGTTCTTTATTTAGAGTGGAATGTGTTTACACTGATTTGAAAAATCTTTTTGAGCAAAATAAAAACATGAAAGTGTTCGGCACTTTTATGAAAGGCAATAGTGTTTACACTTCTGTGCTTGATAAAAATGGATTCATTTTAATTGGCAATGAAGCCACTGGAATAAGCGATGAGTTGATTCCATTCGTGAACGAAAAAATTTCCATTCCATCTTTTGGCAAAGCAGAATCTTTAAATGCAGCAGTAGCTGCGGGAATTGTGGTGAGTGAGTTTAGAAGACAGTTGACCATTGGCCATTGACAACCGATCATTATTACTTACATTCCTTTTCTTCTTTTAAAATCTTCATAGAAATATGCGCGGTCTTTATTGCCGGGGTCAACAAGTTCGTAGATGAAAAGAATTTTTTCAGCTTTATCTAAATCATTCTGTGCCAAATAATTTCTTGACAGACTATAACAAGCCAATGAAACGGTACCCAACAACCGTTTATACATAAGTTCAGAATTTTCTTTTGCGTGCAGATTTTTTGCTTCTGTTTTCCACCAACTTAAATTCTGAGTACTGATTGCTGCGTAGTAGGCTTGACGCAGTTGTTTTTCCATTTCAAATTTCTGACGAAGCTTTTCATCAAAAACGAAAAGTTTGTTGGTAGGAATATTAGAGAACGGAAACAGAAAAGCATTTTCAAATGTTTCAGCATTTGCCCATTCGTGTTTGCCGTTCCATTCAATCATGTAATGTGGTTCATTTACTAAATTTTGTGATTGATGGAACGAAACCAAATCAGTGTAATTCATATCTGCTTTGCCGGCTATACCTAAAAAGGAAACAGGGTGGTTGAGATTACTCCATTGCGTAACACTACCCGAATAAACAATGCCATCTACATCGCTGTTTGTGCAACCTACTTCAATAGCAATTTTTGCCGCACCGCTAAAGCCGCTAAGGATAATTCTGCTTTCATCTAAACGATAGCGTTTTTTAAAATCAGCTAGTAAATTATTTGCTGAAGCAATACCTTGCGCTTGTGGCAAACTATTAAATGCAGTTTTTGAGCAAGCGATAATGTAACCGTATTTATTGGCTAAATCTTTATACAAATTCAGCACTTTCAAACTTTCGCCATGCGGGTCGAAAAAAACCATGAGTGGTGTTTTATTTGAAGAGTCAAATGTTTTAGGTAAGTAAATAGAAAAACTATCGCTTGGAGCGTGGTTAACGGGAACCGACTGAATGACAACTCCGGCTTCACTAATGGGCTGCATAGGATTATCTTCGACTACTTTTTGTGGAATAGCAGTTGTTTCAGTTTGACTTGGAGAGATGATGTTTGGTTGATTGCACGAACCGAGCAGAAAAGCAAAAACAACTAGTTTGATTCTTTGCATAGCATGAATTATGAAATGAATAAAGACAAAAAAGCAGATCTCTAAAAAAAAATTTTTGGTTGCCGATTGTCGAATTATATTTGCCCACATTTTTTAAAACAAAAAAACTCAGAAATGAAAAAAATTTACTTCACACTGTTGCTTATGGCTGCAATCAATTGCGGTTTTGCTCAAACAGTTTTTCTTGAAACCTTTGATGGAGTAGGTGGCTCAACCGCAGGAGGCCCGGGAACCTTCACGTTTCCAACCGGATGGACTTTAGTTAACGTTGATAATCGCACACCCGATGCATCTACTACTTATGTAAACGATGCCTGGGAAAGAAGAGAAGACTTTAGTTTTAACGTAGCAGATAGCGCTGCTTTTAGTACTTCATTTTATTCACCAGTTGGTGCCGCTGACGATTGGATGTGGACACCTGCCATTACTATTCCCGCAAATGCTCAGTTAAAATGGAATGCTGTTGCTTATGATGCAGCTTACCAAGACGGATATCAAGTAAGAATAATGGCGCAACCTACTAACCCTACTGGCTCAACCGGAGTTTTAGGAAACATGGTAAGTGCTTCTACACAATTATTGTCGGTAGTAGCTGAAGCCAGCACTTGGACCCCACATACCGTTTCTTTGGCTTCTTATGCCGGGCAAACCGTAAAGATTGCTTTCAGAAATAATTCGAACGACAAATTTTTATTGTTGATTGATGATGTGGAAGTGAGTGTTAATCTAAATAATGATGTGGCACTAACTACGGTTGATGCAATCTCAGAATATACACTTGTTCCCTTGGCCCAAGTTCCTGTTGCAGGTTATC
>CANJZE010000005.1 GCA_947479455.1 Bacteroidota bacterium
AAATTTATTCCATATCCAAAGCCTGATTTTTTCAGCGTGTGGTCTAACGAAACAGATGTTTTCAATTTAGGTGCATTCAAAGGAACAGCTTCGCCCGATGAAAGAACCAACTGGTCTTTATTTACCCAACTCATACTACCGCCCACGCTTATATTGTGTTGTGCATCATCCAACGCATTGTATTGAAAACCGAAGTCAATTCCAAAAACATCTAACCTGCCAAGGTTTTGGTATGTAAGTATGTAATCCGACCCTACATATGCTGGGTCATTAGGAGTAATTGTTCCTACAGGTAATTGATGCATCAATACAACTAATTCATCCCATGTCGTGCTCGTGTCCGAAGCAACAATTGACGCATTTTGTAAAGATGGATTATTGTTTAATAACGGTTTAAGCTGACCATCAATTAACCCGCCAATTTTATGAAGATTGTCGTAGAGTTTACCTCCTGGTGCATTTGGTCCTAAGTAAGTCATCCAGTCGAACATTACTGCTCCAGACGCAGGTCTTAATGCACTTACGTAATTGCTAATCCTAGTCCAATAGCCATCAATTTGCAAAGAAAGTTTTCCGGCTATTAATCCTTTGTATCCTAACTCCAAAGTCTGGGTAGTAGAGTTGCCAATTTTTTTCAGGTTTTTAAAATTCTTTGCGTTCATTATACTTGAACCAAGGTCTTTAGTGGTAGCAAAGTTAGCGTAATCAACTGCTATCATTTTAGCAGAGTCAATACTTCCCCCTTGTCCGGCTATGCCAAAGAAAGTTGCATCCAATAATGCTTGAACTGATGCTGGGTCTATACCTTGAGCTGATGCTTTCTTTTTAAAACCTTCTGTAATAAACGTAAGCATAGAATCAAAAAGCGCTACATTATTTGCTCTATCACCATATGTTAACCATTGGCCTTGAGGAGCACTATATGGAGCCGTAATAAATTGAACGTTTCCCGCACCATCAAAATTGTAATTCCATCCATTAGGGTTTCCAATTCCGCGCACGTTAATACCGTTAGGAATTAAACCGTTTGATAAATCCAAAAACTGATTAAGCGTAGTTGGAGAATCGAAAGCGCGGTTGTAAGTAATACGAATGTTGTGTCCCACAGCTGGTTTAAACACTACAGCCGCACGTGGACTGAATGACACACCTTTCAGAATACTGTTCCAGTCAATACGGAATGCTGCAACAAATTTCAACCATTTCAACGGTTCGTAATCTCCCTGCAAATAACCACCTACCTGATTGAGGTTGTCAATTTTTTCAAACCTACCATTAATGGTTCCTTTAGTATCGGGGCGAGTAAGCAAGGCATCTATTCCATAAATCAAACCAAGGTTTTCAATTGGGTTCCACGAATGCTGTACCTGAATGCCATGAAGTTTAGACTTATCAATAAGCAACTGAACATGATAAGGACTAGGAGGTGCTGAAGAAGCGTAGTCATTTCTACTTGAAGCTGAAAGCTGCGGAATCAAATAAGTATTTCCGGCATCGCTGCTGTTAATGAAATACTGGATGTATAGTTTTTTCCAGATGATTCGCGTTTGCAAATACCAGTAAATCCAACCTCTGCCTAAACCGCCACCTTGCGCAGCCCCCAAACCCGTCAACTCAACATTATGTGTTCCTGATAATCCCCCGTTAACTATAATAGTAAGGTCTTTAATGGGACGAATATCAATACGGCCTTCAGCTGAATATTTACGGATAAAAAAATCTTTGTGGAATCTTCTGATATCTAAATGAGCGGAATCAAGATAAGTAACACCTGCTGAGTCGTGCGTAAATGATTGCAGCGTATCAGGTGAAAACACTAATCCATTATGTGCCGAACCGAAAAGCATGCTGTCTCCTTCATATGGTTCGCGCGAATCAATTACAGGATAATCCTGTCCCTGAAAATAACTTCCCGAAATTTTATAGCCGAACTTACCATCAAACAATCTTCCTGAATGGCGAAATTCAGGATTGATGATGTTTCCCGAAATAATTTTGCCGTTGTTATACTGTTTAAGCGATTTATCTAACACGGTAAACCCGCTGGTCATAGCAATAGTGGTCATGAACTTCTTTTCCTGATCTAATGGAGATTTAGTAATGATATGAACCACACCACTCGAAGCATTTGGGCCATACAATGCCGAAGCAGGACCACGAACTACTTCAATTCTTTCCATATCTAAGCTGCTGGTAGGAACCAATTGATAAGCATTGATACGCAACGAAGGAACAGAGCCAATACGATTATCAACCACATTCAATACTGAGCCCGAAAAAATATTATTGAATCCACGAACCACCACATTACTACTCACCAAACCGGTTCGCATGATATCAACTCCGGGTGTTGTTTTCAATTGCTCTACCGGAGTAGTAACGATATTGCGTTCCAACTTTTCCTGACCTATAACCGAAATAGAGGCCGGGGCATCAAGAATTTTTTCTTTCTTTTTGGAAGCCGACACCACTACCTGATTTAAACCAACATCGGTGGTAGCCAAATCCACATTCAAAACATAAGTAGCCGCATTTGTTTTTATGGCAAACTCCTGATTATCGTAACCTAGGTAACTAATCACCAGTGTCTTCGATTCTTTCGGAACATTTATAGAGTACTTACCTGCATCATCTGTAGTAGTTCCAATAGCAGTTCCCTTTACCATCACATTAGCACCTGGCATTGGTCGTTTCTTTTCGTCCTTTATGGTACCACTAATAGTAATGTCTTGCGCAAAAAGGCAAATGGAAAGAAGAATAAAAATGATTGGGAGTAGAATTCTTTTATTCATAATCTTGGTTTTGGTTAACGGGTTCAATATAGAATTTTTCGGTTTAGTTGAACTGAAGTTTTGTCCTGTTGTTGTTCGTGTGGAAGACCTTGCCGTTCATAAAAAAAGCACAGTGTAAACTGCGCTTTTTTTGAATTCTAAGAAGAGTCAATTTAAAACAACCCAAACAATTCGGCTCTCACCTTATTGATTACTTCGCCTTGTGCTTCTTCATCTTCTGCAAAGTTGATAGCATCCACATCGATTACAAGCAAACGACCTTCTTTGTAAGTGCTTATCCATTTTTCATAATACTCGTTCAATCTGCGGATATAATCTAAGCGAAGATTGTCTTCGTATTCTCTTCCTCGTTTTTGAATCTGGTTAACGAGTGTAGGTACCGATGCTTTGAGGTAAATCAACAAATCGGGCGGTGTAATGAGTGCCGAAATAGTTTCGTAAAGTTTGGTGTAGTTTTCAAAATCGCGGGTGCTCATTAAACCCATGCTATGAAGATTGGGAGCAAAAATCATGGCATCTTCATGAATAGTTCTATCCTGAATAACTACTTCAGTTCCTTGTTTAATTTCTACAATCTGCTTGAAACGCGAATTCAAAAAATATACTTGAAGGTTGAAACTCCAGCGCGGCATATCTTCATAAAAATCGTTGAGGTATGGATTGTTCTCTACATCTTCAAAGTGAGGTATCCAGCCAAAATGTTTCGAAAGAATTTTTGTAAGTGTTGTTTTGCCAGCACCTATATTTCCTGCAATGGCTATGTGCTTGATTGGCTTTTTAGGTTTTCCTGAAACAGGTTTTGCTACAAGACTAGGTGCTTTCTTATTGGCAACTTTTGCCGCTGGTTTAGCAGTTACTTTTTTCGCAGCCGGCTTTGCTACAACTTTTGGTTTAGCTACAGGCTTTGCTTTCGCTTTTACTTTAGGTTGTGGTTTTGCTTTTTTAGGTGTCGGTTTCTTTGCCGCTTTTTTCTTTGCCATAATTGAAACTCTTTTTTGACAAACCAGAAAAGCATTGCGTTCTGTATTGTCTATTTACTATTTACTAACTACTATTTACTCTTAGTGTGTGTGGTCGAAAATAAAAATTGTTTCGCGCTTAAAAACTTTTAAGCCCTATAATTTCGCGAACGTCTTTTAAAGTTTGTGCTGCACTGGTTATTGCTTTACTTCCGCCATCACCCAAAATTTCGTACAGCTTTTTTTCATCGGCACTCAACTCTTTAATCTTTTCGCGTATAGGAGAAAGGAAAAGCACCATGTCTTCGCCCAACTGTTTTTTCATATCGCCATAGCGAATAGAACAGTTGTTGTAAGCCTCTTCAAACTGTTTCAAGGTTTCTTCACTTGAAACTAATTTCATCATGTCAAACACATTCTGAATGATGAGCGGCTTAGCTGAATTAGGTTCTTTAGGTCCGCTATCAGTAACCATGCGCATCACCTTCTTGCGAATTACATCAGGCTCATCTTCCAAATAAATACAAGTGCTCTCCGGTTTGCTCTTACTCATTTTGCCTTCACCATCTAAACTCGGCACGTTCACTAACTTCTCTGCAAACGAAAACGGTTGAGGCTCGGGGAAATAATCTACCTTATACAAATTGTTGAACCGCCTCACAAAATCGCGACTCATCTCCACGTGTTGCTGCTGGTCTTTTCCTACAGGAACTTTCTGTGCTTTATGAATGATAATATCTACCGTCATTAGTACCGGATAAGTAAGCAAGCCGGCATTTACATTGTTGGGTTGTTCCCGAATTTTTTCCTTGAACGTAGCTTCGCGTTCCAGTTCACCGAGGTAAGCGTGCATATTAAAGATGAGATACAACTCTGGAATCTGCGGCACATCGCTTTGCAAATAAAGCGCGCATTTATTTGGGTCGAGTCCGCAGGCGAGATAAATCAGCGCAATGTTTTTCGATTTTTCGCGAAGGTCAGCCGCATTAGGATGTGTGGTGAGCGAATGATAATCTGCCACAAAAAAATAGCCGTTGAAGATGTCTTGCATTTGCACAAAATTCTTAACCGCCCCGAAATAATTTCCGAGATGCTGCTTGCCCGTTGGACGAACTCCGCTAACTGCTATTGGTTTTGTCAATTGATTATTTGTTTCATCCCGTCTGTTTCAGCGGGAGATAATTGATAATTAAACAGTCAAACTAATTTGCTTTTTACATAAACACTTGAACACGTAAACACAACTACTTCTTTATCACCTTCGGCACTTTAAAATAATCGCTATCGCGTTGTGGTGCGTTTTGTAGAGCTTCCTCTTTTGTAACAGTGTCTTTCACTACATCTTTACGCAAAACATTTTTCTCATCGGTCATATAAATAAGGGGTTCTACTCCGTCAACGTTTACTTCTTCAAGCTTCTGAACAAGGTCAAGAATTTTCTGCAAATCCTTCTTAATACCTTCCTTCGATTGCTCATCAAATTCAAGTTTAGAAAGTTCGGCAAGTCGGTCAACTAATTCGTTATCTATGTTCATTCGTTTATTTATTTTCGACCGCGCTAAAATAGAAATTACAACCAACCGCAACGGAATCCTCTTCTATGAACTCATCTATTATTGAAATAAAAAACATTAAGAAAGAATACATCATGGGCTCGCAATTGATTGCGGCACTTAAAGATGTTTCGTTAAACATAAACAAAGGCGAATACGTGGCTTTGATGGGTCCTTCGGGCTCTGGAAAATCTACCTTGATGAATATTCTCGGCTGTCTCGATTCACCAACAGCAGGTACATACAAATTGAACAACACCGAAGTTTCTGAAATGACAGATGATGAACTGGCACACGTGCGGAACAAAGAAATAGGTTTCATTTTTCAAACCTTTAATCTTTTACCTCGCTTGACTTCGTTAGAAAATGTGGCACTGCCAATGGTTTATGCAGGCATGAGTAAAACGGAACGCACGCTACGTGCCGTACAAGTAATGGAAATGGTTGGACTGAAAGACAGAATGGATCACAAACCCAATGAACTTTCGGGAGGGCAACGTCAGCGTGTAGCCATTGCACGGGCACTGGTAAACAATCCAAGTATCATTCTTGCCGATGAGCCCACGGGAAATCTCGATACCAAAACTTCTTATGAAATTATGGCGATTATGGAAGAGATAAGCAGCAAAGGCAATACCGTGATTATTGTAACACACGAAGAAGACATTGCCAAACATGCGCGCAGAATTTTGCGTTTACGCGATGGTTTAGTGGAAAGCGATTTGGAAAATGTTCCTGTAAGAATGAGTGCCGTACATTTGAATTTTGAAACGAGATAGCACAGAGGTAATCGGGAAATCAGTTAATCGGGAAATCAGTTTTTGTATTTAACTGATTACTGATTTTCTGAATTCCTGTTTAACTTTAACACCATGAAAATTTATACTAAGACAGGCGACATTGGCGAAACCTCTCTCTTTGGTGGAAGAAGAGTTTTGAAAAGTGAATTGCGTATTGAAGCTTACGGAACCGTGGATGAACTCAACAGTTGGATTGGTTTATTACGCGATGTGCAAACCGAAAGCACTACTAAAGATTTATTGAAAGAAGTTCAGGACAGATTGTTTACGCTTGGTTCTACACTGGCGGCAGACCCTGATAATTCAAAACTTAAAACTCCTGACCTGCACGAAAGCGATATTGAACTTTTAGAAAATGCCATTGACAAAATGGATGAAGAGTTAGAACCACTTCGCAATTTTGTTTTACCTGGCGGTCATGTTTTTGTTTCGTATTGCCACTTGGCGCGAACGGTTTGCCGGAGAGCAGAACGTTTGTGTGTGTCGCTAATTCATGGCACCACTAAGCAAGAAAAGAGCGGGGCAAGTGATGCCATGAATATTTCAATTAAATATCTCAATCGCCTTTCCGATTATCTGTTTACGCTTTCCCGAAAAATGGCGAAAGATTTAGGCGCAGAAGAAGTAAACTGGCTGCCTAGAAAATAAATTACCCATGAAAACTTCCATCAAAATTCTGTTCATGCTTTTAGTTTCAGTTTTGCTAACTGAAAATTCTTTTGGTCAAACAACTAAAGCGAAACCAAAATCTAACAGCAAAAAAGCGACTTCTGAAAAACCAAAACCTGTAGTTGCTCCAGCCCGTGACATTACCATCACATTACAAAACGACCATGAAGGAAGCGTAATGGTTTTTGCGGGACACAAAGAAGATTTGAAAAGTCCAAGATTGACAGCCATGGGCGGCTTAACTAAAAACAAACTTTACCTGCAAACAAATGATGTGGTTTGCATAGTAGTAAATAGCAAACCAACTGCCTGTGCCGAAGTAAAACCAACCACGGTTACTTTGAAAATAAATTCTTCGGCTACGCAGATTTCGGAGAAATAGATTTCTCTATTACTTGGAGAGTTCTTTAATTCTCTCCAACCTTTCCTTTTCATTTTGTTGCAGGTATCTATCTGCTGAAAGAAGTTCATACGCCTTTTCAAAGTGGAAAGATGATTTCTGTTTCTCTCCTTTTAGTAAAAATAATTCGCCCAACTCTTCGTGCACATAACCATCGTTTTGACCTGTGGTTACGGACTCTTCAAACAATGCGAGTTGAACTTTGAGTGCTTCTTCGATTTTATTTACTGCGCGAAGCGTGCGTGCTACGCACCACTTTGCAAGGAATATCGAAGATGGTTCTTGTTTTTCTTCTCGCCATTTCAGCGCGCGCAAAAAAATGCTCAACGCTTTTTCATATTCCTTTTTATCGAAGTAAGCCCAGCCAAGATTGTTGTATAAAGCACCTAACCAATTCTTAGCACGCTCTTGTTTCGAATTTTCGGCAAACAAAAGTCCTTCTTCGTTTAGAGCAATTGCATTTTCAGGTGGCGCAATTATGGCGAGTATGTGAATGGCATCTATTGCGTGAAAATCATTTTCAACTTCAATTGCAGTCTTTTTTGCCAACTCAAATTGTTCTTTCGCTTCTGCCTTTTTACCCGATGAGTTAAAAGTTCTTCCACGCTCCAAATGATAACGGGCATGCTCCAAATCATGCTGAATTGGCAATTGCTTTTCAACTTCATTTAAAGTTTCATGCGCTTCGGTGAACATGCCGCGCAAACTGTAAGTTCTCGCAATTTGTGTAAGCAGTTGCAAATGCTCCGACAGATTTTTTTCGGACGAAGAATCTTTCAGCACTTCACGAAATTTAATTTCTGTTTCAGCGGGATTGGAATAGTTCCATAGTTTATCGAACTCGGGCATAGATTTATTTTTCAAAAACAATAGTATTGAAATTGGATGTGATTCTGCAAAACTTACATTCGCAAGATGACAGTGTTTCTCATTGGCTTTATGGGTTCAGGCAAAACTACTTTTGGTAAAAAGCTGGCAGCAAAACTGAAGTTGAACTTTGTTGACTTAGACGAACAGATTTGTATTGCTAACAAAGTCAAAAGCATAAACAGTTTAATTGAATTAAAAGGCTTCGACTATTTCCGCCAAACTGAAAGCAAAACTTTGAAATCGCTTTCACTCGAAAACAGTTTAGTTTCTACAGGCGGAGGAACTCCTTGTTACTTCGACAACATGGATTGGATGAAACAAAACGGAACTGTTGTTTTTCTTCAAGTAGATGAAGGCGTTCTTTTGAGCCGTTTGAAAAATACTGATTTAGAAGAAAGACCTTTGCTCAAAGGTTTAGATGAAGAAGAATTGAAAAATTTCATCAACGAAAAACTAAAAGAACGTTTGCCATTTTATGAGCAAGCGCATTTCTCTTTTAATCCGGTGACTGAGAAGATGGAAGCGTTAGTAGAGAAAATTCAGAAGTTGTAGAATAGTTCTACTTAGTGTTTCGAAATTGCATTAACGCTTCATGAATAAAGCCAGAACCAAAATCAAACATAGTAGCATCAGAATGCAAAATAGAAACCACTTGATGTTTTAGAATTTCTTCTTTTATGTTTTCTCTGTTTGATGTATGACCATGCAATGACCAAAAACTTTTGTAGTAGAACCAAAAATCTACTTCTTTAAAAACAAAAGGTGCAGGTCCATCACAAATTTCGAAAAAGTAACTATCCCCAATATTTAAGATTGAGAGTTCGTCTTTCCCTTCTTTGTTAGAAGAATAGAAAGGAAAAGCAAGTGTATCAATATGAAATTCTGAAATTAAATTTACCAAGTCACCTGCGTCATATTCGCGTCCATGTGGTTGAGTTGTCAACTTCATCGAATCCATTTTTAATTCAGGTAAATCTTTTCCTGTTTTTGATTCTATATAATGAGCGACAGAATCTATAACAATACTCTCGCCATAAATAGTCCAATGAAATCCTCCTCTTGGAAATAACCTATAACGTGAAGTGTCCTTCATACCCTGAAACCATGCTCTGAAATCAAGAAAGTTTACTCCGTCATTTTTACAAGCAGCTACATAAGCAGAGTAATTAGTGCTTGGCTGCATAGGTCTCTTTATTCTATCGGGAAAATACTCATGATAAAAAGATGCTTTCCCAGGTGCAAATACTGCAAACAATAAAATCCCATGATTGGTGAGTGTATCTTGTAGCTCCTTCAGTTCTTTGGTAATAGAGTCAACTTTTTCATGACCTATAAAATTTGTACCGTAATAGCCATCAACATGACTGCTTTCAAAAATGTAATTTTCTCTCCCGAAAATGTAATTTTCATCATTTGCTCGATTAAATAAGTAGAATTTTAATTCGTTATACAATCTTGTAAAGGCTGGATTCAATCCGAATCGTGTCCTTAAAAACTCTCCCTTTTTGTCGGAATAAGAACCATTAAACCAATTTTTAAAATCAAAAGTAATATCCGGAGGGTATTCGAAATAACCTTTCAACTCCGCGCAGTCAAAGATATGCAGGTTATCTTGTAGCATAGGCCCCCACAACAAAACAAAGAAGGGAACAAGAAGGAGATTTTTTACTCTGATTTTTTTCATTAAAAACGGAAGTAGATAAACGGATTAAATCCTTTTGCTGCCAAAAAACTGATGTTGAGAATTAAAAGCACCAGTGTAATAAACGCCCATACCGATGCTTCTTTTACAGAATATACTTCTTTGTAAAAACGTGCAGATAAATTTTTGCCAAACGAACTAAGCCCCATAAAACTAAAGAACGCAGCTAGCACGAAATAGAAAGTTAATTCAGGCGTAAACTCAATTTTAGGAACGCTCATATCAAACACAAATAATCGTTGCAGGAAAGTCCACGCATTATCAAAAGTATCTACCCTAAAAAACACCCAGCCAATAACTACAATAAAAAAAGTAAGAATGGCACGAACGGGATTCCAGATTCTTTCATACAACTTCAGCAAGAACGAACGCTCCATCACTAACCACAAACCATGATACGCTCCCCAAATCACAAAATTCCAGGAAGCACCATGCCATAAACCCGAAGCAAGAAATACCAACCACAGGTTAAAATACAATCGCCATTTTGAAGTAACGCGATTGCCGCCTAAAGGAATGTAAAGATAGTTTCGCATCCATGCACCTAACGACATGTGCCATCTGCGCCAAAAATCGGTAATCGAATTTGCAGTATAGGGATGATTGAAATTTTCATTTATGTTGAAGCCCAACATTTTCAAAATTCCTATTGCCATATCGGAGTAACCCGAAAAGTCGAAGTAAATTTGAAATGTGTAACAAAGAATACCGAGCCATGCTGATGAAGTTGGCAGTTGATGCAAATCACTTTGAAAAATTTTATCGGCAAATGCAGCTACTGAATTTGCAATAATCACTTTCTTACTCAAGCCTAGAATAAAACGATAAAGCCCCGCGAGTTTATTGTCAATTCCATCCTTCTCAAATCTGTCGGTGATTTGATCCGCAATGTCGTGATAGCGAACAATGGGTCCCGCAATTAATTTGGGAAACAGAATAATGTAGAGCTGGTAATTCCAAAACTTTTTGAGTGGCGCATGAACTCCCCGATAAACATCAACAACATAAGTAAGCGATTCGAAAGTGAAGAACGAAATGCCAATAGGCAATGCAATTTTTTCCCAAGCAATATTCTTCTGTCCTGCTATGTGAAGAATCTCATTGATGTTGTCAATAAGAAAGAACGAATACTTGAAATAGAAAAGCAAACCCAAATTCATACAGACAGAAACCGTAAGCAACAATTTTTTCTGCCAACTCTTTTGCGAATGATGCATCCACTTTACCAAATGAAAATCTAAAAACGTAGTGCCGAGAATTACAAAAATGAATAGCGGTGCACCCCAACTGTAAAACAGAATACTACCAAACAGCACTATCAGATTCTTGAACTTTACATCAGCCAAAAAATACAACGTGAGAAAAACAGGCAGAAAATACAGGAGAAAAGTAATGCTGCTGAAAACCATTTATTCAGTGGGTCGTTTGTTGTAATTTGTATGAATGACAAGGTTACATTTTATTTTTATCGGAACAAATTGCGAAACTGACCGCAACTGTGTTTCTTCATATTTACTTCTACATTCGCTTTATGACACTCGGTATTATTCTCGCCATTATTCTTGTTGGATTAGTTTTAGTTTTTCTTGAAATATTTCTCATTCCCGGCACTACACTTTTTGGTATTGTTGGTGGTGTAGCCTTGATTGCAGGTGTGTTGTTGGTGTATTCTACTTATGGGAGTAAATGGGGAAATATCGCTACTGCTTCAACAATTGTTTTTCTGGCGGTGGCTGTTATTGCAGGTTTCAAAGTAATTCAGTCGAACAAACTTGCTATGACAGCAGAAATTACCGGCAAGGTAAACGAGTTGGAAAAACATCGCTACAATATTGGCGATAAAGGCATCACTGTTTCTGAACTTCGACCTAATGGCAAGGGAATGTTTGAAGGAAATAAAATTGATATCTACAGCAATGGTGAATACATTCAACGCGAAACCGAAGTGGAAATTAGTAGAATTACAAACGATAAAATTTATGTAAAACCAATTAAATCATAAACCATGGCAGAATTACCCGTATTTGTTTTAGCAGGAATAATCGTATTTGTTATTCTCATTCTTTTTTGGCTACTACCGATTCCTCTCTGGCTCTCAGCTAAGTTTGCCAACGTGCATGTAAGTTTAATGCAACTGGTGTTTATGCGTTTTCGCAGAGTGCCACCTTCTGTTATTGTGAATGCGTTGGTTACTGCAACTAAAGCCGGCATTCCAGTTCAACGCGATTTACTGGAAGCGCATTATTTGGCAGGTGGAAACATCAGTAAAGTTATTCGTGCACTCATCAGTGCCGACAAAGCAAATATTGAACTTGATTTCAGAGCTGCCACAGCTATTGACTTAGCGGGTCGCGATGTGTTTGAAGCCGTACAGCTTTCGGTAAACCCGAAAGTAATTGAGTGCCCTGCGGTAACTGCTGTGGCTAAAGACGGTATTCAGTTAATTACTAAAGCGCGTGTTACCGTTCGCGCAAACATTAAACAGTTGGTTGGTGGAGCAGGAGAGGAGACAATTTTGGCTCGTGTGGGTGAAGGTATTGTTACTTCGATTGGTTCTGCAGCTTCGCATAAATCGGTCATGGAAAATCCTGATACCATTTCAAAAGTTGTACTTGCAAAAGGATTGGATTCGGGAACTGCATTTGAAATTCTTTCTATTGACATTGCCGATATTGACATTGGAAAAAACATTGGAGCCAGTTTGCAAATGGATCAGGCAAATGCCGATAAAAATATTGCACAGGCACGAGCAGAAGAGCGCAGAGCTATGGCTATTGCACTAGAGCAAGAAATGAAAGCCAAAGCACAAGAAGCCCGTGCTAAAGTAATTGAAGCCGAAGCGCAAATTCCTATTGCTATTGCCGAAGCATTTAAAAACGGGCAACTGGGCATTATGGATTACTACAAAATGCAAAATATTCAGGCCGATACTTCCATGCGCGAAAATATTGCGAAGAATCCGGGAGAGAAAAAATAATTGAAGATTGGAAATTGAATATTGAAAAAATGCAGAGAACGTTTCTCTGCATTTTTCAAAATACTCAATACAAACTACTCCATACTATTCTCATGAAACAGAAATCGAAAGAAAAACCTAAAGCTATACCCGCACAAAAAATTAAAACCAATTCGTGGTTTCAAAAGAATAAACTACTGGTTGGCTTATTGGTTATTGTAACGCTTGTTTTTGCCAACTCAATTCCCAATAAGTATGCATTGGATGATGAGTTTTTTACTACCAACAAAAACAAGTTGGTAGAGAGGGGAATAAAAGCTATTCCTAAAATTTTCACCAGTCGCACATTCACTACCAATGATGGTGAAGGTTATGAATATCGTCCTATCGTTGCTGTTTCCTTTGCCATTGAGCATCAAATTTTTGGTGCTAACCCGCATGTGAGTCACGCTATTAGTCTTTTGCTTTATCTTTTAATTGCAGTTCTGTTGTATCGGCTTTTGCAAAAATGGCTTGGCGGGGAAAACGAATGGCTAATCTTCTTCATTGCACTTCTGTTTTTAATTCATCCGTTGCGCACCGAGGTTGTGGACAATATTAAATCGCGCGATGAATTGTTGAGCATTTTAGGTTCACTGTCCTGTGTTTGGTTTGCGTTTCGTTTTTTTGAAACAGGTAAATGGTATTATGCGCTTATTTATCCGATTTGTTTTCTATTGGGCGTTCTGTCGAAACATTCATCAGTAACCTACTTGGTTTTGGTGCCGCTTACACTCTATTTTTTCACTAAAGTCGATTACAAAAAAATACTTCTGTCTGCTGTGCCGCTTCTGGCTGTTGTTGTTTTGGTTTCAGTTTTGCAACGTGCTACATTACCTCATGCAACTCGGCACATGCTCCTGCTCGAGAATCCTTTGGTTGGTATGAAAATGACATTGATCGAACGCACGGCCACGGCTTCGTATGTAATGGGAAGGTATTTGTGGTTACATATCGTTCCGCATCCTCTGGTTTACTATTATGGTTTTAAGTTTGTGCCTATCGTAAATTGGGCATCTGTTTTACCTATCGCTTCGCTGCTCATTCACCTGGCGCTATTCGCATATGCGCTTCTTAATTTTAAAAAGAAGGACCCCATTGCATTTGGTATTCTTTTCTACTTAATCAATATGGCTGCCTTTTCTAACCTGCTTAAACCCGCTCCGGGTTTAATGGCAGAACGCTTTACTTTTTCTGCTTCTATTGGTTTTGTCCTGGCGTTTTGCTTTTTGGTGTTTCGTTACTTTAAAATAGAACCTTCTGCATTTTCATGGAACAGCGATTCTAAAAAAGCGGGTTATGTGTTCAGCGGTGTAGCTTTTTTATTTGCATGTATCAGCATTTCGCGCAATGCAGATTGGAAAGATAAACTCACCCTTTACCAGCACGACATGCAATATCTTTCTGAATCTTCTAAAGGAAACATGATGTATGCCAATGCCACACTTACGTTGTTTCATGAAAACACGAATCGCGCAGTTCAGTTTTCACAAGGCGGAAATACGATGCGCGATAGCGTTCGCTATTATGCGGGGGAAGCAAAAAGGAATTTAATGTTAGCGCAGGAACATTTTCGCGCGGCCACAGAAATTACACCCACTTATTCTATTGCCTTGATAAACCTGGGCTCAACTTATTACTTCCAAAACAAATTTGCCGAAGCACTGCATTACTCCCAGGAAGGTTTAAAATTAGATCCCGATTCAAAAGAAGGAGTATATAATTCAGCCATGGCATATAACAGTTTAGGCAAAAAAGATTCTGCTGAAATGTTTTTTAAACGAGTGCTCGAAATAAATGCTGATGATGTGAATGCACACGACCAATTAGGAAAATGCACATTGGCAAAAGGGGATACAGCCACTGCTACTAAATACTATATGGATTGCATAAAGCTCAACCCAAAGGTGGAAAATGCCTATGTAAATGCCGCCCAATTTTTTTTAAGAATCAGAAACCAACAAGGTGCGTTGCAGTACACCGAAATGGCCGCACAAATAAATCCACGCAATATCACGCGCATGAAAAACCTGGCTATCTATTATCAGCAACAAGGCAATACCCAAAAAGCGAATTACTATTTTCAGAAAATGAACGAAGCAGAGATGCGAAAATAGTTTCAGCATTCAATCTAGTTGAAGATTACATTAGTTAAATCAAATAGCTACACATTCAGGGTGGCGCTGTACGACACAAGTCCTGTTTTTTCAAATCTTATTGCTTTGATTGTTTCCATTCTAGGATGCGCTTATCGTTTGTTTTTTCTCGGCTCCTTAAGAAGCCGATGGTAACTAAAGGCAGTATTTTTTGTGACGTGTTGCATGGTCTCTTTCCTAACTGCGGAACGAGTTGAACAAAAGTGGGTCTATTATTCCGGTAATTGAATTGCTGTATTGTTGGGTGGTTAACACAGTAATGCAATTTACATCCGTTAAAACTGAAAAGGGAAGTTGAGAACCGTTACATACTTTGTTCTAAACAGGCATTCAAATTATTCAATCCTGTTTTTAATTCTTCGAACACAGGATAACCGAAACCAATGCGCATGTAAATTTTGTTTTGTTCAAACCAATGACCGGGACCAACGATGGTCGAATATTGCGAATATAGTTTTTCGTAAAACATCTCTGTATCCATTTTATACTGCGCTTTCAATCGCGCAAAACAAACAACACCTGCTGTTGGCTCTACCCATTCTAAATATTTCTGTTGTGCAAACCATTGTTTGAAGTACGCAAAGTTGTTTCGTATGTGTTCATGATTCTTTTCAAGAATTGTTTTTTTGTTATGCAGAAGATGAAAAGCAATTTCTTCATCCACCACCGAATTGCATAAACAGATTTGTTCTTTTACAGCTAAAAAATCGTGCATCAGTTTTTTATCGCGGCAAATCAACCAGCCGATACGAATGCCCGGAGCGCCAAACGATTTTGAAACCGAAGAAACAGAAATCACATTCGGTGAACGTTCTGCCACATAAGGTTTCAACGGTGTTTGGAAATTTAAATCGCGATAAGTTTCATCAACCAGCAAGCGGCAATTATTTTCTTCTGCCAGTTGAACTAGTTGCTGAATTATATTTTCATCAAACACTTTACCGGTAGGATTATGCGGATTGGTAATGCTAATGAGTTTTGTATTCGGCTGAATAGCTTTGCGAATTTTATTTACATCCAAAGCAAACTCTTCTTCAAACTTTAAATCAATTATGCTTATAGCGCAATTGATTGCGCGTGGAGTTTCGAGATTGATTCCGTAATTAGGACGAATAACTACTAAGTGGTCAGCGGGATTGAGTAAAGTAGTAGCCGCAATAAACAAAGCAGTTGCGGCACCCGAAGTTACGAGCACATCATCGGCAGAAAGAATTTTGCTTTTTTCTTTGATGGTTTCGCGCAGTTTAGGAATGCCTTTGTGCTCACCATAAAACAAAACCAAATTACTAAGGTCAATATTCAAATCGCTGAGCCGAATATCACGCACTGAACTTTCAGCCAGATTGTATTGGATAGTGCTGTAGCCCATTTCTTCGGGCGATTCAATTTCAATGGGCATTCTTACGTACTTCATATTTCAGTTTTATATTTCAATCTCCTTTTCATACGCCAGCTTTCTAAACACATCGGCACTTGGTCGCTTGGTTCGGTTCTTGGTTTCAATATTGGTTTCGTATAAACCAAAGCGAAAAGTAGGTCCAAGGTTCCATTCAAAATTATCGAAAGTGCTCCACCAAAAATAAGCGCGTATATCAATAGCTTTATCTACACAATGGTGCACCACGTTTATGTAATCTTTCATGGCACTTACGCGCACTTTATCATCGGTGGTGCAAATTCCATTTTCGGTAATCATAATTGGCAAATGAAATTTGTTCCAGTAGCGTTCAATTACTTCGCCTAACCCTTGCGGATAATATTCCCACATATCGTCATGTGCTTTGCCATACTTCGCAAACTTTTCAGGCGTATCCATGTAATTAATAGGCAACGGGTCGTGCGACATTTTGCAGTAGTAACTCAAACCAAAGAAATCGAGTTTCTTCTCAAATGGTTTCAACGCGCGCTTCATAAACCACCAATCAGAAATTTTTGCAGGAAGAATGCCCAGCACATTTTCGTAAGCAAAAATAACGGTGTTGTGACTAATGCCCACAGGCTGCGTTGGAAACTTTGTATGGATATAATCATACACTTCTTCATGCGCTAAACCCAAATGGTCAATTACTTTAAGTGCTTTAAAAAGATTGGTTTTAAACGGAGGAAACTCGCCCATTAAATATGCACCGCTCACATATACATTGGGTTCGTTGAAAGTGTTCCACCAGGTTACGTACTCTCCAAACTCATCTACTACTTTCCTACTAAAGTCAACCCACATGGTAATGTTTTCTTTTTTCTCCCAGTTACCTTTTGCCGCAAACCAAAGCGGGTTTGTAAAATGATGCAGCACCATCATAATCTTTACACCTCTTCCTTTCAAATCATCAAGGAAACTTCTGTATTCAGCAACAGTTTCCTGATTCAGCGCACCAAACGGTTCGCGCTGCAATTTGCTCCACATTAAACTCATGCGATACGATGGCGCGCAGTACGAAATTATTTCGGCATCTTCTCTAAAGCGTTTTTCATGGTCGCAGGTGCGGTCAAACACATGGCCGTCTTTTGATTTTACACCCAGCCATTCATGCTCAAATGTTGTTTCAATTTGATAAGCGGCAGTAGATGTGCCGAAGGTAAATTCATTGGGGAAAGTGAGTTTCATAAATTTAGATTTTAGACGATTGACGATTGACGATTAGCGATTGCAGATTAACGATTTTAGATGAACGAAGTAAACAGCAAATTGAATTTTCGCAACACGATTTAGGAATATCCTGTTTACAACATTTTCATTCCACAATTACCCCATTTCTATTTATGTTCACGCCCCATGAAAAATATAAAAACTCTTTTCGCTGTTTCAGCAATGCTTTTGTCAACTGCGTTTAGCAATGCTCAAACCAATCAATGGTGTACCAGTACCCAAAAGTTAGAAACAGAAATTAAGAACAATCCGCAAGCCCGTGCTCAGTTTGAAAACTATATGCACGATTTGCAACAACAAGACAACAGCCATGCCGGTTCCCGCGCTGCTAATACAATCTGGATACCAGTTGTTTTTCACATTGTGCACAATGGCGATGCCATAGGCAGTGGCGAAAACATATCCGATGCACAAGCTGCTTCGCAGTTAGAAGCCATGAATCTTAATTACAATGCACTTGATCCATATCTTTCAAACGTACCTTCTGTATTTGCGCCCTTAGTAGGCACAGTGAATGTAAAATTTTGTTTAGCGAAGTTTGATGAAAGCGGTAATCCTACTTCGGGAATTATTCGTCATCAATTTGCCAATGTAAGTTGGGATACCGATGCCGATATTGACAACACGTTGAAACCCGCAACCATTTGGGACCACACTAAATACTTAAACATTTGGAGCGTGCGTATGGGTGGAACACTACTTTCAACCGGGGTGTTAGCTTATGCTACGCTACCTTTTTCCATGACCGCAACCGATGATGGAATAGTGGCGCGGTATAACACTATTGGTACAACGGGCAGTTTAATTGGTGGCTATAACAAAGGAAAAACGGTAACGCACGAAGCCGGTCACTGGCTTGGTTTGTTGCACACTTGGGGGCTCGATGCCAGCTGTGGCGATTTTGGTGATTTTATAAACGACACTCCTGACCAGGCCGATTTGAATGCTTCGTGTCCAACCTTTCCGCACATTTCTTGCAACAACGGGCCCAATGGCGATATGTATATGAACTACATGGACTACCCGCCCGATGTTTGCACCTACATGTTTTCGGTTGACCAGGCAACACGTATGCTTAGTATACTCGATGGCAGCCGCGCTTCTATAAAGAACGCTGCTACACAATGTTTTTACTCACTTGATGCCTCGCTTGTGAAGTTAATTTTACCGGGCGATACAGTTTGCTCGCTAAATTTCAATCCGCTGGTTACCGTGCGCAACGAAGGAGCTACCCCTATTACTTCGGGCAAATTTTATGTTCAGCTAGATGGTGGTGGAGCGCAAATTATAAACTGGAACGGCTACATTGAAACACAAACCGAAGTTCAAATAACACTACCCACGCAAACGGTGGTAAACGGAACGCATTCGTTTGATATTTCTTTTCTGGATATCAATGGTACTTCGGGCGATAATTTTATTTCGAATAACAGCTTAAGTACAGTTTTATTTTATGCTTACGATGGGGGAGGAGCAGGGCAAACTCTTCCGTTCACCGAAGGCTTCGAAAATAATTTTCCTGCGGCTAACTGGGAAGTTTATAATCCTAACCACGACATTACCTGGGTGCAGAATTCTGGAGCAAGCGGTTATGGTGCTAGTTCAAAGTGTGCCAGCATCAACAATTTTGGTTACTCAGGTTTACAAAACTTTACCCGAAAAGATGCTTTGATTACAGAGGCATTTGATTTTACAACAGTGGCAAAACCCGAATTGAAATTTGATTTGGCTTACGCGCAGTTTAGTAACACCCGCACCGATTCGTTGAATGTGTATTACAGTTTAAACTGCGGAAGCAGTTGGGTAAAAGTTTTTGGGCAACGCGGCAATCAATTGGCTACCGCACCCGACCAAGGCACTTCTTTTGTGCCTTCCTCTACCCAATGGAAAACAGTTTCTATTCCTCTGCTGTTTGCCAGCGGTCAACCCAAGGTGTCGTTCAAATTTGAAAACGCTACCAATTGGGGCAACGTTATGTATCTGGACAACATCAACCTTCAAAACAATCCTGCATTGGAGGTTACTGAAATAGTAAAAAACGAGGTAAAAATATTTCCTAATCCTGCTTCAAATTTAGTGGCGGTTCGTTTACCGTTGAACCATTTGTTTAAAACCATTGAAGTGTTCAACAACCTTGGTGAGTTAATGTATGAAACTGCGTTAAACGATAACGCGGTAATTTTTTCGGTGCAAAATTATAGCAGCGGACTATATTTCATTCACTTAAAAGGCGAAGCTGTTTCACAAGTAGAGAAGGTGTTGGTGAGTCATTAAAAAACAAAAAAGGCATTCCGCTTGGAATGCCTCTTCAGGAATTGTAGTTCCGCTTTTTAGAAATTAGGAATGCAAACAACTACTTCGCTCCATTCGCCAATGCCCGCTGAGTTAATATGCGCTATACGAAAATAACAAGTAGTGCCCGGTGCAAGTCCGTTAATGATAATAGTTGATTTGGTAGATTCACCTTTCAACTCCCAATCTTTATCTAAACCGGTTGCCGACATTTGAACAACATTCAGTTTCGATTTTTTGTTTGATTTCCATTTAAGCGAAATTGCATTTGGTAAAGCCACCACAGTAATTTCTGTGGGTGCAGGCAACTTAACAGCTTTGGTAGGTGCGTTGCGCACTTCAAAACCCGAGCTTAGAATTTTTTCAACATCACTGTTTGCAGTAGTTTCTACATAAGCCTGTAATTGGTTCATGGCTGCTTGAAATAAGTTTAATGCAATATCGCGTAGTTGCGTTT
Source organism: Bacteroidota bacterium (assembly GCA_947479455.1). Lineage (GTDB taxonomy): Bacteria > Bacteroidota > Bacteroidia > Chitinophagales > LD1 > Bog-950. Next base: position 20,293 of record CANJZE010000005.1, read on the forward strand.
TAATTTTGCTGCCATCCATAGCTGCTTCTGCTGCTTCAAGCGCATCGGTTTTACTAGTTATGGTAGCCAGCGATGGAATAGGAGTAGCATAATAGGCGTTACCGGTCATCATGGTTACTATCTTACGTGCTTTTACCAATTTTGCGGCTAAAGGAAGTTTGTCCATTCCTCCTTTTACTAAAAAGAGAATAAATAAGTGGTTTGAAGATTTGAAATTACGTTTCATTTTGTTTGTAATTAATTGTTTAGTTAAAAAATAAATTTCTGAATTCCTTTTCGCGAAAAGAATGTTGCTGATAAAAACAGAGGCGTGTTTTTGTTTTTTTTATCGCCTTGTTTTTAAAAGCAAAATCGTTTGAAAAAACTAAATACTGTTTCACCACAATTTGTTTTTTTTCATTTACTATAAATACTAACCAATTTGCCAATGGAGTTTACAACTACAATTTTGTAGTTGATGGAAAACCGGTTAAGAGAGACAAGTTTATAGTGCTGAAATAAAACCGTAAATTGCGGGAGGACTACTACGTAGTAGTCCTCCTGTTTTTTCTATGAAATACATTTTACAAACCTTACTATTTTTTTCTTTTTCTCTATTGTTTTCACAAAAGTACGATAATAATTGGGTATTGGGATTTCCTCCATATTCAGTTATAAATTTTGAACAGGGTACGGTAGATAGTATTCATAGTTTCAATTACAATCAGTTTTTACTGTCCAGTTCTACTGTTAGCTCTTACACAGGCGAACTATTGTATTTTTCAGATGGCATAGAAGTGAGAGATAAAAACGGCAATACTATTGAACACGGTAACGAGTTTTTGTTCGGGCATGAAGATTCCGTTAACTATTTTCCGGGTGAAGCCTATTTGCAAGGTGCATTACTTTTACCTATGCCCGAATCAGATTCTTTATACTACTATTTTCACATGGCTACTGTAGGTAATCAGGTTTATCAGGCAAATCGTTTATTCTATTCAATTATTGATGCAACTGCTAATAGTAGTGGAGGTTCTGTTATCAGTCAAAATAATTTATTGATAGATACTTTTATTACAGATGCTATGATGGGCTTGTGTAAACATGCTAATGGAAAGGATTGGTGGCTACTCAAACCAAAATTTAGTAGCAATACATTTTTCAGATTTCTGATTAGAGCAAACGGAGTTATAGAGGGACCTTTCATTCAAAATATTGGTATCACCTTTAAAGACCCTGATTGGAAGGGGCAAATGGTATTTACGGTAAATGGAGATAAAATGGTAACAGGAACCGGTCTTGGCCCTTCAGAACTTTTTGATTTTGATAGATGTACAGGATTGCTATCAAATTCAAAATATTTTTCGGCAATTGATGGGAGCTACATTGTAGGGGCTATTGGCTGCTCATTTAGCGCAAACGGTAGATATATATATGCGACAATGGATTCGTTCAAACTTTATCAGTTAGATACTTATTCCACTAATATTGATAGTTCAAAATTCCTTTTAATCCGTAATCCACCTGCGGCTTTCCATCGTTTGTTTTATCATCAGCTAACACCTGAAGGAGAAATTTATATTGCCGGTCACGGAGCACCTACCCCTATTTCTGTAATTCATTATCCAGATTCAGCAGGGTTGGCTTGTGGCTTGGATACTTTTTCTTTTAATCCTTTTTACGGCAATATTACTTTCGGCATGCCCTGCTTTCCTCATTACCGCACACCTACCTGTGCGGCTTATGCCGCAGATGCAGGCAGAGATACTACCGTATGCGATAGCCTGCTTAACCTTAGTGTTGGCATAGCCCTCGGCAAACCTACAGTAGATAGTGTGGTTTACAACTGGAGCAGCCCTAATGATTTAAGCTTTGGCGGCAGCACACAAGCGCAGGTAATTTTGCACCCTGCACATACTGCTACTTACATTTTGCATATACAGGATACCTGCACCCACCCTACTTACTCTTGCACAGAGCGGTGGGATACGGTAACAATTACAGTAACAAATAACTGTAATCCAACAGCCAGCCCCCAAACCCCCGTAGGGGGCTTAAAAGACAGAATACAAATAATGCCTAATCCTGCTCACGATTATGTAAATGTGGTTATTGATAAAAATATGTCGGGTTCTATGTTAACAGTAACTGATGTAACGGGTAGAGTGGTGTTGGTTGTTTATCTCAATACTCAATACTCACAACTCAATACCTCGCGTTTCGCTAAGGGCATTTATTTTGTAACCGTTAAAAACAAAGACGGAGAGTGGAAAGAAAAGCTAGTGGTCGAGTAATTTTATTTTTTCCTTCTACCAATTCTTTTTGCCCAGCCAAAAATCTAAGCGGTAATAAAACAAGGGTAAAAACCCGAGTTGATAAACTTCTTTTGCCGGCTCTGCAGGGCTAACATATTGAATGCGCAAAATGTTTTTGTATTGCGCCACGTTCACTAAATCAACGCCTACTTCGTGTGTAAACCTGCGGGTGTTGCAGCGGTAATTGAGTTTAATATCGAAACGGAAATAAGGTTTAAACTGATATTTATTTCGTTGCCCATCTTGCACAACGGCATCTTCGTGCAATTGCGAAAGGGTAGTGTCGTAAGGCGTGTAACGTTGCCCACCGCCAAACGTAATTTTGCCACCAATGCCAATAGTATTGATTCGCTTTTTACCCCATTTAAATTCTTTAGTGCCTAAGGCATTCATAATATAATTGCCGTTAAAGTCGCTGTTATACCACTTGCCATCACTGGCGCGCAGGCGCGAATCGTATAGCGAACCGCTGAACATAAAAAACCAGTTATGTGTAAAAAACTTTTCGAGCGTGAACTCAATACCCATGTTTCTTCCTAAACCGCTGCTGCTTAATTTACCGGGGAAAAAACGGTCGAAGCCACCGCCTTCGTTCAACATATTGTAACTCGATGGAAAAGTATCTACCGGTAAACTCCACAATTGCTGGAAATAAATTTCGGCCTTTATGCGTATGTCTTGCTTAAAGAAAACATCGTAGCCCAACACTACGTGAAAGCTGCGCATAAAATCTAAATTCTTGTTGTAGAGTTTGCCGTTATCATCCTGCAAAAAGTATTGATACACGGGCAGTGTTTGCGAGTGCAGGCCTGTACCAAAAGCTATAGATTGGTTTTCTTTCAACTGATATTTGATAGAGAATCGCGGCTCAATACTAAACGAATGATTCAACGTAAAATACTGCCCGTGCACACCTATAATAGTAGATAGCTTTGGGCTCAAACTGTATTTCCATTGCACAAAAGGCTGAATGAGCAAATGCACCCCTTCGCGCGTGTTTAATCTTTTTTGCCACTTATAATTGGGTAAGCCTATTTCAAAAATGGGTTCCAGTAAATTACTATCCACAAAAACAGGTTGCAGCATTTCGGTAACAATGCCATAGCGCACAGCACTGCGTGTGCTAATTTTATTATTCCGGAAAAAAGAAAGCGTGTACTTCGTATTTAAAAAGAAGTAATCGTTTTTGCGATACATATTATCTACCACAAAATTTCCTGAAGTAGAATCTACATGGCGAATTACTCTGTCAAAATGATTGGTGTTGTATTGCGTAGATACCGCAAAAGAAATTTTTGAATACTCATGCGTGTTCACCAGGTGGGTGTAGGTAAGCCCAAATAAACCCAGCCCTGCACGAAAATATTCATCCTGATCTTTTGAAGCATAGATATCGCGTTTCTCGGGTTTGGTGCGCGTGCTGGTAATGAAATTAATTTGCGAGTAACCGCCTATACCAAACACCGAAAGGTTATCGCCATTTTTAAAAGGGAAATTCATTTTGAACTGAACGTCTTCATATTTAGGAGTAGCATCTGTGCCAATGTCAATACCAAGTTTTACCAAACCTTCGAGGGTGGCATAGCGGGCATTAAAAATGTAGCTGGCTTTTGTTTTTTTATTCAGCGGGCCTTCACCAAAAAGTTCGGCACCCAACATGCCCAGTTGCACCGTGTATTCGTGGCGCTCGTTGTTGCCGTTTTTCATGCGTATATCAAACACGCCCGAAATAGCATTTCCAAACTCGGCAGGGAAGGCACCAGTTAAAAAATCGGAGGTGCTAAGCATACGGTTATTTAATATAGCTACACTGCCGCCTGCAGAACCTGCTACCGCAAAGTGATTAGGATTTGGAATGGTTACATTCTCTAATCGGTAAGCCACACCAAATGGCGAGTTGCCTCGTATCACCAAATCGTTTCTTGAATCATCGGTACCGCTTACACCGGCAAAGTTTGAAGCCATGCGCGCAGGGTCGCCCCTACTACCGGCATATCGTTCAGTTTCCTCCACCGAAAATGCGCGAGCACTAAGCACCGCCATTTCGTTTATCGTTTCTCCTCTCTTGCCACCGCTTATTACTACTTCTTTCATGGTTTCAACGGCACTTTCCACTTCAATGGTTAATACCATTTCTTTACCCGAGTTCAACAATACATTAGGCAGATAAACTTTTTTGTAACCTATGAAACTGACCACCACGTCTACTCTGCCCACCGGAATTTTTTCTAAACGAAAATTTCCATTTTCATCGGTGGCGGTACCATTTAGAATGGTAGAATCTTTTCGAACAGCTACGGTTACTCCTTCTAAGGGTTGATTGGTTTCTCGATCAACCACAGTGCCCCGAATGGTTTGCGTAACAGTTTGCGAAGTACAGACGATAGACGATAGACAAAAGAAAATAGAAAAGGCAAGAACCCGAAGTAGATGTTTTTTCATGCATTTCAAAAATAGGAAAAGGAGGGAATGGCATATAACAACGAATGGAGAATAGCAGTTTTGATTAAAAAACATTTAGCCGCCACCATAACTTGTTTATATTTATTTCTGAAAATTTGAAACAAAATTAGTTGTATCGTAACCGAATAATTAAACGCTAATCAAGGTTTGAAGAAACTTTATTCTCTCTTTATTTTTTTAGTTCTCGCCTCGGCTGTAACTGCGCAGCCTATTCTTGTTTTACATAAAGTAACTTTTGATGATGGTGTTAACCCATTCGATTTTACCAGTGGAGGTGTAGGTTCAAATACGGGAAACAATAGTTGGATCGTAAACAATGTTTACAGCGGAGGAGGTATTTACCCCGACACTCCACCACAGGATAGTCTTGCACCCGGTGGCGGACAAATTGATAACGGACCTAACTCTACTTACTTACACATTCACGATTCAGTTGCTGCCGTTGCTAATTGCAGTTGGAATACAAACAACAGCAGCGATAGATTTACTTTTCTCGGCAATCCATTTTGTACGCTTGGTATGACAGATGTTACCTTTACATTCTTTTGGATTTGCGAAGGCGACACCAATGCGTACGGAGAAGTTTACTACAAAAAAGATGGAGGACCATGGACGAAGACGGGGCAAGCAAAATATTACAACGCCTCAAAATGGACGTATGAAATTATTCAAGACCCGGCATTTGAAAATGTGCAGAACCTTCAATTGGGTTTTCGTTGGGTAAATGCGCCAAGCGGTGTGGCTTCAAATGTTTCTTTTGGTATTGACGATATTATTGCGGTAGGCAATTACGATAACGTTAATCATCCTGTTACGCTGACGGTGAGTTCTATCAGCCCGCTTACTGTTTGTCAGGGCGACTATTTAATTCTTAATTATGCCCTTAGTGAACCTTTGTGTGTAGGTACTTACCGTATTGAAATGAGCGACCGCAACGGAAACTTTACTAACCCTTACAATGGTGGCGTGTTTAGTATTTTTGCGCCTGATACTTCGGGAGGCATTGGATTTCAAACACCTTCCGATAGTGCGGGTACGTGTTTCAGAGTTCGTATAGTTCGCACCGAGCCGCCTTTTATTTCTACATCGGCATCGGTGTGTTTTACAATTCAAGATTGTCCGGAATCTATTTTTACCAGTGCAGCACCTGTAATGACAGACCTTGACACGGCTTGTATTCTCAGCGTAATTGATGTTAAGTTTTATTCTTTCGGTGTGTTTGGACCCGGAAGTTTGGCCAATATTTACACTGCGCAACTATCAGATACGAATGGAAGTTTTGCTACGCCATTTACATTGGGCACTTTACCAAGCGATCTTTCGTATGGGGGTCCTCCGGGAAACATCAGCGGTTTAATTCCGCAAGGGGTGCCACCGGGTTGCGGTTATTACATACGTGTAATATCTAATCATCCAAGTACGATAGGAACACTGATTGGACCATTTTGTTTAGTGCGCTGCGATGAGTTGACAAACAATCACACCGATATTCATTTCTGTCTTCAGTCGGGGCCTTATGATTTATGTGAGCCTTTGGTTGTTCATCCCAATGAATGGACTAGCCAAGCCAACTACGATACCTGTAATGATTGGACAATTGAATTACGAAGCATGATGGATTTTAGTTTGGTGAATAGTGGCGGGCTTGGCGTTTATCACGATAGTTTGGGCGGCAATTTTACGTTGTGTGTTCCTTCGGTAAAAGATTCTTTACCAGTGGCACCCGGTGCGTATTATATGCGCATGGTTAGCGATTGTTCAAACCTTGTTTGGAATCAAACTGGCAGTGTAATTCGCGTAACTATTGGTGCGCCCGATACGATTCCACCAGTAATTATTTTGCCCGATAGTGTGGCATGTAACGTGGGCATTGTTGAAATTTGGGTAAACCCATTTAATCATCCTCCATCCGATTATGAATGGGCTTGCAGCGGCATAAACAATGGCAATGCTTTTATTTGGCAATACAATCCATTGTTGGTTGATTTTACAGGAGCCAATGTAGATGATTACTTTTTTACTGTGCGCGAAATAAATTTTGGTTGCTATGGGCCTTATTCCGATAGAGCTACGCTGGCTATTATTACTTCGCCTTCGGTAAATATTAAAGGCGACACCACCATTTGTTTGGGCGATACCGTACCGTTTAGCGTTGGCTATTTGAAAGATACCTACTACAATTGGGATGTGCCGTCAGGCGTACAAATGTTTAATGAATCAAACAGTCAGGCGCAAATGATTTTTGATTCGGTGGGAACATTTACCATCAGTAATTTTTCGTTGAACGATTGCGGAAGCGATAGTAACACTTACACCGTTCATGTAAAAACACTTTACCATGTTGACCTGGGTCCCGATAAATCTAGCTGTGTGGGAACACCACTGCAACTGAATGCGCAGATAGACCCCGTAGATAAAGTATTTACCACTAAGGACAGCACTACCACTGCAGGTAATCAAGGTGCCATGTTCAATATCATTGCCCATAGCGATGTAATGATTGATTCTTTTGCTGTTCGTTTTATGGCTACACCACTTACGGTGGTAGAAGAAATTTATGGTAAAACAGGCAGCTATAGAACCTTTGAACAACAGCCGCTCATGTGGAATTTGTTGGGTTCTTATTTTGGAATAAATGCAAATCCTCCATCGCAGTTTACAATTCTGCCTATCAATGTGCACCAGGCTATAGCTGCTAACGATACGTTTGCATTTTATGTTACTACCGCTAACACTACTCCTGTAAAAATGCAATACAGCCCAGGGCAGGGAATTACCCAAGGCACCGTTTATAAATCGGATGGAGTTATTGATTTTGTGCAAGGCACCGTTAACGCTTATTCTTTTGGTGCTTTTATTGGGCCGCGGGTGTTAAACGTGCGCATTTATTACACCACTAAGGCAGGTATAAAATATTTATGGAACACCGGTGATTCAACTTCTACTATTGTTACGAATCCTGCATTGGATACTTTGTATTCGGTGCTTGTTTATGACACCAGCGGTTGTAAAAATTTCGATACTGTTTTAGTTACACTTAAACCTTCGCCCGCTGTAAATGCAGGTAATGACTTGGCTATGTGTGATGGTGAAACCGGTCAACTCAATGGTTCTTCTTCTGTTTCGCAAATTACCTGGACTCCATCAACCGGTTTGAATAACAACACAATTACAAATCCTGTTTTTAATTACAACCAAAGTGTGCAATACCAACTTATTGCTACCGATACTAATGGTTGCAGTAAGCGCGATACAGTGGATGTAACCGTGCATCCATTGCCAACAGCTGATGCAGGATTGGATTCTGCTTTTTGCGCAGGCACAATTTTTAATCTTTCAGGAGTTTCAAATGCCGATACAGTTTTGTGGTCGCCTGCAACGGGACTTGACAATGCAAATATTTTGAATCCTCTCTTTACTTCCTTGGTAAGTGTTCACTATACCTTGTATGTAACCGATAGCTTCAATTGCAAAAATCAGGATGATGTTTTAATAAAAGTAGGAAGACCGCCATTCCTCAATGCAGGACCCGATACGCTTTTGTGTAACGATGATGAATACATTTTTCCTGCTGCTACCGATGGACAAAATTATAGCTGGACATATGTTGACGGACAGAGCTATTCTGCAAATCTTAATCCTACTATTGTTGGAAACGACAGCGGTGAATTTGTAATCATTGCTTTCGATACCATTGGTTGCTCTGCTACCGACACAGTTATTATTACGCGCCACAATTGCGAAATCTACTTAAAGATTGCGCAGGCATTTACCCCAAATGGCGATGGACACAACGACCACTTCACCATCTTTGCACAAAACTTAACCGAGTTTGAAATAAAAATATACAACCGTTGGGGCGAGTTGGTTTATAGTTCAAACAACTTAGCAGATCTTAATGATTTGAGCAGAGGCTGGGATGGAACTTACAAGGGAGCATTACAGGAACTCGGCACCTTTGCTTACTACGCCCATGCGGTAGACATTCACGGTAAAAAAATTGACCGCAAAGGAAATATTACCTTGGTAAGATAATCCCCCCGTTTTTTTTTCAACATCCCTGTTCAAAATTCTTCAACAACTTTCTAATCTCTTTAAACGAAATTCAATTTCGTATTTCGTAATTCGTATTCCCTGTTTCTAATTTCGTAATTCTAATTTCGTATTTGCCCCATGCCCGAATTTATTCACCTCCACTCGCATACTCAATATTCACTACTTGATGGCGCTGCTGCTATCTCATCTATGTACAAAAAAGCAGCGGCCGATGGAATGAAAGCCCTCACCATTACCGACCACGGCAATATGTTTGGGGTTTTTGATTTTGTAGCAGAAGCAAGCAAACATAAACTAGCCGATGGCTCTCCTATAAAACCAATTGTTGGCTGTGAGTTTTATTTGGTGGATGACAGGCACATTCAAACCTTCACAAAAGAAAAAAGAGACAAGCGTTACCATCAATTGCTCATTGCAAAAAATGCTGATGGCTATAAGAATTTAATGAAGCTATGTTCGCTTGGTTACATCCAAGGTATGTATGGAAAGTATCCGCGCATTGATAAAGAATTGATCGTAAAATATCACGAGAATTTGATTGCCTCCACTTGTTGCATAGGTGCCGAAGTGCCGCAAACTATTTTAAAGAAAGGCGAAGAGGAAGGAAGAAAAGTTTTTGAATGGTGGCTGAATTTATTTGGCAAAGAGAATTACTACATCGAGCTGCAACGCCACGGAATGGAAGAGCAGGAAAAGGTTAATCAAGTGCTGATGAAGTGGGCAAAGGAATATGACGTGAAGATGATTGCCACTAACGATTCGCATTATGTTGACCAGCAAGATTCGAATGCACACGATATTTTGCTTTGCATAAACACTGGTGAAAAACAAAGCACACCTACCAATAAAGAATTTGGCGATGATGATACTTCTATGAAGGGAAAACGCTTCGCGTTTTTCAACGACCAGTTTTATTTTAAAACGCAAAATGAAATGAGCGAGTTGTTTAAGGATGTGCCGCAGGCAATCGAAAACACGCTCGATGTTTTTCATAAGGTAGAGCATTTGAATTTGAAGAAAGATATTCTGCTTCCTAATTTCCCAATACCAAAAGAATTTCAGATTCATGCTAACGATGTGCTCAACCAATGGGAGTATTTAAAACACATTACTCTCGAAGGCGCACACAAGCGCTACAAAGAAATGACTGCTGAAATTGAGGAGCGAATCAATTTCGAATTGCACACCATTAAAACAATGGGTTTCCCCGGTTACTTTTTGATTGTGGCAGATTTTATAAAAGCAGGAAGAGATATGGGCGTGCTGATTGGTCCCGGACGTGGTTCTGCAGCGGGTAGTGTGGTGGCTTATTGCATTGGCATCACTAATATTGACCCTATTGCTTACAAATTGCTCTTCGAGCGTTTCTTGAATCCTGATAGAAAAAGTTTGCCCGATATTGATACCGACTTTGATGATGAAGGTCGCGACAAGGTGATTGATTATGTAGTGAAGAAGTACGGGAAAAGTCAGGTAGCTCAAATTGTTACTTACAGCACCATGGCTGCCAAAGTAAGTATTAAAGATGTGGCGCGGGTGTTGGATTTACCATTGAACGAGTCGCTTGCACTCACCAAATTAGTTTCTGACAGACCGGGAACTGAATTGGAAAGATTGCTACATGCTCCGCTCGATGGCAAAGACAGTTTGAAGGAAAAGGAAAATTATTCGAGCGAAGAAATTGAAGATGCAAAGCGACTGCGCAAAATTTATGAAGGTGATGGGCTCGATAGCAAAGTGTTACACGAAGCCGAAAAATTAGAAGGCGGTATGCGTGGCACCGGTGTTCACGCAGCGGGAATAATTATTGCACCAAGTGATTTGACAGAGATAATTCCAATTGCTACTTCAAAAGAAACTGAATTGTATCTCACGCAGTTTGAAGGAAAAGTAATTGAAGATGCGGGTGTAATTAAAATGGACTTTCTCGGGTTAAAAACGCTCACCATTATTCGCGATGCGTTGCAATTGATTGAGCAAAACCGCGGAATAAAAATTGAGATTGACACTATTCCTCTTGACGATAAAAAAACTTTTGAACTTTATCAACGTGCTGAAACTAATGGAACGTTTCAATTTGAAAGCGCGGGCATGCAGAAATATTTGAAGGACTTAAAGCCCGATAAGTTCGATGATTTAATTGCCATGAATGCGCTCTATCGTCCGGGTCCTATTGCTTACATTCCTGAATACATTTTGCGCAAGCACGGCAAAAAATTTGTTTTCGATTTGCCCGAAGTGGAAGAGTTTTTAAAAGACACTTATGGTGTTACTGTATATCAGGAACAAGTAATGCAGCTTTCGCAAAAGTTGGGAGGATTTACCAAAGGCGATGCCGATTATTTGCGCAAAGCTATGGGAAAAAAAGACCGCAAAACGCTCGACAAAATGAAAGACAAATTCATTGCCGGAGCCGCAGAAAAGAAATTAGATACTAAAAAGGTTGAAAAAATATGGACCGATTGGGAAGCATTCGCGCAATATGCTTTCAACAAATCGCATTCTACTTGCTATGCTTTTGTTGCTTTTCAAACAACTTATTTAAAAGCAAATTACCCCGGAGAATACATGAGTGCTTTGCTAACGAACAACCAAGGCAACATTGATAAGATTACCTTCTTTATGGAAGAGTGCAGGCGCATGGGTGTTCCCGTTAAAGGACCCGACATAAACGAAAGCGATGTAAAATTTACCGTGAATGATAAAGGAGAAATTCGTTACGCACTTTCAGCTATTAAAGGAGTAGGCGATGCTGCTGTAGAAGCGATAGTTGCGGAGCGAAAAGCAAATGGTAATTACAAAAGTATTTACGACCTCACCCGCAGAGTTAGTTCCAGAGCAAGCGGAAGAAAGGCATTAGAGGCATTAGGGTATGCAGGCGCATTTGATTCGTTTCCAAATTATCATCGCGCGCAATATTTTTTGCCCGATAAAAAAGATGGATTGAGCTTACTTGAAAAAGCAGTGCGTTACGGAAGTAATGTGCAAGGTTCGGCAGGTTCGCAACAAAATTCTTTGTTTGGCGAAATGCAGGGTGGCGTTGATTTAAGTGAGCCGAGCGCTTTTGGCAGTGATGACTGGAGTTTGTTAGAGAAACTGAAAAAGGAAAAAGAAGTTACCGGCATTTATATCAGCGGGCATCCGCTCGATGATTACCGGTTGGAAATTCAAACATTCACTAACGCAGCGCTCAACGACATTGAAAAAGTAAAAGGCAGAGATTTAAAAATTGCCGGCATTGTAACTACTACCGAAACTAAATTTTCTAAAAACGGAAATCAGTATTGCCGTTTCACACTCGAAGATTTTACCGGCACTTACAACTTCACCTTGTTCGGAAAAGATTTTCTTTCTTTCAAAACTTTTACCGAAACACCTAATGCGATGTTGCATATCTGCGGTAAATATCAGCAGCGTTGGAACGATGAGAATCAATTTGAATTTAAAATCAGCAAGATTGATTTGCTATCCGACATCAGAAATAAGCTCACGAAATTTCTAACCCTTGAAGTGGAAGCCGATTCAGTAAATCTAAAATTGATTGAAGATATAGATACGGTTCTCTCCAAATATCCAGGTAAAACAAAACTGCATTTAAAATTTCGCGATACCGAAGAAGGAATTTTGGTAGGCGTAAGTTCTACTTTAAAAACGGTTGAACTAAGCAATGATTTGTTTAAAGAACTGGATAAGCTGAGAGTAATTTACAGTTTGAATTAGCGCAACTTAGTCTAACTCTACATCTAGTTTGAAATAGTCCACTAATTCGCGAATCGCATTGCGGGGACCACCGGCATTTTTGGCTCGTGCATAATTTATTTGCAGTTTATTTAAATACTGCGCATGATGGGAGCTAAACCAACGCGATAAATAATAGTAGGTGTGAATGCTGATGTCGTTTCCTTCGTAAACAGGTTTACCCTTAATAACTTTCTGGTAACGTTTAAATGTATCGGAACATTTTTCATACTGCTTAGAAGCAAAATAACCAATCATCAAACCAAGAAAAATACTGTCCGTACTGCCCGACATGTTTATTTGCTGATAGGTAATTAAAACCGATTCCAACTCATCTGTACCTTTTTTTACATTGGCACCTCCCGATAGAACCAACAACGCACCATACACCATGCGAACGCTTATTAAATCGTTTTTGTGATTTTTTTCAAACTGATTGTTACTTATTATGTCATTGCAATTTTCCAGCAAAACTTCCATTATCTTTAAATCTTTTGCCGGCAGCAAACGAGTATAATCGGGTCGGTGAACCAAAAAGTGATAAGTAGAAACAAATCGAGTAGCTTGAACTGCAATTGAAAATATTTGCGGCATGTTCAGGAAGTTTTTCCAAAACTTCACCGATTTATAATGCTCGTTTAGTTCTTGAAAATATTTTTTACCCTCCGTAGTATCTAGCTTAATAAGCGAAGAGTTCATTGTAAGAAATCCGAAAATACCTTTGATATCAAACAGAAAAGGAAACACCACGTAGCAATAGTTGTTCAACTCTTTTTGCAATGATTCAATCAGGGCAATGTCTTCTTTACTCTCAAACATCTGCGGATTGAAATAATAAACGGTATACAAGTAGGCATACTTACTGGTTATTCGTAATGCTGCTGAAGTGTGATCGTGATACTTCGCATAGAATAATTTCAGCTGCTTTAGGGTTTCGGGTTTTTTAAGTAGTGAGGCATCGTAAAGCGTTCGTCTAAGCGAATTAATAATTTTGATGAACACCGTTTTGGTTTCTAAAAGTTCTTCCAATTCTTTGTCCATCCTAAATCCTGTAGCAGAATCGCTGAAGAGAAAAGCTTGTTGAGTCAAAAAACGCAACGCAAAACTTTTAGCAGAGAAATCTTCAATTCTACTGGCAATGTCGAGCAAGTTCTCTACTAAAAAATTGGCATCTACCGATTTGCCTTCATTAACTAATCGTTCAACCTTCGAAATATTATGATGGAGATAATCGGGATAGTTATGGGCAAGATTGGCGGAGAGTTTAAACGTGTAAGAAGCTAACTGATTAAAGTTTTGTTTTTGATTTAAACTGCTGTAAATTTTTTTGCAAAGATTTTCGTGCGAATCAAACTCGGGTAGTTTTTTGCGAATGGCTTCGGCCAACTTCAAAGGCAAAGCAGCATTTATGGTTTTTAAATGCGATGAAAATTCGGCATAATGAAAATCATCAAGCAGAAATATGAAGCGCTGTATAGTTAATATTTCACCCTTATGAACCATTGTGGCAGCAAATTAAAAAGAAATTACTCAACTCAATTGCAAACTTACCAATTCAACATTTACTTTCATATTTGCGCGATGTCAGAATTTAGATGGAATCCCTTACTCGATACATGGACTATGGTGGCTACCAACAGACAACATCGCCCGCATCTTCCAAAAGATTACTGTCCTTTTTGCCCGCGGTATAATTCTGCGCTCCCTAATTTTAAGGTTTTGAAATACGACAATGACTTTCCGGTAATGACTTTGGTGCCTTCCCGCACGAAACAAATAAAAGAGAAAAGCCCATTTTTTAAAACTGCTGAAGCTGTTGGAAAATGCGAAGTTATTCTCTATTCACCGCATCATACTAAGCAGTTGTACCAGTTAAGCGATGCGCATATTTTAAAAATTGTTGAATTGTGGAATGATCGTTTTCTGGAATTGAAAAAGGATAAACGCATTAAATATATTTTTGAGTTTGAAAATAGAGGAGAAGAAGTAGGCGTCACTATGCCGCATCCACATGGGCAGTTGTATGCTTACAGTTTTATTCCCGCTAAAATTAAAGAGGAACTAAGTAATTGTAAAAAGTATTTCCAAAAGCACGGTAGAAATTTATTTGCCGATTTAAATGCTGCCGAAAAAAAAAATAAGGAACGAATTGTTTTTGAAAATAAAAGCTTCGTAGCCTACATTCCATTTTTTACCGATTACCCCTATGGTGTTTTTGTAGTCAACAAAAAGTTGAAAGGAAATATCACTCAATTTACTTTGGCCGAAAAAATTGATTTAGCCGTAGCACTCAAAAAAATTACCAAAGCGTTTGATAAAATTTTTGACCGTCCTTTTCCTTACATGATGTGTATGCACCAAACTCCGTTGAACGAAAAGAGATATGCCGATGCTGAAAACTACTATGCTTTTCATATCGAATTCTATCCACCGCTTCGTTCTAAAGACAAAATGAAATATTACGCAGGAAGTGAAATGGGAGCGGGTGCAGCCACTAATCCTTTAGATGTTGACGCCTGCGCTGCTCACTTGCGAAAATTAATTGGTTAGCTGATTCTTAGAAAATGAAAAAATATTTTGCGCCCGGTCGGGTCAATCTCATTGGCGAACATTTAGATTACAATGGCGGAACTGTTTTACCGGTAGCTATTCATTTAGGAGTAACAGCAACCGTTCAACCACTTCAAGAAAATGTAATTGTGCTAAGTTCTGCCACACATTCGTTTTCAAAACGAATTGATTTAAGCGATGAAATACATTTTGATAAGGCAAATGATTGGGCTAATTATCCTTTGGGCATTATTGCTCAGTTAAAAAAGGAGAATCACTCTCTTAGACCTTGCGAAATAATTTTTGAAAGTAATTTACCTGAGGCATCGGGTTTGTCTTCATCGGCAGCGGTAGAAGTGGTTACGGCATTTGCTTTATTGGCACAAACCGAAAAGCAAATCAACTTATCTTGGCTGGCTCTTTTTTGCAAACAAGTTGAGAATGATTTTATTGGTGTTAAATGTGGTATAATGGATCAATATGCGGTGGCACTGGGTAAGCGAAACAACGCTTTGCTTATTGATTGCGATAAAGTAAATCATCGCTACATTCCGTTCGAAACAGGTGAGTATCGTTTGCTCGTGATGAATACTAAAAAACCACGTTCTTTAATTCATTCAAAATATAATGAACGAAAGCAAGAGTGCGAAGAAGCTTTGAAAATTATGCGTACTACAAAATCGGAAATTGAAAATCTATGTCAAGCAGATATGCTTTGGTTAAATGTTTTAAGTAACGAAGTTTTAAAACGCAGGGCGCGACATGTAATAAGCGAGCAACTGCGCGTGAATGAAGCGGTAAAAGTTTTACAGCATAACGATCTTTCCACGTTTGGTAGATTAATGAACGCTTCGCACACATCGCTCAAAAATGATTATGAAGTAAGCGGAGTTGAATTAGATACACTGGTTGAAAGCGCTCAACAAATAAATGGTTGCCTAGGCGCACGTATGACAGGCGCTGGTTTTGGTGGCTGTGCTATTGCCATCGCGCATGCTGCTTCGGTGGAAGAATTAGTGAATAAGGTTTCGGAAAAATATTTTTCGGTTACAGGATTGCACTGCGAAGTTTATGAATGCAAAGTCAGTGATGGAGTTAGAGCACGATAGTTTATTACAACACACTTAACAGTGTTTCGGCTTTAATTTCGGTTTCCTTCCATTCATCCTCTGCTTTTGAATGAGCGGTAATACCACAACCAATATAAAGGGTAAGTTTTTTATCCAATACCTGCATGCAGCGCAGGTTAACATAAAGATTTATTTGCTCATCCATATTTACCGGACCTAAATAACCACAGTAAAAACCACGAGGTGCTTTTTCGTTGGCTGCAATAAATTTTATGGCAGCTGCTTTTGGCAAACCGGCTACTGCAGGTGTTGGATGTAACTCTTCTACCAATTTTTGCCAGCGTAAAGGTGTTTCGGACTCAAATGAAAAAGTAGTACGCAAATGCAAAATATTTCCCGCTGCCACGGTATCTGTCTTTTTACTTACCTCTGTTTTCTTCATTACTTTCTTAAGGCAATCGTCAATGTACTCGGTAACTAGATGTTGTTCCTCAATTTCTTTTTTGCCCCATGGTGTTTGTTTATTAGCTGGGGTATTGGCTTTGGTGCCGGCAAGAGAATAAGTTTTAAACTCATCGTCACTGTGTTCTAATAAAATTTCGGGCGAAGCACCAATCCACAAACCATATTGTTTGGTATAAACCAACGAAATGAAAGCGCGTGGATATTTTTTGCAAAGCGCACGAAAAAATGCGAGGTCATTAAATCCTTCGGGTTTATCTTTTGTTATTGTACGTGCGGCAACAACTTTTTTGTGTTTTCCGGCTTCGATACTTTTTTGAATGGCGTTTACCAATTGTACATACGCTTTTTTTTCAGGTGTGTCTTTTACAGGTTCATCATCATCATCATCGCTTTTATGCTTAAACACGTGCGGCTTGGCGGGACCAAACTGCGGCAAATATTTTTCACTCCAAAAAATTTCGGGTTCAATAATGAAGGGTGCAGCTTTTGTACCCGCTACGAACGGAGCAAACACAAAACCTTCGCGTTTTGAATAATCAGTTCCATGCTTCAGTTTGTGTAAGGTGGCAGTTTGTTGCGCAAGTACTTTTACAATTTCGGTTCCTGGCAGCCGATAAAAGGCAAAAGGAAAGGAATGCGAAATGCAGTATTGGTAAAAATGCGCTAAGGATTCGGGGGTGTGTTTACTCAAGGGTTTTATGTGTGGTGCAAAACTATACTTTTATGCGCAACAAAATATGATTCAAAAAGAGATTTACATTATCCGTCATGGACAAACCGACCATAATGCCAAAGGAATAGTACAAGGCAAGGGAGTTAATTTATCGCTCAACGATAAAGGACGAAACCAGGCACAGGCATTTTTTAATGCTTATAAGCACGTTTCATTTGAAATAGTTTACACTTCATCATTAATACGTACGCATGAAACTGCCGCCCCGTTTATTGAACAAGGTATAGAACACAAAATTTTTTCGGAGCTCGATGAAATAAGTTGGGGCGATTTTGAGGGCACCATTGGCACTATGGAAAGCGATGCACAGTTTCAGCAGTTGTTAGCCAAATGGAAAGCAGGTGATATTCATGCAAAGCCAGCCAACACCGGTGAAAGTCCTTTTGAATTACAAGAACGTCAAAAGCGCTTTGTTGATTATTTACGCAATACACCACAATCTAAAATTCTTATCGCTACGCATGGTAGATTTATACGTGCTTTTATGTGTACGCTTACAGGTGCACCACTTAGCGAAATGGATAATTTTCATCACGTTAATCTTTGCCTTTACAAAGTAAATTTGAAGGATAACGGCAAATTTGAGATTGAACTCAATTGCGAGCAAAGCCATTTAGAGGGAATACAATAAAAAAGAGGCTATCGTTCTTGTGATAGCCTCTTTCGTTTAAGTTACCATAAAGATTTATTCACCGGTCTTCACAAATCTCTTCACCAATTTAGTTTTGTCGTTCTGTAAACTCAGGAAATAAATTCCTGACGAAAACGAAGATAAATCAAAAGTAGTCGATTGGTGCGCAGCCAAAGCAGTAAAACTTTGGGTGCTTATCGTTTCGCCTAGAACATTTTGAACCGAAAGATTGTATTGTTTCCCAATCACAATATGCATTTGCACATTCAAAAAATCCTTTGCGGGGTTTGGTTGAAGTGATAGTGCTTCAACTACACGTAAATCAGTAAGGCCGGTTGTATTTATTGTGACAGTTTGTGTAACGGTATCAGAACAGTTTCCATTGCTTTGAACTAATTCAACGGTATACGTTCCATCACTTGAATACGTGTGGGTCGGGTTTTGTTGAGTAGATGCATTTCCATCGCCAAATGTCCAGTTGTAAGTAGTGGCAGTAGTAACACTTGGAGTAAAATCAACTGTTGTATTGTTTACGGTTGAAGTAAATGTTCCGTTGTTAGAAATTACATCTACCACAACAGGCGTGCGTGCTGTAACACACGGAGCCGGTTGAATGCGCCAGTTGTAGAAAAAATAGAAGCGAGCTAAATCTGGTACGTCATTACTCGTAATGGTAATAGTTCCATCGTTGGAAGTATAAGGATATGTGGCCCCTGAACTATTACGATACAAATTCTCTGTACCGGTCCATATACCCAAACGCAAACCGTTTTGAGCAGGTAAATTAAAATTGAGTGGCACGGTTTGTAAACCGTTAGCTAAATTAAGCGTGGTAGTGGCTAACACATTATTACTTGCATCGCGCAGTTCAATCGTTCTATTGCCCGCAGCTCCAGCATCAACATCTACGCTTAACAAAACTTGAGGCACCGTGTTATTGAATACTTGGTAATGCGGATAGGTATTGTATCCACCTGCACCAAAATTATGATTGGCGGGTCCTGCATTTATTTGTGGTGATTGAATCTGAGATTCGGCATAATAAGTGGTATTAGAGTTTAAAACCGGTGTAGTGAAGTTATTCCCGTTTCCAATTGGTGCGCCCCCGTTTTGCCCGATATACCAATTAATATTTCCCGTAGAGCTTGCATTTAGAGTAGTCGATTGTCCAGCACAAATCGAAACTCCATTAGCAATTGGCGATAGATTACTGATAGTAATTACTTGAGACTTTACTACTGTATCAGTTCCACAACCCGGGCTTGAGGCAATTAACGAAACAGTAAAAGTTCCGTACTGATAATAGGTGTGCGAAGGAGTAGCAGAAAAACTTCCGTTACCATCACCAAAATCCCAATAGTAAGTGGTAGCGTTGGTGCTGGTGTTATTAAAAGAAATAATGGTTGGTGCGGTACATGAAGTAGTAGTAGCAGGAGCAAAATCGGCATTTACGCTAGCCGAAAAAGCGGCTCCTACGCCCACCGCATACCAAGCGTTTGTGGTAGAAATTACTTCCGGTGAACAGGGTCCGTATAAATCTTCTGCGGCAATAATTGAATACGTTCTTGCATCGGCATATTGAGCACTGCTTGTTAAATAATTGGTAAGGGAACGATAGGCTATTGCCTGCGCTTTCTCTATGGTTATTCCTGTTACGTTATAGGTTTGTCCATTATCGTTTGTTCCACTTTTACCACGTGCCAGTAGATAGAACCAAAAATTTTGAACACCGCTATTGGTGTGCACGCCACCGTTATCCTGTGTTCCGGTGTACCAGTTTGTTCCACCGTAAGTATCGGGTTGTTGATAAGCATTTGGATTTGCCATAGAACGAAATGCTGGACCATTATTTACTCCTATTCTCCATTCTATACTGGTAGGTGCCGCTTGATAAACGTGTTGACGAATGGAAACACCCATGCAATCACTAAACGATTCATTCAAAGCACCACTTTCATCTTGATAATCGAGATTGGCAGTATACTGAGTAAGACCATGCGTTATCTCATGACCACCAATATCAAGTGTGGTGTATGGTCTTGTTCCAAAGGTTGAACCTCCATCGCCATAATACATGGACTGTCCATCCCAAAAAGCATTATCAAGATTTGAATCATAGTGAACGTAGGCAATCAACTGCACACCATTATCATCTAAACTGTTTCTGCCAAAAAGAACGTTGTAAAAGTCATAAGTTGATTCGCTGGCAAAATGCCCGTCAGTAGCATATTGATCTTTTGCCGCATTTACGTTGTTCCAGGTGGTAGAAGCGTTGGTAAAATCTGTATTGCCCGGATTAGTAGATGTCAATGCATTGTAGGTAATTATGCCATTTCCTCTGCCTGCTTCACGAAGCCGATAAGAGCCATTATAGCTATCGGTAGTAATTGTTTTACTGCCGCTGTATTGTGTAGTAGCTGTAGCAGGAACATCGGCATGTTCAATTCTGTTTTTGGTTAAAAGAATTTTTCCGGTGGTGGCATCTACAAAAACATAATTGCGCGAAAGCGGTTCAGCAGCATAGATATCGAATTTGTAGGCGAGGTAGAATTTTGTTGCACCCAATTTGTTATTCTCTCCCAAGTAAACCAACGTTGCCTTCGGAAAATAAGTAGCCGATGCATTTCCTGTATTTTCTTTCAGCGCATTTTCAACAGCCGTAATTTCCCACTTGTATTTTAATGCATCAATACTTTGCAAGGCAAAATTTAGGGCAGAAGATTCATTGACGGAAACCGAAGTAGGACCAGGAATGTTGTTGAGCAACTGACCATTCATACTTTGAATAAGACCCATCTTGGTGTGTAGAATAAACATCGTGTTTTCTACCGGAACGCCATTTACCGTTTGTTGTAGCCGGTAGTGCACAAATCCGAGTTTATCTTTTTCGGTAGAAAGAAGTTTAAACCCGTTTCCTGAGGGAAGTTGATAGTGTTTCGAAATCCACTCATGAAAATTTCCGTAAGCAAGAAAAGCTCCTTCCTTAAAACGTACGTAATCGGGAATGGTTGAAAATTTGCCTGGAATAACAACTTCGCTGTTGGGAACCAAACGCGAGGCAGCCTCTCCGGTTATCATAGAGCCAAGCGAAAACAAATTGCAACTAACGAAAGCAAGCAAAAAGAACAGAACGGAACAACGCTTTTTCATACGATAAATTTAGTGTGAGTGTGAATATAAATTATTCGCCTGCTTGGCAATAATTACAATGCACGAAAAACGCAGAAAAAGCTAGATGCAGCTAACCCAATTATTGTTTTCAAATAAGACGGAGAAAACAGGGGTTTTTTACGGTTCCTGTAAGAATTTATATCAAAACTTTTTGCTCGGGGCAATCAACGCTTCGTTTACTTCTTACTTAACTTTATTACAGGAATAAGCATTTCCTCAAGTGATATACCACCGTGCTGAAAACTATTTTTGTAGAAATTTACAAAGTGGTTATAGTTGTTGGGATACACAAGATACTTATCCTCCTTGGCAAAAATATAAGTGGAACTCAAACGCGATTTAGGCAATCCGATTTCCTCAGGAACTTTTGCTGCAAACACATCCTTGTCATCGTAGTTTAAATTTTTTCCTGTTTTGTAACGAATGTTAGTGGTAGTTTCTCTATCACCAATGCATCGTGAAGGATCTTGAACCCGTACGGTACCGTGGTCTGTAGTGAGTAAAATGTTTACGTCCTTTTCGCTTAATTTTTTTAGTGCATTTAGTAGTGGTGAGTGTTCGAACCAAGAAACGGCCACGGAGCGATATGCTGCCTCATCACTGGCGAGTTCTTTTAGTACCTCCATTTCGGTACGTGCGTGTGAAAGCATATCCACAAAATTGTAAACAATAACCGTTAGCTTGTTTCCGAGGTAATTCGTGATATTATTTTCAAGCAATTCACCATCGCGGTGATTGGTAATTTTTACATACTTGTGCTTGATTGGTTCGTGTAAAGTGCGTTTCAAAAAATCTTCAAGAAATTCCGATTCATGTAAATTCTTTCCGCCTTCATCGTCATCACTTACCCATTTATCCTCAAAACGTTTTTGAATTTCCAAGGGCATCATTCCGGCAAACATGGCGTTTCGCGCATATTGTGTGGCTGTAGGAAGTATGGCGCAGAAAATATCTTCATCATCTACTTTAAAATTTTCCATTACCAAAGGTTGAATGGCTTTCCACTGGTCGTAACGCAGGTTGTCAATCAAAATCATAAACGTTGGCTTGTCGTCACGAAGCATGGGTAACAATTTTTGTTTTAGAACATTGTGACTCATCACCGGTGTATCTAGCCCCGGTTCTGAATTTACCCAGCGTTTATAATTCTTAATCACAAATTTGTTGAACTCTCGATTAGCTTCTTCTTTTTGAGCGTTGTAAACTTCTACCATGCTACTGTCGCTCTTGTTCAATTCAATTTCCCAATACACCAGTTTCTTATAAAGTTCAACCCACTGTTTGTAGTCGAGGTTGTCCTGCATGGTCATAAACAGTTTCTGAAATTCCTGCTGATAATCGGATGTAGTTTTTTCGCTCACGAGCCGTTCATTGTCAATTATTTTTTTGAGTGTGGAAAGTATTTGCTGCGGTTTTACCGGTTTAATCAGGTAGTCGGCAATTTGCGAACCTATGGCATCTTCCATTAAGTTCTCTTCTTCATTTTTAGTAATCATTACGCAAGGCAAGTGCTGATTTATTTCTTTGATACGCTGCAATGTTTCTAATCCGGTAAGCCCAGGCATGCTTTCATCCAAAAACACTACGTCAATTCCTTTTTTAGCGACTCGGTCAATAGCATCGGTACCGTTGGTAACAGGAATAACTTTGTAGCCTTTGTTTTCTAAAAACAGAATGCTTGGTTTCAACAAATCAATTTCATCATCGGCCCACAGAATGGTAATTGGGTTCATAGCAGTATTTTTAAATTTTTATTGAACGAAAATTTTACAGAGATATAAAGCGGCAAGCAGTTTTTTATTGTGTGTATCGCTTGTTAAGAAGATGTAATAATAAGCAACAAGAAATTATAAAAGGAAAATTAGTAGGCTTAACCCTTGCATAAACTACTCGAGGTATGAAACAAAAAGCTAGCCGAGGTGGTTGAAGAATTGTTTTTACTCTCCTAAGAACTTCTTCAACACAAAATAAAGTGCGGCCCCCATGGTAGCAGAAACAGGAATAGTAAGCACCCATGCCCAAATAATATTGAAGGTAACTCCCCAACGCACAGCCGAAATACGTTTAGTTAAACCAACGCCCATGATAGAGCCGGTGATTGTGTGTGTGGTGGAAACCGGAATACCTAATCTTTCGGTAGCGAATAAAGTAATTGCGCCAGCTGTTTCTGCAGCTACACCTTCAAAAGAAGTGAGTTTGGTAATTTTACTACCCATGGTTTTTACAATGCGCCAGCCGCCCATTAACGTACCCAAACCTATTGCACTGTAACATGCCAGCACTATCCAATGCGGAATGTCTTTGATTTTCCCGTCAACTTCAATCACGTGCATCCAAGCTGGAATATGATTAGGATCCATTCCTGATTTAGAAACATATACCATCATAGTAGCCGATATAATTCCCATTACTTTTTGAGCATCGTTTCCCCCGTGTCCTATGCTGAACATGGCACTACTCACTAATTGTAATTTCTTAAACCATCCATCCATTTTAAACGGATTCGATTTTCGGCATGCCCAAAGCAGCAGAATTGAAATCAAATAGGAAAGTATTAATCCAATAAGCGGTGCTAAAACAATAAACGAAAGTGTCTTTGTGACCTTATCCAGGTTCACCACTCCAAAACCGGCATGTGCTACTGCAGCCCCTGCAAAACCTCCCATGAGGGTATGTGACGAACTGGAAGGAATACCGGCATACCAGGTAATCAAATTCCAAATAATAGCTGCTATTAAACCTGCAAGTATTACGGTAAGCGTTATAGATTCGGGTTTTACAGTTTTAGCTACGGTATCGGCCACTTTAAAATCTGAAATCCAATAGGCTACTACATTGAAAAATGCCGCCCAAATAACCGCCTGAAAAGGAGTAAGCACTCGTGTAGATACAATAGTAGCTATGGAATTTGCCGAATCGTGAAATCCGTTAATAAAATCAAAGACTAGCGCTGCGATAATAATGACAACTAAAAGCTCGAACATGAATTTGGATTTAAGATTGAAGATTGAAGATTGTATTCAATCCCAATTTTCATTTTTCAATTTTAATTAAGAGTTCTTCACTATAATGGTTTCTATCACATTGGCCACATCTTCGCATTTGTCAGTAGCGGTTTCCATGTTCGAAAGAATTTCTTTCAGCTTAATAATTTTGATAGCGTCTTTTTCGTTGTCAAACAAATCGGCTATAGCAGTATCAAAAACATCATCGGCATGGTTCTCTAAACTATTAATGCGCACAATGGCTTCGCGCACTCGTACAATATTGCTCATGTCTTTCATGTTCGAAACCGCTACATGAATTTCCTTTGCTGAATGCTCTATAATCTCTGCCAGTTTTTTCATGGCAGGGGTTGGTTCTCCCACTTTATAGGTTTCAAAACGTTTTGCTGAACCGTGTATATAATCAACAATATCATCGAGCGATGAAGCCAGATAGGAAATATCTTCTCGGTCAAACGGTGTAATAAAGTTGGTACTTAGTTCTGTAAAAATTTGATGTGTAAGGTCATCACCAACGTGTTCCAAGTCAGCAATTTTTTTCTGAAACTCCTGCTGCTTATCTAAAGGAGCGTTCATCATTTCGCTGAACACTTTCGAAATTTCAACCAGATTGTTGGATGCCTCTGAAAACAGTTTAAAGAAATTTTTGTCTTTAGGAACAAGAAAAGAGAAGATTTTGCCAATTGCCATAGTAATATGTATTTTTTAAGATGAAGCGAATGTATAATCGCAATATTAAGCCAATGTTAAGTTTGATAAAGTTGGAAACTAATTCCCTGTAGCCTTTTCAGCTACCGCTTTGTTGTTCTTCAACAGTTCATTAGCAGGTGCAAGTTTCAAACCTTTGTTACAGGCATCAATTGCTTTGTCGTATTGGTTCAGTTGGTTATAAGCCGAGCAGATGTTGTTCCAAGCTAAAAAACTGTTTGGGTCATATTTTAAAATCATTTTTGAAGCGGCAATACATTTTTCAAATTCGCCATGCACATAATAGTTGTAGCTGATATTGATGTAATAGCTGGCATCGACAGTGAAGGATTGTTTGGCTTTGAGCGTTTCGGCAAAATTATTTTTGAGCAAGGTAAAATTAGGGTCAGTCTTTAACCCTTTGGTGGCGTACGCAATGGCTTCGTCAAACATTTTGAGTTCATTGAGTGAGGCAACAATATTATTGACCACCAATAAATTTTTAGGAGCTAAGACGTTGGCCTTTTTGAATTCCAAAATAGCGGCATTGTAATTTTTTTGACCGTAGTAACTCATCCCTGCATTGAACGCTTGATTAAAAGGGTCGACCTTATTGTTTTGTGTAATGGCAGCAGAATTGTTTTCAGCGGTATTCTGTCTTAAACGCAGGTTCTTGACCACCGCACAAACTGGCGCGCTGTCTACCCTGACTTCATACACGGTGCCTTTAGGTGGCCAGTGGTAAACAATATCCGGAGCAAACTTACCACTCGAAGGCAACTCAATAAAGTAATCCCAATCGGCCGAGTTTTCTTCGGCAAGTACATGCTTAAACCGTTTACTGCTATCGGCAAAATAACTGAGCTTCGATTGCTCACCATACCACATGCGCACGCGCCCTTTGTTTTCTTCGGTGAAAGAGGAATCGTTTTTTTCTATCCAATTAAATGCAGAACGAATAGAGTATCCCCAGTAATCCATTTCGTAATTTTTGAAAGCGGCTTTAGTGCCGCCTATTAGCGGATTGAAATACAAACCCTGCAACGGATGATTGTTTATGGTGAATAAAACCGGTTCTGAAAGAATAATTACAAAAGCCGCCACTACAGAAAACTTCAGATAAACATCCTTGACTGCTTTAAAAATTTCTGCCCATGCCAAAGCGGAAAGAACAATCATCGAAGGAATTACAAACGTGATATGCCTTGCGCTGTTGTAAATACTAGAATGATTAAGAATGATGGAAAGAAGCGGAAACGCTACAGAGAACAACAACAAACCATAAGCAGTTATCTGCCAGTTTTGTTTTCGAATAAACTTCGGAAGAAGAATTAGGAAAAGCACAAAGCCCGAAATGACAGTTACCGGAGTAGTGATGTAAATCCATTTAGGTACAAAATACCAAGGCAAATTTTTGTTGGTAATCCATTTGCCTTCAAAAAGTTCACTGATAATAAATGTGTCGAAGTTTTTGAAAACCGAAAGCGATCGAAGTGGGTTGAGCAATGGATTTTGCATAGCCCATGGCCAAAACAAAGATGTGCCCAAATAACCGGCAATAGAAATGAGAAAAACAACTGCTAAAGGTTTAATGAAACTCTTCGGCTCTGCTTCACCATAAAAAAACTGAAGCGTAAAATAAAAAACAACGAAAGCCAGAAAATAAAAAATGAGAATCACCGCTCCAGAGCGCACTGAAATAGCAAATGCAAAACTAAGGGCGAGCAATACTGCGCGCACAATTCGAATGCGCGGTAGTTCTTTAATAAACGAAATCATTTGCAAAAGACTGAAAGCAAAAAATGTGGCGAGTGGAATGTCCTTCGGGTTGTTTAAAGAATAACCAAACAGGCGCGGAGTGAATGTGGCAATAACAAGCGTGAGCAGTGATATGCTCCAGCTTTCGGAAATGCGCTGGGCAATGAGCGCGGTAAAAATAAAAAGCAGCGCACCGAAGAAAGCTGACAGCGCATGCTTGGTTTCGAAGGCATCGTAGTTTTTACAGATGGTTTGATGAAGAACTTCCGCCAAAAAATCGAAGAAGCCGCCATAAATGTTTATTGCAGTTTTGCTTGCAGTTCCTTCTGTAAAATATTTCCATTGACCTTTTTCATCAAACGGAGATTCGATTACTGTTTTGTCGCCTTTGGTATAGTAGTCGTAAAGTTTTTTGCCGTGCTCGCGATGCTGTGGCTCATCTTCGGTTATGCCTGCGTCTTTACTTAGATAAGGCAAGGTGAACGAAATAACAAAAGCAGAAACGATGAAAAGAAGTTTGGCAGGATTGCTGAAATCGAAATTCAATTTCATAGACGATAAATGTTTTGGCTAAAATATGTTTTTGTGGCGCATGCAAACAAGCATGAACCCACAAACGTTTTTAATTTTGTTCAAACAAAAAACTCTTGCACGAAATAGAACCTTACTATGGCTGGCGCGATGACTACATTGCTTCGGAAGACAAACGCTCTCCTTTTTACAGGAGACATTATAATGAGTTTGAGTACACCCAAAAAATTTACAACTACTATATACATCCGCAGTGGGATTTTTTCGGCTCATCGACTTTATACTGTAAAGTTTTGTTTGTTGATTATGAAACCAACAGTGCGGTTATTGAATTTATTGGGGAGTGGAACGATGCGCTGCACAATGATATTATGGAGTTTAAGCGCACAATTATTGATCCCATGATCAAAAGCGGGATCAGCAAGTATATTTTGCTGGGCGAGAACGTTTTGAATTTTCACGGCAGTGATGATTCGTATTACGAGGAGTGGTATGAAGATGTGAAGGAAGAAGGCGGTTGGATTATTGCCATTAATTTTCGCGAGCATGTAACCCACGAAATGCAGCAAACCGGCATACATCACTTTCTGCATCTCGGTAAAAACTACAACGATATTCTTTGGCGAAAACTGAAGCCCGCTAACATGGCTGAGTTTTTTGAAAGTCTGCTGGTGCGCAGTATTGGTTAATGTAAAACCACTATAGAAAAAGAATTCACTACCATTGAACCAATGACCAACCCAACTATCTATCCCGAAGCGTTTTTGCAACGCATGAAAAACTATATGGGAAATGATTTCGAAAAGTTTCTTGCAAGTTTAAATGAAGCTTCTCCTGTTTCGGTGCGCTTTAATCCGAATAAGAAAGCAGAAACTAAACTTCCGTTGGCTGAACCGGTGCCTTGGTGTAACAGCGCAAATTATTTGACAGAGCGCCCTTCGTTTACGTTTGACCCTCTGTTTCATGCGGGCGTTTACTATGTGCAGGAAGCCAGTTCTATGCTTTTGGAACAGGTGTGGAAACAGATTAATCCTGAAAATAAAACGGTGCGCGTGTTGGATTTGTGCGCAGCACCCGGTGGTAAATCAACGCATCTACTTTCGCTGATGAATGAAGAAAGCTTACTGGTGAGCAACGAAATTATTCCTAACCGCAACAAAATTTTGCAAGAGAATGTGGTGAAGTGGGGAAACGCCAACGCTATTATCTCCCAAAACAAAACCGAAGATTTTGCAGCGCTTGAAAACTTTTTCGACATCGTGGTAGTGGACGCTCCTTGTAGTGGCGAAGGTTTGTTTCGCAAAGATAAAGATGCGGTGCAGGAGTGGAGCGAACGAAACGTGAGCCTGTGTGCTGTTCGTCAGCAGGAGATTATGCAACATGCTATGGCATGTCTGGCTTCCGGTGGGTTTTTAATTTATTCAACGTGTACATTTGAGCCGGAAGAAAACGATGAGAGAATTGCGGAACGCGGAATGCGGAATGCGGAATTGGAAATACCGGATTACGGTCAGGTGAAAACGAAATACGGTTACCAGTTTTATCCGCATAAAATAAAGGGAGAAGGATTTTATATGGCGGTTCTTAGGAAGGACGGAGGAGACGGAAGTCCGAAGTCCGAAGTCCGAAGTCCGAAGTCCGAAGTCCGAAGTCTGAAGACTGAAGTCACATATTTACTCGAGGCGGAAAGTTTTGTTGAGTACATCAAAAACGAATTTCTCTTCGCCATTCCTAAAAGTATTTATGCTGATTTTCTTCTTCTGGAGAAGCATCTCTACATACGCCACGCGGGAATTTATACCGGCACAGTGAAGGGAAAAGATTTTTTGCCCTCGCACGATTTGGCGCTCAGCAATTTTTGCAAACGCGATTTGCCCTCGGTAGAATTGAATAGAGAAGAAGCCATTTCTTTTTTGCGAAGCGAAGCACCTAAGTTGAAAACACTATTGCGCGGCTGGTGTTTGGCTACATATAAAGGAGTAAATTTAGGTTGGATGAAAGTACTTGATAATCGCATCAACAATTACTTCCCGAAGGAGCTGAGGATTTTGAAGCGGTAATTGTCACCCTGAGCTTGTCGATGGGTGATGAGCGAAAAGATGCTTCGACAAGCTCAGCATGACATCTCTTGCTTTGTTTACCTATCGCGTCAACGAAATATTCAGGCCGATTCTTCCACCGTAGTAAACTTCTTTTTTACCTGCACCAAAGCCCGCTACAAAATCAATGCGAATAATTTTTAGAATGTTGCCGATGCCTGCATCAACCTGAAAATATTGTTTACGTTCTGGTGTATAGAGAAAATGAAAGCCAAGTATTTCATCAAGCTTCAGGGTTCTGATGCCCGGAATTTTGTTGAACAAAAATCCACCGAAGTGATGTTCTACATCGGCCTGAACAAAATATTTATTGGTACTGTAACGATAGTATTGAATGAGGTAAAGTCCCAATAAATCGGTGCCGCCTTGCGTGAGAAAATTTCCTGAAAAATGTTTGTAATCGCTGAACTCAATGCGTTTGCCTGTCGCAAATCCGCCTCCGCCAAAACGATAAAACATGGTGCCTAGAATTTTCAACGAAATTTTGCCCGCTAGTTTAGCCTCCAAAAAATCATAATCTAAATCGCTAAATCCTTTTATAGCTATAGCTCTTTTGTATACAATGTAAAGTTCAGGATACTTAGAGCCCTGACGAAATTTTGCATCGGGGCGGGTGATATATTCTTGCCCAAAAACGAAGTGCAATTTCAAATCGAGGCGAAAGCTACTATGGTGGTTGATGTTATCATTGTTCTCATTTAATCCAGTTAGGCTCATGCCATTAGGTGTAAAGTCTTTCTTAATGCTTTTGAAAAAATTGTAGTGGCTTAAGTTTTCCATAGGCAAACGTTGCGCGTAACCCGCACTAAGCGAAAGGTCAATGCCATTATACACTTCGCGCGTGTAAGTGAACTTTACAAAATACTGCTCATACAATTTCATGAAATTGTTTTTGAGCACGAGGGTTTGCCAAGTGTTTCCCAATTCGCTTTGCGGTTGGGTTTCGTTGAACTGGCTGATGAATTTTCCACCACTGAGAATAAAAAATTCATTATTCACTTGACTGTTGCGAAAGGTAAGTGTTACCATTCCATTTACATGCCTATTCACCACGCTATAACGCAAAATTGGTTCAAACAAAATTCTACGACCGTTTTGAAACCTTTTAGATATACCAAACTTCATTTGAAGATTGACTCCTTCAACGGTATTATAATTTACGAGTTCAAGTAGTGATGGAAAGTCTACCTGAAACTTTTTGTTTTGCTTGCGATAGGTGTAACCCGTAAGTATGGAGAAGAAGCCTGGTTTATTGATTATTTTATCGGTGCTGTCTTTAAACTCTTTAGAGTCGCGCATTTTTTCAATGCTGTCTTTGGCCTGATAATCGCCTACTTCTAACTCAGTAAGTGGAATGGGGCGCACACTGTCCCAATACACTTCTTCGTGTTTGTTGGCTTCTTTTTCCACCACCATTATTTCGGGCGTGAAAAGTTTTTTCTCGGCTTTCTTTTCTGCCTTCTTCTTTTGCTGCACAAATTTCTTTGGTGCTTTGGCTGAATCTATTTTCACCACAGTGTTCGTACTGCCGAGTACATCGTTAACGATGTAGTTTTTGAAAATGCCTAGGTAATATCCATCGCCTTTTATGCCGAGCACACCACCGTTTGCATCGTAGCGCTGCTGCGTTGGTAACCAGATATCGTTCTTCACCGGTACAAAATATTGAGTCACTTTAAGTGTGTCGAGATATTGAATGCCGTTGTTTTTTATCAACACTAATTCGAGTGAGTGAATGTTCCAATTATCTTCAACTATGCTGAGCACGCCTGTGAAGCACGGGTCGTTTTTGCGCTTAGGCGTTACTTGAATTTTATTGATGAGGCGGTCGCCTTCTTTGTAAGCACCCAACATGTGATAGTTGTAATAGAAAAAACCGCTTTCACTTAACGGAGAAATAAGTGGACGCTGAGCGAGGAACTCAATCGTAATGTTTCGCTCGTAAAAATTGAAATAAAAATTTTGCGCGCTATTGAACGTAAAGCCGTTTGTTTTACCGCTTACTTTAGATGAGTAAACCACTTCGTGAAATTTATTCGGGCGTTTGTAGTAAAGTTTCGATTGCGATTCGCTGAGATACACCACGCCATTTTTGCCCACTACAATGCCTGCGTTTTTAATTCTGCGCTCAGCCCAAAAAGGAATATCGGTTAATCGGTTAACTCCCTTTACATAAGCATCGCAACTGTAACTTTCTACCGCCTGCAAAAAATATTTCCGCTTTTCAATAGCTTTTCTAATGACGGCAATAGCAGGGTCTTCATTACCGTTTATGATTACATCTTTTATTTCGTACTGCAATTCTTCCATTGCAATATTGAGCTCGGTACTTTTTTGGAGGTTTACGATTTGGCTGTTCTGCTTAAAGCCTAGGTGCTGAAAAATAATTTCGTAGTTACCTGCCGGCAATTCAAATACATATTGCCCTTCGGCATTGGCACTGGTGCCGTTGGTAGTGCCTTTAACGTGAATATTTACATAACTGAGCCGCTCGCCCTTTTGTGTGGTAACTATGCCGTGAAGATTAAATCCGCAGGAAATTTTTGTAAGCAGCAATAAAAAGAAGAGGAAACTAAACCGCATTGGTAAAATGAAAATAAGAAAAAAGGTGGGGTCAGTCCTTTATGAACTTTAAGATTATTATCCCACATCCAACTGGCACTTGTATAGCAACACGGTGAATCGTGATACCATTTCCAACCGCACCAAAATTGGTAATGTTGAACACTTGTGCATTCAACATTACCGAGAATAAAACGGCAACAGCTGTAAAAGTTTTTTTCATAACTGCTTATTCTATGTGCAGAATTTTTTTCGCTAATGTCTCTCCTGCGCCTGTCATTTCCACTACATAAATTCCCTTTGCCAGCGAAAGTTTTTTTGCATCTATTTCATAACTGTGATTTCCTTTCGTAAGGTTTCCTGAAAAAATCTCCACCGTTTTGCCTGTTACATCAATCAGTTGAATTTTTATGGTTTCGTTTTTTGCAAGTTCAAAAGAAAGTTGCGTAGAGCCACTGAAAGGATTTGGTTTAATTTTCAATTCAGAAATCCAGTCCCCGTTTATTTCGCCCACGCCACTTGGTGCAACAGCATCTATTTTGTAAATGGTAAAATGGTCGCGCTCTACACCGCCCATATCAATATGTCTTCCGTCTAAGCGGTTGCTGTCAATATCTAGTACGAAAGAACCGCAGCAAGTATCGCAGCCATATTCAGAAAACATGTAAGGATGGTCAAACGGTGGGCTGCTATCGTTGCTTCCCGAATTTCCATTTACCACATACACCGTTCCGCGATTGGCGTTTGCGCCTTGTGTATATTTTGTGTAGGCCTCGCCAAGTGCATCAACACCACTTCGGTTTTGTAAAATCATAGAAGGATTAAAACTTGATACATCGCTGTAAAGTCCACGCACTAACATGCTGCGTTCGTAAACATGCGAGTGCCCGCAAAGCACTAAGTCAACCCCGTATTGTTCAAGAATAGGAGTGAAGCGTTCGCGCATAGATTTCATGTAAACTTCCCACCACGTTCCTGAATCGTGTGAGCCCGCTGTATAAGGCGGTTGATGGAAATAAGCAATCACCCAGGGCTTTGTGTTTTGTTGCAAATCCTGCGCCAGCCATGTGGTGAAGGGAGAAGAAGTAAACGTGAAAAACGGACTTACTCCGTTCCAGTCATCGCTGGCATTAAACAACGAGCCAAGTTCTGAATTCATGGAAATGAAATGGGCGTTACCATAATCGTAAGAGTAAAATAATTCGTGTCCTGTTGGCACACCACCCGCTTCACCGTTTTTATAAACGTCTACAAAATCTAAGTAAGGACCTGTTTGAGAAAGTGGGGACACCGGGCTCACCACTGGTGAAACAGAATTATAATCGTGATTGCCCGGGCACGGCAGAAAAGGCCAGTGCTTCATTACATTCCTATAACCGTTGATGGAATCAAAAACCTTGGTAAGGTATTCCGCTTCTGTACCATCGTCATAAACATTATCGCCTAACCATAACCACAAGTTAGTTTCCACCGAATCAAAATTTACGTATGCATCGCGCACATTTTTTTGCTTTTCGTTCGCTTTTCCAAAATCACCAATCACCCAAGCGCGAAACGGAAGGTTAGTTCCAGCTATCGGAAAAGTTCTGAACCAATGTGTGCTATCAGCACCTTCTAAAAAAACAGAGCCGGAATAAACCGCATAGAAATATTTAGTGTATGGAGCAAGATTGGTTAGTTGAACTGCATGTTTGGTAACAGGCATGGTGTCTGTTACTGAAAGGTTCAGGTTAGCTAAATCGGTTCCATAAACAATTTTAGAAGCGCATAGAAGATCGGTTCGCCATAAAATTTTTATAGATGAAGGAGTCGGGCTTTGTAAGTAAGGACCCACTGTAACGGTCATTTGGGAATGAACAAAAACCGGAAGCAAACAGGTAAGCAGAAAGTAAAATTTTTTCATGTGCTTATAATTTTAAGTAAAGAAAGGTAAAGAATTTTGAATAACGGTAAAGTAAAGGTTAAGAAAAAGCAAACAATAGTTGTTCAATTTTTTGGTAACGCTTTGCAATGCCATAAAAGTTAGTTTGTAGAATGGTGAAGGTGCAGTTTGTATAGCTGTTTTGTTTTAAGCTGAGCAGTAACTAGAGATGATGAGTGATGTCACCCTGAGCTTGTCGAAGGGTTTTGAAGAAAGATGCTTCGACAAGCTCAGCATGACATTGCGTTTCTTCGTGTCTTCGCGCCTTCGCATTTGCTACTGCATTTGTTTTTCTTTGAAGTTCATTGAAGCCAACACCACAAAAACCAACGCCACCCCCACGGCACTGAAAATAAAAACAGCTTCGGGCGAAATGTATTTCCAAATCAACCCTGCAATTATGCTGGCAAATAAAATCATTACTGAACTTAATCCTGAGTATGTGCCAATGGCAGAAGCAGTTTCTGTTTTAGGAACCATATTACTGATGAGCGCTTTTGAAACGCCATCGGTAGCGGCTGTGTAAAGTCCATACAACACAAACAGGAAAAGAAAACCCGTGAACGATGAATTAATTCCGAAGCCTGCATACACCAGCACAAACACGAAGAACCCGAAGAGCAAGGTTTTTTTCATTCCTAACTTATCAGCCAGATGACCAAGGGGAAAAGCAGCCGCTGCAAAAACAAGATTGTAAAGAATGTAACAGCCGATCACATACGAATCGTTATTACAACTCGCTTTTATTTTCATCAGCAAAAACAAATCAGAACTGTTGAACAAAGCAAAAAGCAAAAGCGCAGCCACTAATTTTTTGTAATCGGCAGAAGCTGTTTTTAAATAATCAAACGTTTGCGATAAACGAAAAGATGGCTTTTCCTGATGCGGCATTTGTTTCTCCTTTACTAAAAACGTAAGCAGAGTTCCTAAGATAGCAGGTATAAACGCCAACAGAAAAATTAATTGGTAATGCGCAGGATAGTAATACAGAAACACCAGCGCAAACGCGGGACCAATAGTTGCGCCTATAGTATCCATCATTTTATGAAAACCAAAAACCTTTCCTTTGTTCTCTGGCGTGCTTTCATCGGAGAGAATGGCATCGCGCGCAGCGGTACGCACACCTTTACCTAATCTATCGGTAGCGCGTGCACTAAAAATCCAAATTGGATGACTAAAGAATGCCATCATTGGTTTTGAAATAGCACTCATTAAATAACCTGCATTCACAAAAGGCAAACGTTTGCCGCTGGCATCGCTCCAACGGCCAAAATATCCCTTGCTCAAGCCAGCAGTAGCTTCAGCAAAACCTTCGAGCAAACCAATTAACACAGAAGAGAATCCAATGCTCGATAAAAACAAGGGCATTACCGGGTAAAGCATTTCGCTTGACACATCGTTGAACAGACTAACCAGTGAAAGAATCCAGATGTTACGGGTAATGTATTTCATATTATTATTTACAGAAGTTCCACTTCTTCAAGAAGTGGAACTTCTCATTACACATAATGTAAACCAAAATCAAATTCCGTATTCAGCACATCCACTACAAACTCATAATCTTTTTTCAGATCAATATAATTCAGGTTAGTGGTATTGAGCAAAACAATTCGTGAATGCGTTTGCAGTTTGAAGTATTCGAGATACGCGTTCTGAATTTTCTCTAAGTAATCTCCTGTAATATTCTGCTCGTAATCTCTTCCGCGGTTTTTAATATTCTGCAAAAGTTTCTCAATAGGAGCGTAGAGATACAAAGTAATGTCGGGTTTGGGCAAAGAAGGATTGATAATGTCGAATAACATGCGATAGAGTTTCGCCTCGTTCTCGTTTAGATTTTGATTAGCAAAAATTAAACTCTTCTGAAAAAGAAAATCAGAAACCGTAAACGATTTAAAAATATCGGCTTCGCTCAACAGCTTTTTCAAATGCTGAAAACGCTCCGCCATAAAAAACAATTCAACCGGAAAAGCATGACGAGCAGGGTCTTCGTAAAACTTAGGTAAAAACGGATTGTCTTCAAACTGTTCTAAAATTAATTTGCCGTTATAATCAGCAGCAATTTTTTTTGACAGCGTTGTTTTACCCGCACCAATGCATCCCTCAATCGTAATGAAATTGTAAATCACAGCGCGAGTTTAAGATTTTGTGTGTTAATGTGTTTATGTGTTCAAGTGTTTATGTGAATTCAGTTTTTGTCACACACATTATATTTTAGCCTTACTTTTTTGCATTCAATTCAAAAGCTATTTTAGCCACGAAGGTTCGAGTCAATAATCTATCATCTAAAATCTAAAGTCTAATGTCAGATTTATTCCGAAAAAAAAACGTTGCTAAAGTTTTAGCCGATGCCGAAGCGGGATTGATTGAAGCCGAAAAAACTGGTGGCTTGCACAAAACACTTGGCGTGCGCGACCTCACGGCTTTTGGTATTGCCGCTATTGTAGGCGCGGGAATTTTTTCCACCATTGGCAAAGCAAGTTTCGATGGCGGCCCCGGAATTATTTTTCTTTTTCTTTTTGTTTCTGTTGCCTGCGGTTTTTCTGCACTTTGCTATGCGGAGTTTGCGAGTATGGTTCCGGTAAGCGGAAGTGCTTACACGTATTCGTATGTAGCGTTCGGAGAAATTATTGCGTGGATAATTGGCTGGGATTTACTGATGGAATACGCCATTGGAAACATTGCTGTAGCCATTTCGTGGAGCGATTATTTTACTTCTCTTCTCGATGGTTTCGGTTGGCACATTCCCGATTACTTAACCATGGATTATTGGAGCGCACAGGCAATGGTAAGCGATGCAGCTAAACTGGCTTGGCAAACTGCACCGGCTATCGGCAACTTTAAATTCATTTGCGATATACCCGCTTTCGCGATTGTGGTTTTAATCACTTACATCACTTACATCGGTATTCAGGAATCAAGAAACTCAGCCAACTTAATGGTGGCATTGAAACTTTTGGTGATAATTGTAGTGATTGTAGTAGGTGCATTTTATGTGCAACCTGTAAACTGGCATCCCTTTATGCCGAATGGAGTTGGAGGAATACTCAAAGGAACTGCCGCTGTATTTTTCGCTTACATCGGATTCGATGCAATTTCTACAACAGCCGAGGAATGCAAAGACCCGCAGCGCGATTTACCACGGGGTATGATTTATTCACTCCTCATCTGCACAGTTATTTATGTGCTGATTGCTTTGGTTCTTACAGGCATGGTGAATTACAGCAAGCTCGATGTAGGCGACCCGCTCTCTTTTGTTTTCAAAGAAATTCATTTGGATTGGTTGGCAGGAGTAGTAGCCGTTAGCGCAGTCATTGCAACAGCAAGTGTGCTGCTCGTTTTTCAAATTGGTCAACCAAGAATTTGGATGAGCATGAGCCGAGATGGATTGTTGCCGCCAATTTTTTCGCGCATTCATCCGAAGTTTAAAACGCCTTCGTTCTCTACTATTCTCACGGGCGTGGTTGTGGCTGTGCCTGCTTTATTTTTAAATATGAATGTAGTTATTGACTTAACCAGCGTTGGTACACTCTTCGCGTTTGTGTTGGTGTGCGGTGGTATTTTGAAATTGCAATTATCACCCAATCCACCACAAAGCAAATTCAAAACTCCTTACATTAACGCGAAATGGATTATGCCTTTGCTGTTTATTGGTGGCGGAATTTTGTTGTGGGTTTACAACAATGAAGGAGTAAGAAATTTCTTTACGATGAATAGCGTTGATGCTAATGCGGGCACATGGGATATTCTTCGCACCAAAATTCCTTATGCTGCTTTCTTCGTTCTCACCGTGGTTGTTTCGGTTTATTCCTTCTTTAAAAATCTTTCACTCATTCCAGTGCTTGGCCTATTGTCTTGCAGTTACTTGCTATGCGAATCAGGTTCGAGTAACTGGGAACGTTTTCTCGTTTGGCTGTTGATTGGTTTTGTGGTTTACTTCTTGTATGGAAAGAACCACAGTAAATTAAATGCGAAATAAAACGCAGAAATTCTTACACAAAGGCGCAAAGTCACGAAGGTAAAACCAGCATAATCTTTTCGCCTTAGTGCCTTGGTGTTACTATTTATTTTTCGATTACAATGTCTATGAATCTTCGGTTACTTCTATATTTTTTTATTGCCTTCCTTTTTTGCACCGAAAGTATTCACGCGCAAAAAATGCCTGTAATTGAGGGACAGGATATCCAAATCTCTGTTACCGATGATACGCTGTTTACAAAAATTGATTCTTTCTATTCTAAGTACGCTATCGATTTGCGTGTTTGCGAAAACATAGAACTGTATCAGCAGATTTTCAAATGGTACAGAACCTGCTATCGCTACGGTGGAAATTCTTCTAAAGGAATTGACTGTTCGCATTTTGTAAACATGCTGTACGAAAAAGTTTATGGTAAGAAACTGAATAGCAGCGCGGCTTCAATTTTTGCGCAATGCAAAGTGGTGAAAGGAGGTAAGGACGAATTTGTCGAAGGTGATTTGCTGTTTTTTAAAATAAAGAAAAACAGAATTTCGCATGTGGGCATTTATCTGCAACATGGCAAGTTTGCTCATGCTTCTACACAAGCGGGCGTAATCATTAGCGACCTTAGTGAAGCGTATTACAAACGAAGGTTTTTTAAAGCGGGAAGAATAGAGTAAGGTTTTACACTAGCGGTATGTTCTAAAAAGTTTTACTCTACTTCATTAGTTTATGCATGTCTCTTTCCTTTCTTGATTTCAATATTCGGCTATATTCAATTCATGAACCAATCTAAAATTCTTGTGGCTGCGCTTGTAGCAGTTTTGCTGGCGGTGCTTGTTTCACTCGCAGCTTTTGAAGGAATCGTCACTATACCCGAAACTGCTTTATCAGGTATGCGGTGGCTCTCCCTAGCATCTCTCATCTACTATGCTTTTTTAAAACGTTCCTTGACCACCACCATACTTATCAGTATGCTCATTGGTATTGAAATTGGAATTGACTTTCCCGTGTTTTCGCAAAACCTTAAAATTCTTTCGCAACTATTTCTACGATTAATCAAATGCATTATTGCTCCGTTGCTCTTCGGTACTTTAGTTTTTGGTATAGCAGGACATAGCAACATTAAACAAGTAGGCAGAATGGGATGGAAGAGTTTGCTCTATTTTGAAGTGGTTACAACACTTGCACTTTTCATTGGTTTGGCCGCTATCAATCTTTCAAAAGCAGGAGTTGGAATTATTTTGCCCCAAGTAGAACATACCGATGCACTTTTGCCTACGGCAAAACAAACTTTCAGTGATATTATTCTCCACATTTTTCCTGAAAACATTGCCAAAAGTATTTACGATGGCGCGGTTTTAGAAATTGTTGTGTTCAGTATTTTGTTTGGTGTAGGTCTTGCACAGCTTGACGAAAAACACAAACGCCCAATGCTCAATTTTGTAGAGAGCCTGAGCGAAGTGATGTTTAAGTTCACCGCACTCATTATGTATTTTGCGCCTGTAGCTGTTTGTGCAGCTATAGCTTACACGGTTGGTCATATGGGTCTTGGTGTTCTTGTAAACCTTGTAAAACTCCTGCTAACACTTTATGCTGCACTTTTTGTTTTTCTTCTCATCGTATTATTACCGGTAGCCTTACTTTCAAAAGTTCCGCTTAAAAAATTTATCACAGCAATCATTGAACCGGTATCTATTGCATTTGCTACCACCTCATCCGAATCTGCTTTGCCCAAAGCGATGAAAGCAATGGAACATCTTGGTGTGCCGCGCAAAATTGTTTCGTTCGTAATGCCAATGGGGTATTCTTTTAATCTCGATGGCACTACACTTTATCTTGCATTGGCTTCGGTATTTGTGGCGCAAGCTGCAGGAATTGAATTGACACTCGGCACACAGTTACTCATGGTTTTTACACTTATGCTCACGAGCAAAGGGGTGGCTGGAGTGCCTCGTGCTTCGTTGGTTATTTTACTTGGAACGCTTTCATCCTTCAACCTTCCTGTGGAGCCAGTGTTTATTATTTTGGGAATTGATGAACTCATGGATATGGCACGCACTTCGGTAAATGTGATAGGCAACTGTTTAGCCACTGTGGTTATCGCAAGATGGGAAGGGGAATTTGTGGAGACTTAGACTAATAGAAAACCGAATTTTTGTTTTAGAATTTCTAGAACCATACAGTTTGTATTGTTATCACTCCCGCATATTTCCTCTCACTTTGTTTTAACCCAATCAACATTTTTTATTTTGCACGCCAAACAAATAACTATGGCAAAAGTTGAAACCGCGCTTACTAAAATGCTGAACATTGATTACCCTGTAATTATGGCGCCCATGTTTTTAGTAAGCAATGCAAAGATGGTTATCGAAGCGTGTAAGGCTGGAATTGCAGGAGCTATTCCTGCTCTCAACTACCGCACCGATGCCGAGTTTAGAAAAGCATTGGATGAAATAAAAGCAGCTACTGACAAAGCGTACGGCATTAACCTTATCACCAATAAATCGAACATGCGGTTAGAGGAGCAATTGAAAACCTGTGTGGAATACCGCGTGCCGTTTATTATCACTTCACTGGGTTCGCCTCAAGGCGTTATCAATGTTTGCAAGCCACTTGGCATAAACGTTTTTGCCGATGTAATTGATTTGGAATACGCCAAGAAAGTAGAAGCTATGGGCTGTGATGCCATTATTGCGGTAAACAAAGAAGCAGGAGGTCATGCAGGTAGAATTTCTCCACGCGACTTAATTACTACGCTTGTTCAGCATTGCAAGATTCCTGTGATTTCAGCAGGTGGTGTAGGAAACGGAAAGCAAATGAAACAAATGCTCGACTATGGTGCTTGCGGAATTTCAATTGGCAGTCCTTTTATAGCATCTACCGAAGCACCGGTTACAGAGGATTACAAGATGGCTTGTGTGAATTACGGAGCAAAGGATATTGTGATGACTACAAAACTTTCAGGCACACCTTGCTCAGTCATCAATACCGATTACGTGAAGAAGATAGGCACGCAACAGAACTTTGTAGAAAAATTTTTGAACAGCAATAAGAAAATTAAGAAGTGGACGAAGATGATAACCTACTACAAGGGAATGAAGGCCCTTGAAAAAGCTGCCTTCGGGGCTACGTATCAAACTATGTGGTGCGCGGGACCTTCAATTGAGTATGTTCATTCTATTCGTCCGGTAAAACAAATTGCCAATGAGCTCACAAGTGAATTTGAAAACTCTTTGAATTAAATTCTCCTTAATTACATTCCATGCTTCTGCTCAAATTTATTACAAAGCGTTTGCTCAATGGCTTTTTTGTAATGATAGGAGTGGTGATTGCTATTTTTTTTCTCTTCAACATTTTACCAGTTAACTCTGCTAGAATGACACTCGGTCAACGTGCCGATGTTTCTTCTGTGGCCGCTATCGAAAAAGAATTTCGTTTAAACCTTCCCTGGTATCAACGCTTGGCTCTTTACTTCAACGATATTTCTCCTGTATCACTCAACAACCAAAAGAATGAAGATGCGTCTTCGTATCTAAATGCAGATGAAGTAAAGTTTACATCGCTCTTTACTATAGGTTCTGTATCGCTTGTATTAAAAGCGCCTTATCTCGGCAAATCATTTCAAACTAGAAGAAAGGTGAGTGAGATACTGGGCGAAAAGATTTATCCCACTTTTGTTCTTGCGCTCTCCGCCATGCTGTTTGCCTCGTTTGCAGGAATTATTCTCGGGGTTTTTGCAGCGGTCAAACAATACACGCTTTGGGACGATTCAATTTTGGTGCTTTCCACTTTTGGTATTTCTCAACCCGCATATTTTTCAGGAATTATTCTCGCCATGATTTTCGGTTACTACCTCAGCGACTGGACTCACCTCAACGTGCGCGGCTCACTAACCGATATTGATTACAACGGAGAAACTGTCACGATTTGGAAAAACCTTTGGCTGCCAATGTTTGCGTTAGGTGTTCGCCCGGTAGCTATCATTACACAACTTACCCGCAGTTCAATGCTCGATGTGCTGAGCCAAGATTACATACGCACTGCAAAAGCAAAAGGGCTAAGTTATTATCAAGTGGTTTTTAAACACGCGCTACGCAATGCCATGAATCCTGTGGTTACTTCCATTTCTGGCTGGCTCGCTGCTTTGCTTACCGGAGCATTCTTCATTGAAAAAGTTTTTGATTACAAAGGTCTTGGTTTGCAAACTATCGAATCGCTTCTTTCATTCGATTTTCCGGTGGTAATGGGCAGTGTGCTTTTTGTTGCCTTTGTGTTTGTAGTGGTTAATATCTTCAACGATATTCTTTACTCCGTCCTCGACCCGAGAGTTACGGTGAAATAAAAAGAGAGAATTTTATTGCGGTGTTTAGGGATTTGTCATCCTGAGCTTGTCGAAGGATATTTTCGAATACGCTTCGACAAGCTCAGCGTGACATAGTCTTACTACTGACACTTATACCCCAACGACTCATAGTAACGATACGCCTGATTGTATGAATCGTCTGAAGCGTAATCTTTCTTACACATATCAAACCTGTCGTTCACATTCGGATACTTAGTGCAGCTGGTACATTGTTTGCAACTAGTGAAACTGCAAATAAAAAAAACTGAAGCTGCGGTTATGATGATTGATTTCATGGATAATTATTGAAACCGAATATAGAAAACTGTTTTAAAAAGAAGGAAGGGAACAGTAAAGCTGAGATGCTATATTTAGCGCGTGAAAAAATTTCTGTTTGTGTTTATAGCTGTTATAACCGGACTTGCTGTCGGTGTGTATCGTATGGCAAATGTTGAAACCAGCAAATCATTTTTTACCAACGGAAGTTGGACAGGAAGCCAGTCTTTGCCCCTTGGCAAAGATAATTTACTAACCGCACAGATTTCGACATTTGCTTTGTTTGCCCTTCCAAGTGAAGAAGCCATTTATCTTTTTGCAAGAAAAGACGAGCAACACGAAAAACTAAACGGTGAAAACGATTACGCCATCACCGGAAACATCAATCAAATCAAAGCGAATTATTGGAGCATTACTGCTTACGGAAAGGATTTGTATCTAATTCCCAACGAAGCCAATCGCTTTTCTTTCAATAATTCAAATATGCAAACCGACAGTGCAGGAAATTTTTCTATAACTGTTTCAAGCAAAAAGCAAAGCGGCAACTGGTTGCCATCTCCTACCGATGCACGTTTCAATTTAGTGCTACGCATTTATAAGGGCGAAAGAAATTTCGTAGAGCATTTGAATGAAGTTCCTCTTCCATCAATTAAACGATTGGCGAAATGAGAAACTATTTCAAATCTGCTTTGTTCTTTGCGGCAATCATTTTTGCTACACAGTATTTGTTTATTGCTTTTGTGCCCGAACTTATTTTTGCCATTGCCAAACACCGTTCGGGCAAACCGTTGAACACCGTCATACAAGCTCCGCGAACCGATGCAAAACTTCGTAGAGTGGTTCTGCCTAATCCCGATTTTGTTTACAACGCCTGCTTTTACGATGTAAGCAAAAACGATTTGCTCATCACGGGTTTGTTTTCAGATTCCACGCAATACAGTTCGCTCGCTTTTTATGGCGACAATGTGCAGCCGTATTATGTGATGAATAATCTGCAGGGTTTCAAGCAAAAATATTCGGTACGGCTTTCATCGGTTGGCAGAGAGAATGGTTGTATAAGAACGCCAACAAAGCAAGGCGTTGTTTTAATGCGTGTGTTAGTGACCGATTCAGCTCAGTATGAAAAAGCAAAGCAATTGCAGTCCGTTTTTAAAGTGCGATTGCTGCCACAAAATAATTGATAGATTTTAATTTCGACTCTAATATGCTCCGCATCATCGAAGTTACCGGCAAAGAATCCGAAGAAAAATTTCATCAGCTTCCCTTCAGTATATATGAAGGCGATGCCAACTGGATTCCTCCGCTTAGACAGGACGTTCAAAAAGTTTTCGACACTAAAAAGAACAAATACTTTTCGCATGGCGAATGCACGCGATGGATTTTAGAAGACGATGGCAAGACCATCGGAAGAATTGCCGCCTTCATTAATTACGACAACGCGCACAACGAAGAACAACCCACTGGTGGCTGCGGATTTTTTGAGTGCATCAATAATCAACAAGCCGCGAACATGCTTTTCGACACCGCAAAAAACTGGTTGCAGCAGCGCGGCATGCAAGCCGTGGACGGTCCTGTGAACTTTGGTGAGCGCAATGCCTGGTGGGGTTTGCTCGTGGAAGGATTCACGCCCGCCACTTATCAAATGAACTACAACCCGCCTTACTACATTCCGCTTTTCGAGGCGTATGGATTCAGGAATTATTTCGAACAGTATTCCTACCGCATTGATTTGAAAGAAACTAGACCGGAGCGTTATAAACCTGTTTTTGAGCGCATGATAAAAACAGGCGATTATACTTTTCGCCACATAGAAAAAAGCAACCTCAAAAAATATGCAGCCGATTTTCGCAGCGTGTATAACCGCACCTGGAAATTCCTGCCCAACTTTCACGAAATGAGCGAAGAACAATCGCTCAATATGATGAACAGCATGAAACCC
This sequence comes from Bacteroidota bacterium, assembly GCA_947479455.1. Lineage (GTDB taxonomy): Bacteria > Bacteroidota > Bacteroidia > Chitinophagales > LD1 > Bog-950. The sequence goes on from CANJZE010000005.1 coordinate 64,542, forward strand.
GTCCTGATCGATTACCTCTGCTGGTTCGGCTATTATAAAGAGGAGCCCGTGGCCATTTTTATTATGCTGCCCGAGCTCAACGGCTGGTTCAAACACACGCGTGGCAATCTCAATCTTTTGGGCATGTTGAAATTTCTGTGGTATAAAACATTCGACAAAACCAACCGCAAAATATTCGGAATCATTTTCGGAGTGGTGCCCGAGCACCAAAAGAAAGGAGTGGAGGTAGCCATTGTAATGGCAGCCGATGAAGTAGTGATTCCGAAAAACAGATGGGATGAAATTGAACTGGTTTGGGTGGGTGATTTTAATTTGCCCATGATAAAAACCTGCGAAACTCTCGGTGCAAAGTTATTTAAGCGACACATTACTTACCGCAAATTGTTTGACGAAACCAAAGAGTTTAAAAGGCATCCGGCTATTGAGTAGGCGTGAATGGCATTTCACTTTTTCTATTTTCACTCCGTGAACTCACAGGTTACTTACGTTGATGTTATTCTTCCTCTCGCGCTGCCACAGGCATATACCTATGCGGTGAGTATTGATTTAGTTCAGTTTGTAAAAGTCGGTCAGCGCGTAATTGTGCAGTTCGGCAAAAACCGTTTCTACTCTGCCATCGTAAAAACTATTCACCATCAGAAACCTGCTGTTGAAGCCAAATTGATTGAAACCATTGCCGAAGAAGAACCGATTGTGACCGAAACACAATTGAAGTTTTGGAAATGGATGAGTGAGTATTATATGTGCACCGAAGGTGAGGTGATGAACGCTGCTCTTCCTTCTGGATTGAAACTTTCGAGTGAAACAAAAATTCGTTACAACGAAAGCTACGAAGGAGATTTTGAAGCGCTGAATGAAGATGAGTTTTTGATTGTGCAGGCACTGCGTGCGCAGCAGGAAATAAAGATTCCGCAGGTGCAGGATTTACTGAAGAAGCGCAACGTATATCCTTTGCTCAAAACACTTTTCAATTTAGGTATTGCTATTTCTTCGGAAGAAATGTTAGAGAAGTTTAAACCGCGCACCGAAACTTATATCAAGCTCAACGATAAGTATGAAGACCAGGCGGAGCTTGAAAAGATTTATGCAGAACTCGGTCGCGCACCAAAACAAGTCGAACTGCTTCTTGCATTCACACAATTAGAAAAGAAAGCAAAGTTCATTCGCAAGAATGAGTTGCTTGAACTTTCAAAAAGCACTGCAGCTGCTCTTGCTTCTTTGGTAAAGCGAAATGTTTTCATCGAATTCAAAATGGAAGTTTCACGGCTCGGCAATTTACAAACGGCTGAAGTAGATTCTCCTGATTTGAGTGAAGAACAAAAGAATGCACTCGCACAAATCAACGCTCACTTTGAAACAAAGAATGTGGTTTTACTTTATGGAGTTACCGGAAGCGGCAAGACTAACATCTACATTGAAAAGATAAAAGAAGTGATTGCTGAAGGCAAACAAGTCTTGTATCTTCTGCCTGAAATTGCACTAACCGCACAAATCATTAACCGCCTTCGAAAGATATTCAATACACAGGTGGGCGTTTACCACAGCAAGTTTAATCAGAACGAACGTGTAGAAATATGGAACAAGATTCTGCATGGCGAATACAAAATTTTAATTGGCGCGCGCAGCGGTTTGTTTCTGCCGTTTAAAGATTTGGGATTAGTAATTGTAGATGAAGAGCACGATAACTCCATGAAGCAAGCCGACCCTGCTCCGCGCTATAATGGTCGCGATGCTTCGATTGTGCTGGCGACTATGTTCAACGCAAAAGTTATTCTGGGTACAGCTACACCATCGGTAGAAACTTTTTACAATACAGAAAAGGAAAAGTTTGGATTGGTGACCTTGAACAAACGATATGGTGGAATGGAGATGCCCGAATTTGCTATTGCCAATATAAAAGACGACACGAAGTGGAAACGTATGCAAGGCAGTTTTACGCAGTCGCTGGTGAATGGTGTGAGTCTTGCGCTGAAGAATAAAGAGCAGGTGATTTTGTTTTTGAACCGCAGAGGTTTTGCCAATTACCAAGTTTGTAAAACCTGCAACTATGTTTACAAATGCAAGAACTGCGATGTAAGTTTAACATACCACAAGTTTTCGCATCAACTCAAATGTCACTACTGCGGTTACTTTGAAAAGATGGCTGACAAATGCAAAAGTTGTGGCGCTATTGATTTGGATATTGTAGGCATGGGCACCGAAAAGATTGAAGATGAAATTGCCGAACTGTTTCCATCGGCAAAAGTTAGTCGGTTAGATTACGATGCTATGAAAACAAAAAACGGGCACGCCAAAGTGATTGCAGAATTTGAAAATCGTGAAGTAGATATTCTCGTGGGAACACAAATGGTTACTAAAGGTTTGGACTTTGACCATGTAAGTTTAGTAGGCATTATCAATGCCGACCAGTTGATTCACCACCCCGGTTACCGCTCTCACGAGCGCGCGTTTCAATTGATGATGCAGGTGGCGGGGCGCGCGGGAAGAAAACACAAGAAGGGCAGAGTGATGATTCAAACTTCTGACCCCGGACATCCGGTTATTCAAAATGTGCTCAACAGCGATTTCAAGCAGATGTATGAAACTGAAATTCTTTCGCGCAGACAATTTCAATATCCGCCATTTATGCGCATGGTTGAAATAACACTGAAGCATAAGGAAGTTCAAATGATTGAACAGGCAGCTTTGTATTTGGCTAACGAGCTGCGCAAAACAAATACTGCAAAAGTGTTAGGACCTGTTATTCCTTATGTTTCAAAAATCAACAATTACTATATCCGCCAGATTTTGTTGAAGAGCAATTTGCAAGGGCAAATGAAAAATGCCCTGCAAACTGTTTTAGATAAAATGAAAACAATTGCAGGTTTGAAGAATGTGGATGTGAAGGTTGATGTGGACCCGTAACTAAACACACTATCAAAAAGGTGTGTCATGCTGAACGCAGCCTTTGCGAAGTGAAGCATCTTGTATTTTATTTGCGAACGAAATACAAGTTTCCTCGTTTTGCAGAGCCAAAACTCGGAATGACGAACTCTCTCTGTAGAATGCTCACTTCACCAACATCAACTTGCCGCGCAGGCTTTGTTCTTCGGTTTTTAGTTCGTAGAAATATTGACCCGCACTTAAATTTTTGCCGTCAAAAATATAAATCTGACGGCCTGTTTTTGTGTTGTCATAATCGTTCGAAGCCACTTTCTTTCCGCTTATATCATACACATCCAGGTGTACTTCTTCATTGCTGTTGAGTGCAAATGAAATTTCGGTTTGATCAGTAAAAGGATTGGGAGCTACCTTTACTTTGTTTGCCAAAGGTTCTGTTTTTTGAATGCTGTTCCATTGTTGTTTTACGATAGTAAAGCTGTCTTTTATTTCGCCCGTTGCGGTAAGATAACGACCATCTAATCTATCGCCATTTACGTCCCAAATAAAAGAGCCGTAGCAAGTATCACATGCTTCGCCCCAGTAAATTGCAGGGTGCATGATTGGGCTGTAGGTATTTCCTTCACTCGAGTTTCCTGCAATTACATAAACGGTTCCCACTCCACTCAAAGGGCCATTGGTATATTTTACGTAAGGACCTTCTTCTGCTTCTCTTCCGCTGGTGCCATTAATCATCATGGTTGCAGAATCAAAATCGGGTTTACCACCATAGTGACCGTTGATTAAAAAAGTGCGCTGATAATTATGATCGTGACCTACCAAAACCAAGTCTACTCCATATTGTTCTAAAATAGGATTGAAGTGATGCCGAGTGGCGGTGCAAAAAATTTGCACACTATTTTCTTCCGTAAAATTATCCTGACCACTATAAGGTGTTTGATGCCAGATTACAACTTTCCATTTTTTTGTGGTTGCTGCTAAATCGGCTTTTAGCCAATCGAGCATGGGCGAGGTAAAAGTTTGACTTGTATTTAAAACGCCTGTCCAATTGTATGCAGAAGTGTAAGAACCCAATTCTGAATTCATTGAAGCAATGTGCACATCGCCATAATCCATGCTGTAAAAAATTTTTCTGCCGGAAGCTACACCGCCTAACTCACCTAGTGTAGGCGGGTCAATAATATTTAAGTAAGGGCCAGTATGTGTGTTTGGGTCTTGACCACAAAGTACTGGAATGCCTTGTGCGTTTTGCCACGGACAAATGCTGTTGTAATCGTGATTGCCCGAAGTGGAAATGAAAGGTAGGTTCAAAAATACGTTGCCATAGCCATTGATGGTATCAAAAACTTTGCTTTGAAATTCAGCTTCAGTGCCATCGCTGTAAGCATTATCACCTACCCATATTTGTGCATCGGCAGGGTGCCCCGTGTTTTGCGAATACTGCAAATATGAATCGCGCACTTTGCGCTCGCCATCGTTACCATGCCCAAAATCACCTATAGTCCAAAAACGAATTGGCGAATGTGATGAAGCATCGGGAGCTGTATTAAAAAATAAAGCGGCATCGTTTCCGCGTAGTGTGTTGGTAGTAGTGCCAACACTGTAATAATATTTGGTGAGCGGAGTAAGTCCGTTGATTTTTACTCGGTGTTCAGTGGTTGCAGTGGCGCTATCGGCAAATAAGGTTTGCGAGCCAATGCTTGTGCCGTAATAAACGCGGCTATCGGTTGGTGTATCGGTTCTCCACCGAATAATAATGCTGTTAGGCCCCGGGCTTTGTAAATAAGGACCACGTAAAATTAGTTGCGCATTTAAAGAAGTTAGTGTAGAAAAAAATAAGAATGCAGCGAGGAGAGGAGCATAAATTTTTTTACTCATGATTCTGTCAGTTTTTAAAAGAAGTTTGTGAATCTTCGAATTCATGGTAAAAAATTTTTCTAACGTAAACCTAAAAAAGGAATATTGACCGCGAATTGAAAACTTGGAACGAAAATCATTTCCCTTTAAAATCAGGATTTCTTTTTTCTACAAACGCAGCCATACCTTCTTTTTGGTCTTGCGAAGCAAACGTGAGATAAAAGTTTTTGCGTTCAAAAACTAATCCTTCATCAAGGGTAGAATTGAAAGCATTGTTCACTGCTTCTTTAGCAAGTTTAATAGCAATAGGCGATTGCTTCGCAATTTCTCGAGCCAGTTTCAATGTTTCATCCAGTAGTAATTCAACAGGAACTATACGATTGATTAAACCTGCAGCTAATGCTTCTTGTGCCGAAATAAATTTTCCGGTAAGCACTAATTCCATGGCCATAGCTTTGCCTACAGCACGGGTAAGTCGTTGCGTTCCTCCGGCACCCGGCATGGTTCCTATTTTAATTTCCGGCTGTCCAAAGCGTGCCGTTTCGCTTGCCATAATCATATCGCAAGTCATAGCCAGTTCGCAACCACCACCTAAAGCAAAACCACTAACTGCTGCAATAATTGGTTTGCGCGTTTTTTTTATTTGATCCCAGGTGCTGAACTGATCAATGTTCAACATGTCTATAGCTGTAGCATCAGCCATTTGTTTGATATCGGCACCGGCAGCAAAAACTTTTTGTCCGCCTGTGAGAATTATTACGCGCACATTATCGTCCTCATCTAATTCCCGCAAGGCATCACGTATTTCTAACATCAGTTGACGATTGAGTGCGTTCAACTCTTTAGGACGATTAAGTTCAATGAGAGCAATATGTTTTTCGTATTGCGGGTTTACTTTGATGAAGTCCATAATTGATTGAAGATTTAAGATAGAATATTGAAGATTGAATGCAATGCTAATTTCTGTTTTTAAACATCAATGAAAAACTTTTTTGAAAGCAGGGCGGAAGTTGTTCCTATAAATATTCCGAGCAACGCACCTCCAATTACATCGGCAGGAAAATGCACACCTACATACACTTGTGAAAAAGAAACAAGCGATGCCCATGCAATGAGCAGGATTGTAGTTCTCCATTTGCTCGATGTAACCAGAATTAAAAATGCAGCCATGCCAAAACTGTTTGCGGCATGTGCCGAAACAAAACTAAAACCCGAACCACAATGTTCAATCACTAAACGCGCACCAATATCAGGATTATTACACGGCCTGATACGATGGAAGAAATGTTTAATGAGATGCGAAGAAATTTGATCGGTTAAAAAAAATGTAGCAGCACCTGCGATAGCTAAACGAACAAATAGTTTGGGATAAAGTTGAAACAGACGAACCGCTACAGCTGAATAAAATATGGCAAGGAAAGGTTTGCCTCTAAGAACAGAACAGACAACATCAAAAACAGGATTGGCAAGGGAACCATTGATGAAATGAAAAACGGAAATATCAATAAGTCGAAGTGTTTCTATCATTTGTGTTTTGCTAAACAAAAAGAAATGCAACAAACCAAATAAAAATCTTCGAGTTCACCTTATCATCATTTCCATTTTTGCTTTTCACATATCCGTTTACTTTTGCGCGCGCCTTTAAAAAAGGCATCAGGTATTCACCAATGCAATTTATACATGGACGATGGTAGTTTATCTCAAAAGAGAAAATGGCGGTTTGAAAAAACTGAGCAGCCCCGAGAAAGGATGCTGGATACATTTGTATGGTCCGTTTGGCACTGAAGAAACCCAAAAGCTGAGCGAGCAACTCTCTATTGACATTGATTTTATTTCTGACTCCTTAGATATTGACGAGCGTTCGCGCTATGAAAGCGAAGAGGGAGTGGATTTAATTGTGTTGAAAACACCACTGCCTAACGATGGCATTTCAGATATCGAAGCGTCATACATCACAATTCCAATCGGAATTATACGTAACTCTGATTACTTGATTACCGTGAGTGCATTTAAGAATCAGGTAATTGAATTTTTTCTAAACACACCACCCAAAAATTTTAATCCTGCTGATGTGGAGGCAACAATCCTCGCCATTTTTGAACGAAACGTAACGATGTTTCAAACTTTTTTGAAAAACATAAACAACGAGCGTTATGCTTATGAAAAGGCCTTGTATAAATCTTCGAGCAACGATGATTTAACCAAGTTGCTAAACATTCAGAAGAGCTTAATCTACTTTGTAACCAATCTACGATTCAACGATTTGTTGTTGCTAAAAATAAAACGGACTAATTTTTTAAGAATAAGCGAAGAAGAAAAATCGGATTTACTGGATGATATTATCATCGAAAATCAACAGGCACTTTCGATGAGTGAGATGTACTCAGACATTTTGAACGGAACGATGGACGCCTTTGCTTCTATTATTTCGAACAACTTGAACGAGATTATGAAGCGTTTGACTTCCGTTACCATTTTGCTTACTGTGCCCATGCTCATTGCAAGTTTCTATGGCATGAATGTTCGTTTACCAGGCGAAGACATGCCTTATTCATTTGTGTTTGTGTTTGGTTTGTGTATTGTTATTTCTTCACTCATGGGTTATTTTTTTGTGAAGAAAAAATGGTTCTGATTTCCCCTAAATCACAACAAAAAGCAAGAGCACAAACTTTTATCCTACTTCATTGTTACTATTGAACAACAAAAAAAATATAAGCTATGAAATTACTACTCACTTCTATTCTTGCAATTTTGTCACTGACAGTACCAACTACTAAAACTGTTTACGATTTTAAGGTGAAGGATATTGATGGTAAAGAGATTTCCTTAGACGCCTATAAGGGAAAAGTTTTGCTGATTGTGAACGTAGCGAGTATGTGTGGTTATACTCCCCAATACAAAGATCTCGAAGCGCTTTATCAAACATACAAGGATAAAGGTTTAGTGGTGGTTGGGTTTCCGGCTAACAATTTTATGGGGCAAGAACCCGGTAGCGATAAGGAAATAAAGCAGTTTTGCACGCGTGAATTTGCAGTCACATTTCCTATGTTTTCAAAAATTTCGGTAAAAGGAAAAAATATGGCTCCCTTGTATAAATACCTTACAAAAAAATCGGAGAATGGAACTTTAGATGCTGATGTGAAATGGAACTTTCAAAAATTTTTAATTGGTAGAAAAGGAGAAATTATTCAGTCGGTAGCTCCGGGCACATCGGTAAATGATGCTGCTGTTAAAAGTGTTATTGAAAAAGCATTGAAGGAGAACTAAATTCTTATCTGCTTAAAACGAGTTTACTTACACTTCGGTTTTTATTCTTTTCAACTTGAATAAAATAAATGCCGTTACAAAAATTTTGAAGGCGCAGAATAGTTTCTGTGCCCTCTGTTTTTTGAGCCAGTAGTTTCTTTCCGTTCAAATCGAACAACGAAATTTCACCCCCTACAAAATCTGTATCTGCTTTTAAAAACACATCAGTTCCAATTGAAGGATTGGGGTAAACAGAAAAATGAGTTTCATCAGAAATTTCATTTACGGCAGAAATAACGCAGTTGTTTGAGGTGGAATTTAACTCGATAGGCAAACCGGGAGTTAAAGTTTTACCGACAAAACCCGAGAAGGTAGGGACGAATTTTGTAGCTCTAAAACTACTGTTTGCAAACAAAGATGGAGTTTGTCCTTGTGAGAGAATTCCAGTACCGGTTACCGGATTGATGTATTCCCAAACTAAATTACCCTGTTTGGTCACTTCAAAAAACTTACCGTGAGTGCCAGAGCAAATTAGAATATTACCATTGGGCAATTCCTGGCTGCCAGATATTCTGTTGTCGTAAAAATCAGTAGGCACAGGTGTTTTATAAACCCAAAAAGAAGTATCGGGTAAAAACTTTTCAGTGAAATTTTTTGTGTAAGCACCGCTTGTATCAGTTTGAGGCGCAAAAATTTCAACAGTAGAATATGCCCCTTGTGGTCTCCCTTCGCCATTGTTAAACACAATTATTTTTCCGGCATTCTCCGTATCAAAAATCCATTTGGCCGAATGTTGTCCGTACAAAATTCTGTCGTTTGTAGTTCCTTTACGATAGGCTTCCGGATTTCCCCAACGATACAAAAGGTCGCCACCTTTGCCACTATTTCCACCGCTGTGGGCGGCTGCTTGTGCTGTTGTCGTACTGTGGTCAATCACGTAAAGTTCCCCCAACAAACGCGAACTGATTAAAATTTGGTCGAGTATAGGATTGTAATCAATAGAGTTTGCGTGAATCCATTCTTGTGTAATGTTTGCGCCAGTGTAATTTAAATCGAGAAGTTCTGCATGTGCAGCCACGTTGCCATAATTTTGTTGTGCCGCATCATAGTCTTGCACTACATGGTTTATGAAATGCCATTCCCATACAACAGTTCCGCTATTCGTTCCCGATGGCTGCACTTCAACAATGTATTCGCTCCATACATAACCACTCGCGGCAATTTTTGATGTGTCGCGACCAAGATTTTTTATTTCTTGGCGCGTGAAACGTTCCCATGCCAGTAACAAAATATTTCCGTTTGGCAATGGAACAATATCATGATGTTGTACGTACTCTGTATCCCAATAAGAATAATTCCATTGCAGGTTTCCGTTCCAATCTATTCGTTCAATTCTGCCGCCTGCACCACCCCCCGATCCGTAAATCGGATGTGTGCTCCCGGTAGATTCCGCACGAAGCAAATCACCATTACTAAGCAAATACGCGGATAACCCGGGACGAAAATTGCTCGCCCAGGAGTTAACTGTTTTTCCGCAATTATCAATGAGATAAGTTGTTTTGCCTGCAATGGGAGCAAAGAGTGTGTAACCATTATATGCGGCATTACTGTTTTGAATAATACCTAAAGTTTGTGCAACCGTTATGAAATGAACCAGTAGAAATAAAGGAAGTAATTGTTTTTTCATAGTGCTATTAGAGGCCGTGAAACTAAAAGGTTTAATGGTTCAATATTTTTTTAGTGTATAGATTTTTATTGAATAAAAATATTTTGGGGAAAAACTCTCTTGCGAACAGCTCCTAATTGAATTGCTTTGTAAGCATGGAGTGGATTGATACTTACCTACACAAAGGCTTACGCAAAGAATTGGTTTCTCTTTTAAAAGGAAAGGGAATTACAGATGAGCACGTTCTAGCGGCCATTGAAAGAATTCCTCGGCATGTTTTTTTTCGTGGCGATACCGTTCTTCTCCAAGAGGCCTATCAAGATATTGCTTTCCCTATTGGCGATGGTCAAACTATTTCTCGCCCACACACCGTTGCGCGTCAGAGCGAATTGTTGGATATAAAACCGGGAGAAAAAGTTTTAGAAATTGGAACCGGCAGCGGTTATCAGGCACTGGTCTTGATGTTGTTGAAAGCAAACGTTTATTCGATTGAACGCCATAAAAATTTGTATGAACGAACGAAGGATTTGATATTCCAGATGAGAGAAAACCTAATTCTACAAATTGAAAAGGAAAGACCAAAACCTCTGCAACCAGTGAAGCGAACCTGGAAAAGCGAACCTGAATATTGGAAAATAAAATGTTTTTATGGCGATGGATTTGAAGGATTGCCAATGTATGCTCCCTTCGATAAAATTATAATTACAGCCGCCATTCCGGTAATTCCGGAGAAACTTCTTACCCAGTTATCCGTAGGAGGTAGAATAGTTTTCCCTTTGGGAGCTGAGAAGGATTGCAGCATGATGTGTTGGACAAAACACAACGAAACTGATTACAAGAAGGAAGTGCATGATAAGTTTGCTTTCGTTCCGATGCTGAAAGGGAAGGTGTCTTAAAAATATTTTTATGAAAAATTTAATTTTCACTTTGACATGTACTTTCGGCATTCTTTTTTGTGCAGCACAAGAAGTATCTTTTAAATTAATTGCCTACGACAAGACAGACCGAAGCCCAATTGCAGGGGCGCAGGTCAAATTGCAAAATTTGAATTCACTACGCGAGTACAACCTAACGACTAATGATGCCGGTCACGCTGATTTTATGTTAGAGGCAGGTGCACGTTATCGTTTAGAAGTAAGTAAAAATTCTACTGGGTCTAGCATTGGGTACTTGAGTTATACATACATGCTTTCTGAAAATGAAGTAGTTGCTAAAAAAACGTTTGAGGCAGAATTAGAAAAAGTAAAACATACCGAATCGGGTTTATTACCGGCTATGTATTTTGATTATGGCAAAGCTGAACTGAGCGCAGAAAACTTGGCTTCGCTTGACAATGCTTTAAAAATGCTGCAAAGTTTTGGAACACTTCAAATTGAAATAGGTGTATATGCCGATTGCAGAGAAGAAAAATACATAATTGCTAAACGTGCCTCCGCCATCAGCGCTTTGCTTATATCAAAAGGTGCGGCAAAAAGGATTACCGTAAAAGAATACGGAAACGTGCGAGCGCTCAATCAATGTGATTGCAGTAATCAGTATATAGTTTGTAGCGATGAAAAATATTTAGAAAACAGAAGAGCAGAGTTTAAGGTAGTGGCTTTCTAAAACTATTTTGCATCCAAAATAACCGGTGAGTTTCCTTTGCCCATAATGATAATCTTCGTGTTTGGCGATTTGGCCAATTCATATTGCGCTTTTATGTTTTCGTATTGAAGCTGTTTGTCGGTTAATCCGGTACTGATAATTTTTTGATAGTCGGCTATACCTTGTGCTTCTACACGTTTTCTCTCCGCTTCCTGTTTTTCTTTTTGTAAAACGAATTGCATTTTTTGTGCATCCTGTTCTGCATTTATTTTCGATTCAATAGTTTGTTTAACGCTTACCGGCAACGTAATATTTCTTACTAGCAACTGTTCAAGAATCAATCCTCGTTTTTTAAAATCTTCTTCAATGCTTTTGTAAATGCGCGCCTGAAACTCATCTCGCTTGGTGGAGTAAAGTGCCACAGCATCATAATAAACAGCATTGTCGCGAATTTTTGTTCTAGTAATTGGCCTTACAATCTTATCGGTATAGTCCACACCTGTTTCACGCACTAAGCGTGGAGCTTCGGAAGGAATCAAGCGAAACAAAACGGTAAGATCAATTGTTACTTCCAAGCCATCTGCGGCCAAAACACGAATAGCATCATCGCCATCTTTTTCTCCTTCATCATGAACTCCGCTCATTGTATAGTTCTCAGTTTTAACATCCATCTCTGTTACTTTTACCAATGGATTAACAAAGTGTAAACCACTTTCTAAAATTTCGTCCGATACTTTTCCGAAGAGTGTTTTCACGCCTACCTGTCCCGCTCCAATTTGAACAAAACAAGAAATTGATAAACCAACAATCATTAGCAACAATCCTACGCCCTGCATTATAGGCATAGCACGTTTCAATTGGTCGAAGCTTCCTTTCAGAAAAAGAGAGCCGATAAGGAGTAGAAATCCGAGAGCGATGAGTGCCATGGTATTTGTTTTGTGTGAAACTAAATTTTGTTTTATGCTTTGATGAATTGTTATTTATATTTTTTCATCACTCTGTCAATTTCGCGTTTCGTATCTTTTTGTTTTAGCGATTCACGCTTGTCAAATTTTTTCTTTCCTCTTCCAACTCCAATTTCAATTTTTGCAAAACCTCTGTCGTTCATAAAAACACGCAACGGAATTACACTTAATCCTTTCTCCCTAATTTTCGAATCAATTCTATTCAACTCGCGTTTCGTCAATAATAATTTGCGTTGTGTATCTGGAATATGATTGGCATAACCGCCATGCGAATACTCAGGAATGTTCATGTTTTTAATGAACAACTCGTCATTACGCATCAGGCAATAGGCTTCATTTATGCTTCCACCACCATTGCGAATAACTTTTATTTCACTGCCCCGCAAAACAATTCCTGCTTCGTATCGGTCAATGATTTCAAATTCGAAGCCTGCTTTTTTATTCTGAATGTTAATCTTTCGCTGCTCTATCATTTCTTCAAACCCTCAAATATTTTCTCAAGCTTTTTTTTTAGTAAAATTTTTTGTCCGGTTTCTCCTTCTGCAATTTTTCGTTCTCCAACTTTTGCTGTGAAAGAACAATTTACTTCGTTTCCGTTCTCTTCTTCTAAAACAGCTTCGTATAAAACTGTTTCACCAATCAAAGCCGGTGAAAGATGTTTTACATTCACGAATGTACCAATACCTTCTTCTGTTTCATCTTTCATTTCTAAAACGAATAAACGGCAGCACCATTCGGCATCGCGTGTTACGGCAAATGTTGCATATACAGGATGAACATTGTTGCCTTCAAAGGAGGCGCTGTCTTGCATGCGAACTACTCGCTCAAAATATTTTTTATCCCCAAGATTGAATTTAGAAATCATAGCCGGCAAATGTAGAAATACTAATAGGATGGTTTTCTAAGTTTTATCTTCAAACACTCTTTCATATTTCCACATGCCATAGCTTTTTGTCCAACCATTTGTTTTTGAACGGTAATAAAAGTGAAGCGCAAAACCCAAAACGGTGAGCATAGAAACGATAATCCAGAAAAATGGCTCAGAGTGAAAAAAACAGATAAGCGAAACAATAATTGACCACTTGGCAATTCGAAATAAAAGCGGTTGACTCTTAAGCGAAAACGCAACTTTAAACTCTCTTGAAATGGTTTCTTTCCAGTTCATGCTACCTTAAATTTTAAACAACCAGCACTGCACATTTCACTTTGTGCCTTACTACTGCAATGGTTTCACCAAAAATAAAATCCATAATTCCTCCGTGTCCGTGTCGGCCAATGACTAGAAGTTGTACATTTAATTCAGTTACAAATTGAGGAATTTCATTTTTTGGGTCACCAAAGCCTAGTTTTTCAGTTATAGTGTAACCTTGCTCACGTAACTTATTTCCATATGATTGTAGTTGTTTCCAATCTTCGTTGGTTTCGTAATCCGAAATTTCATTACCCACCGTTCTTGCGCCTGCGGTTTCTACTATGTGTAGCAGAACGAATTCTGTTTGCTTATCGCCATGTGAAACACCTTCGGTAATCGCTTTTACATCGCTTTTCGAAAAGTCAATACAAATGGCAATGCTGTTGTAAACTTTCTTTTTAATAAGTGGAATTTCTTCCGCTTTTCCATGAGGTATGGTTGTTTCTTTTACGAAACGTTTACCCGTAATAGCGCACCATATTACAAAAGTCAACAGTAGCATAGCAAGTACAACAGTAGGGATGATAAGGAAATTGAAAACCCATTCATATCCTATCAATGAGGTGTGCCACACACTCAATGTTTCAATAACCAGTTTGATATTGAGACCCACAATAATAACTGCCGAAAGCCATGCTAACATTTTTACAAGGTTACTGATTGCAAATTTACCCATCTTCTCTTTGTCACTAACAAAATGAATGAGGGGAATAATGGCAAAACCAAGTTGCAAACTCAAAACTACCTGCGACAAAATAAGCATATCGCCAATCTTGTCTTCACCTAAAATCCAGATGACAAGAAACGCGGGAATGACAGCAATCAATCGGGTGATTAATCTACGTAACCACGGAGCTATTCGCAAATCGAGATAGCCTTCCATTACAATTTGACCTGCTAATGTTCCCGTAATGGTAGAAGATTGTCCCGAAGCTATTAAAGCAACTGCAAAAAGTATGGGGGCTAATTTTTCTCCAAGCAATGGCTGTAACATGCTGTGCGCATCCTGAATCTCAACAATATCATGGTAGCCGTTTTTGAAAAATACAGTTGCCGCAAGAATTAGTATGGAGGCATTCACAAAAAAAGCAAGATTTAAGGCAATGGCAGAATCAATGAAATTGTATTTGATTGCAGTTAAAATACCAACATCGTCTTTTGTATTTCTACGGGTTTGTACAAGCGAAGAATGTAAATACAAGTTATGAGGCATTACGGTGGCTCCAATAATTCCAATGGCTATGTAAAGTGCGCCATTATCTTTTAGCATTGGCAAAAAGCCGGTAACCAATTCTGCTGCATTAGGTTTGGCAAAAAACAGTTCAATAAAGAACGAAACACCAATAACGGCCACCAACGAAAAAATGAAGGCTTCCATATAGCGCATGCCTTTCTTTTGTAAATATAGAATCAAAAATGTATCAAGAATTGCCAACGAAACTCCCCATAGAATGGGCAGGCCGAAAAGCAAATTCAAACCAATTGCCATTCCTAAAACTTCTGCTAAATCACAAGCGGCAATAGCTATTTCAGCTAAAATCCATAATGACATGTTTACCGCTGCAGGATATGTTTCTCGCGATGCCTGTGCCAAATCTCTGCCTCGAACAATACCCAGTCTTGCGCTTAGAGTTTGAAGAAGTAATGCAATTAAATTGCTCATAAGCAGCACCCAAAGTAGAGAGTATCCATACTTACTTCCTCCGGCTATATCGGTTGCCCAATTGCCGGGATCCATATAGCCTACGGCAACTAAAAACGCGGGACCTGCAAAGAGGAAAAACCTTTTCCAACCTTGTTGAACTCCACCGGTATCAATCGTACCGTGAACTTCTTCTAATGATTTATTTTGCCTCAAAATTTCGAATTTTAGACAAATCTAAAATTATATTTCGTAGTTTCTAAAATTATATTTCAGCTTTTTACTTTGCTTTGAATAATGAATTTGAAAATGGTTTTAGTTCTTCTTCTTATGTTGTTCTTAAATTCTTCATTTATGCCTAAAGGAAAAACGTATAAGATGCTTTGTCTGGGTGATTCTTACACCATTGGAGAAGCTGTGCAGGAAAACGAACGTTTTCCTATGCAAACTGTAGAGTTGCTTAAGCAGAAGGGAATCTACTTTGCTAAGCCAACTATTATTGCTAAAACAGGATGGACTACAGATGATCTTATGGTTGCAATTGACCAAGCAAACTTAAAAGGAACCTATGATGTAGTTACCTTGTTAATTGGAGTCAACAATCAATACCGCGGCAGAGATTTAGAAAACTATCGCAAGGAATTTACAGCACTAATGGAAACTGCATTATCTTTTTCAGGGAATAAGATTTTTAAGGTTTATGTTCTTTCCATTCCCGATTGGGGAGTAACACCATTTGGCGCAAAGGATAAGCGCGGAGAAAGAAAAATAGGGGAGGAGATAGACGTTTTCAACGCAGTGAATTATTCGGTCTGTAGTAAGTTTGAGGCTAACTATGTCAACATAACTCCGTTTTCAAGAGAAGCAAAACATAATGCTACCTTAATTGCAAATGATGGGCTGCATCCTTCAGCCAAAATGTATAAAGCTTGGGCTGAAAAACTGGTGGACGAAATTGAAGTTACTTTCAAGAGAGAGAATCATTAGCTTCATCCACAAAACAGCTGTGTAAAAACAGTTGGCAACATACTTTGCGCTACCTGCAACTTTTTGCCTCACAATGCTATCTTTGATTAAACAAACTATTGTAATGAGAAAAATATTTACGTACCTCACCTTATATTTTCTTTCGGCTTCTTTATACTCTCAAAACTATACCATTCTTGGAAATTCATCAGCGTTAAGTGGCTGTAATACCTTTAGAATTACACCCGATGCTGACGACCAGCACGGTGCAATTTTTCAGAATCAAACTATCAACCTTAACAACTCCTTCGATTTTACCTTTAACGTGTTTTTGGGATGTAACGGAGGAAGCGGTGCCGATGGGATGTGTTTTGTTTTAACTAACAATCCAAATGGATTAGGAAATGCAGGGGAAGGATTAGGGTATGCAGGAAGCAATCAGCCATTTTCTTTTGCCGTAGAGTTTGACACATGGCAAAACGGTTCGGTGGGTGATCCGGGATACGATCACATTGCTTTTGAATCTGGCGGGGGGTATGCACACAACGCAGGAGGTCCTGTATCTGCACTTACAAGCCAAGGAAATATTGATGATTGTAATTGGCATACGGTGCGTGTTGTTTGGGATGTTGCTACGGGAACTTACTCTGTTTACTTTGATGGTGTGCTTCGTTTACAAATTGTAAATCCAAATTTTGTAAGTACTTATTTTGGAGGTAATCCTATTGTGAATTGGGGATGGAGTGGAGCAACGGGCGGTGGATCAAATGACCAACAGGTTCAAGTATTAAGTACTTCGAGTTGGGTAGCAGGAACCAATTACCAAAGTTGTAATCCCACCATGCAGTTCAGTGATATTTCTACCAGCAGCTTAGGTTCTATTCAATCTTGGGCATGGACTTTTGGTGATGGCGGAACTTCGACATTACAAAATCCTACACACACCTATGCAGCTAACGGTACTTATACCGTTACACTTACCATTACAGATATAAGCGGATGTGCTACGGTCTATAGTCATGCCGTAACTATTAATGCACCTATAACACTTGTGCCTAATATCACCCAACCCTTATGCAATGGTGCGAGCAATGGCGGAATTTCAATTGTTCCTGCCGGTGGTTTTGGGCCAGCAGCCGGTTATGGTGGCTACATGTATAGTTGGAGTAACGGAACTAATCAAACCACTTTGGTAGGTGCTACTGCTGGTACCTATACTTTGACCGTTACCGATGGAGTTTGTACCACTACAGGTTCATACACCATCAATCAACCCACCGCAGTTACAGCTGCCGTTACTCATACAGATGCTAACTGTGGTTTAAATAATGGAACAGCTAGTATTACTATTTCGGGAGGAACAGGACCTTACTATGGAACACCAATTCCTACCGCTGTAAATTGGGGACCGGGGCATTCAGGTACAAGCGTTGGTGGATTAAGTGCTGGAACCTTTATTGCCGATTTTCAGGATGCAAATGGTTGTTCTGCATTGCTTCAATATGGAGTTACTATTGCTTCGTTGCCCTGCGGTATTAACATTAGTACATCTTCAGTTGCAGTTAAATGTTTTGGCGGAAACAATGGAAGCGCAACAGTAACAGTTGTAGGTGGTGCACCGCCAATTACAATTGCCTGGAGCAACGGAGGTAATACGGCAACTATTTCAAATCTAATAGCAGGAACTTATACTTATACCATTACAGATGTTTCAGGTAACCCGCCAATTGTAGGTAACGTAGTGGTTACACAGCCGCTTGTGGCTATGGTGGCAACTATAGCTACTGTAGATATGACTTGCTCAGGTAGTAATGATGGAAGCGCACTGGCATCTGTTACTTCAGGTGGAACTTTTCCTTATAGCTATGCCTGGAGTCCTGTACATCCAAACAATCCGGTGGCGAGTGGATTGAGTGCCGGTCCTATTTCGGTGGTCATCACAGATTTTAATAATTGTACGGCAAATGCATCGGGTGTTATAACCGGTCCACCTACTTTAACCCTTAACATTACGACAGTTAATGACAGTTGTTTTCAATCGAATACCGGAAGTGCTATGGCAAACGTAGCAGGTGGAAATCCACCCTACACTTTTTATTGGAGCAATATTTCTTCGGCACAAAATAATTTGAGTTTGGGATTAGGAAATTATACGGTCACCGTTACTGACAATGCAGGGTGCACCATCACGGGTTCTGCAAGTATCAGTCAACCACCAGCGTTTACGCATACTTTAACTTCGGTAAATATTAATTGTTTTGGAAATTCAACGGGTAGTATAACACTTACTACAGGAGGTGGAGTTCCAGCGTATACGTACACTTGGAATCCTGCAACGGCAGTAGGTATTGCACCAACTAATTTAGCGGCTGGTCAGTATAACGTTACCATTCAGGATGCCAACCGATGCCAGATTTTGGATAGCGTTGTGCTTACACAACCCACAGCTGCACTTACCGCGGTTACTTCGCATACCGATGTTACCTGCAATGGTGCTGCCGATGGAACCGCTACGCTTACTATAGGTGGAGGTACGGCTCCATATTCATTTTTAGGATTGCCAATTCCGGTGGGCACCACAACACTTACAGGTCAAACCCCAGCTACTGTAGCAGGAAATATTACCGATTCAAGAGGTTGTACTGTTGCAGTTTCGGAAACAATAAGTGAACCAGCTGTGCTTACTGTAAATGAAGTGCACGTGAACGTACTTTGCAACGGAGGAACTACCGGCTCTATTGACATTTCTGCTGCCGGTGGAAACGCAGGTGGCTATACTTATTTGTGGAATGATGGAGTAAGTACAGAAGATAGAACCAATATAGTTGCCGGAAATTATTGCGTAACGGTTACCGATACCAAAGCATGTACAGCTACAATTTGCGTTACTATTTCACAACCAACTGCTGTAACCGTGACCGAAACACATACAGATGTTTTATGTAATGGTGGAAGTACTGGATCCATTAATCTAACTCCCGGTGGTGGAACTCCGGCATATACTTATGCATGGAGCGATATCAACAACAACCAAAACAGAAATGGGCTTGCTGCGGCTACATACACGGTAACAGTTTACGACAGTCCGCAATGTTCTGCTACTTTAAGTATTACAATTGGTCAGCCGGCAGTACTTTCGGTAGTTACTTCACATACCGATGTAACATGTAATGGAGCTAATAACGGAACAATAACTGTAACAATTAGTGGAGGAACTGCACCCTATTCTTTTCAGGGCAGTGCAATTCCCTCGGGAACAACCACTATACCTGCTTTGGCACCTGCTACCTATGCAGGTCCGTTAAGTGATGCTAACGGATGTGCTGTTGCCGTTTCAGAAACCATAACTGAGCCGGGACTTCAAAGTGCTACCGTTACAGGAACTAACAATCTTTGTTTTGGTTCTACGCAAGGAACAGCGCAAGCAGTTTTTGTAAATGCTACGGGAGCGGTGGGCTATAATTGGACTGGAGGACTTACCACGCAAAATATTACGAATCTTGCCGCAGGTGTTTATGATGTTACCTGCACCGATGCAAATTTGTGTACTGTAACTGGAACCTACACCGTAACCGAACCTGCTGCAGTGGTAATGGCTGTTGTTGTAGTTGATGCTACTTGTTTTGGTGGAAACGGAAGTGCAACGGCAACACCAAACGGTGGTACCGGACCATTCACCTACACTTGGACAAATTCAGCTTCAACTGTCAATACAGTTACCTTGCCTTCGGGCAACTTCACCGTTACTTCAACCGATGCGAATACTTGTCAGCAAACTGCTGCAGGTATTGTAAATCAACCCGCTGATATAAATATTCAAATTGCACAAACAGATGTAAATTGTTTTGGTGATGCAACAGGTTTAATAACACTAACAGTTACCGGTGGCACAGGACCAAACTACACTTATGTTTGGAATCCGAATGTGAGCAATTCGAATATTGCAAGTGGATTAGTGGCGGGACCTTACGCTGTAACAGTTACTGACCAAGCCAATTGTAACAAGAATACGACCATTATTATTACACAACCGGCACAAGCCCTTTCTATCAATATACAAAGCAACAACGTTACTTGCTTTGGTCAGAATAACGGAAAAATTAATGTGCTTACTTCCGGAGGCACCCCGGCTTACACATACAACTGGAATCCGAACGTTAGTGCTGTGGACTCTGCTACTAATCTTGCTCCTGCGCAATATGATATTACGGTAACCGATTCTAAAGCCTGCACGGTGGCTTCATCGGTTGTTGTTTCTCAACCTAATCAGCCGTTGGCTTTGTTAGATTCTTCAAAAAACTTAAGTTGTTTTCAAAGTAATGATGGAATGGCTATGGTAACGGCCAATGGGGGAACCTGGCCCTATGCTTATGTTTGGACACCCAACGGAAGTGTTACTAATATTGCTTCATCATTGGCTGCGGGTAATTACAGTGTAGTAGTTACTGATAATAATGGTTGCACTAACACTAGTTCGTTTGTTTTGACCGAGCCGGCAATGCTTATTGCAACGGAGGTTCACACCAATATTTTATGTAATGGAAATTCGACCGGCACGGCTACTGTAACAGCTCAAGGGGGAACCATTGGTTATGTTTACACTTGGAACCCAAGCGTGAGTGCTACCAATAGTGCAACAAATATTCCCGCCAATGTATACACCATTCTCGTTACCGATACAAATCTTTGCACGGCTACCGTTGTGGTCAACATTACGGAGCCTGCTGATTTAGGAGTAAATGTTACAGCTGCTGATGTATTATGTGGAGGCGGAAACACGGGAACTGTTTTGGCTGCAGGTACCGGTGGCACACCGATTTATAACTACACCTTGAGCGATGGAACTAACTTGTTCAATTCTGCATCGGGACAGTTTGCAAATTTGGTAACAGGCACGTACTTGGCAGGGGTAATGGATGCAAACGGTTGTGTGGATAGCGCGCAAATTTTTGTAAACGAACCTGTACCGCTTGCTGATTTAGTAAATGTAACACCTGCTAGCTGTAAGGATTATGCCGATGGACAAATTGAAATATTGACAAGTGGCGGAACACCTACCTATAGTTACGTTTATTCAAACGGAGTTTCAAATGCATCTGGAATTTTAAATGGACTGGCAGCCGGTGTTTATTCATTTACCATAACAGATGCCAATAATTGTTTTTTGGTTGACAGTGCAGAAGTTACAGAACCAGATTCTGTTACTATCAATGTATTGCCAAATCCTACAGAGGTGAAGTTAGGTGATGAACTGCAGTTGAATACTACTACTAATCAGACAGGAACGCTTACTTATAGTTGGTCGCCTGCTTTTGGTTTGAGTTGTTATGATTGCGCCAATCCGATTTTTGATGGCATATATACTTACACCTATAATGTGGTAGTAACTAATGCCGGAGGTTGCACTGGAGTTTCTAACGTAGTGGTGAAGGTAATTCCTAGTTACGATGTGTTTGTGCCCAATGCATTTACTCCTAATGGCGATGGTGTGAACGATTACTGGCAGCTGTTTGGTAATATGAAATCGTTCAAGCAGATCGAAGTAATGGTATTTAACCGCATTGGCGAAAAAGTGTTTGAAAGCAACGACATCAACTTTAAATGGGATGGATCTTATCAAGGCAAATTCGGTCAGCCGGGTGTGTATACTTACGTGGCTAAGTTTGTGTGGCTGAATAATCATTCGGATGCCAATTACAAAGGAACGGTTACATTGTTAAGATAGTTAGAATCGAAGAACTAACTATTCGTTTTCATAAATCAACTTGCCATCAAGTTCGCCAATGATTTTAAATTCTGTTCTGCGGTTTTGTTGATGACATGTACAATCACCACTTTGGTCTTGTGGGCAATCAGCCAGCTTGGTGCAATCTTCTAATGTTTTTGTTTCACCATAACCTTTAGCAGTAATACGCTCTTTAGGAATTTTCTTTTCGTTAATCAAGTAATTGACACAACTCTCGGCACGTTTTTGTGAAAGATTTAAATTGTAATCATCGGAACCTCTTATATCAGTATGTGAACTCAATTCAATAATGATGGTCGGGTTTTCCATCAAAATATTGTAAAGTGTATCGAGCGTTGTTTTTGATTCGGCACGCAAATCTGATTTATCAAAATCGTAGTAGATGTTGTTGAGACGATAGGCTTTATTCTTCTCTAGTTTCTTCAAATATATATCTACCACCTGCGTATCGCTTTTAGTTATGCCTACCGTGCCGAACTGTTGCGAGGAAGCGAAGTAGCCATCTTTTGTAGCACTTACTTTATAAAGCTTTTCAGTTTTCAAATTGAAGAAGTAAGGTGTTTCTCCTTTCGAGGTATCGGTGTTGATAGTTACATCGGTTTCTTTTAAATCGGTGCTACGCAAAGTAAGATTGATGGCCGCGCCTTTTATAGGTTCTTTTGTTAGATCATCAATCACTCTACCTTTTACCGCTAAGAAAATTCTACGGTCGTATTTATAATTGAAAATATCGAAACAACATGTTTTGCCGCGCACCGAAAATATTCCGGGACGATTAGAAACAATAAAACCTTCATCGGCAGTTTTGCCGATACGGAAATAATTATCGTCACACGGAGAGTTGAATGGTGCTCCCATGTTCTCCACCGCATTACTGAATTTGCCACCGGCATCTGCCTGCGATTTATAAATATCTGAACCTCCCATGCTTATCCAACCGTTGCTGCTAAAATAAAGTGTAGCAGTTTTTGAATCGTAGAATGGAGTTACCTCATCACGGTCGGTATTTACTTTACCTCCCAAATTACGGGCTGGAGAGAACTCCCCCTTTTTGTTCACGTTACTATACCAAATATCTAAACCCCCTTTACCGCCTTCGCGATCGCTCACGAAAAAAAGAACATCACTTGTATTTCCTTTTACATAAAAGGGTTGCGTGTTGGTTACGCCTTTCAGGTTAATCTCTTCGTTCAAGGCTTTGCCTTCACTCCATTCGGTTCCTTTTAACTCAGTGATGTAAATGTTGCAATTAGGTTTAAGCAATGCCCCTTCGCAAATAGTGTAACACAATTTTGTTCCGTCATCGGTAAACGATGGATTCGAAATATGTTTGCCTTCTTGATTAAAAGTTTTGAGTTGTTGTTTTTCTTCATAACCATCGACTTTTACTACGCTGGTGTAAAGTTTCATCAGAAGTATATCCTTCTTTGCATCCGCTTTATCTGGCCGAACTGCAATAACGGTATCTGAATTGATAGAGGCAAAATAAAGCACATCATTCCGCAATGCAGGACTCATATCGCCATAATTAGAGTTCAATTCTTTACCCGGGTGATTTAATTTTACAAATGGATCGGGCTGCGCTTCTTTAATGGCAAAATTACAACCATCTACATCTATGCGTGCCCATTTCTTCATTTTCTTAGCATCATCTGAATTATAAATTTTCAAGAAACGTTTGAACATGGGAATAGCATCGGTGTATTTACCTTGCATCTTCGTAGTCAATGCTGCATAATAAAGCGCAAGTGAATTGTCGGCAGAATCAGCTTCGTAAGCTTTTAAAAAGTAAGTAGCCGCATTTTCGTAATCGCGTGCTAATAAATAAGACTGTGCTAAGTTAAAGAGAATCGATTTTGTTTCTGGAGCATTTTCAAGAATCTTCAAATACAAATCGGTGGCCGAAAAAATACTTCCTTCTTTAAAAGCAGCATCAGCTAATTTGAGATATTGTTTCTTGTTGAACTTTTCTTCGGGTGAAGCAGAAGTTAAACAGTAGACGATAGACAATAGAAATACGAAAGAGCAAATTCGAAAATTTAGGCATCGGTTTATAATCTGCAATCCGTTTATTGTAAACTTTGAAGTATTGTATTTCATTCTCGAACTTTCGAATTATCTAATTATCAAATTGGATTTACATCATTGGGCAAGGAACTAAAATAGGGTAGCTCAATTTTTTCTGTTTAAAGCATCCATTATAAATCAACGCAATTTCAAACGCTCCACGGTTACCCGATGCTGCTTTCAAACTCGATACATTTATGTCGTAGGCAAACAAACCGCGTACGTGTGCATATTCTAAACCTGCACTAATGATGGCCGCATCGTTTCCTGTGGGGCGATACCATCCTCCCAAACTTGCTACCACTTCTGATTTAGGAACCATGATATGATACTCGAGCGAAGTTCCAAAGTTGAGCTCCATGGCTTTGTTCTGATACTGGAAAATGAAATTAGGATTGACATAAAAGTTTTTCATGGCCTTAATATGCAACCCTTCATGCACTGTAAATCGCATAGGAAGTTTATATTTTTTATCACCAATGAAACTTTCTTTTGGTTGAGCTAAATGATAAACGGTAAAGCCTGTCATCATACCTACCACATCGCCAAAAGTAGATTGGTGTAATAAGCCCGCTTGCAAATCGAAATACCCTTTTGCCTTTTGAAAATTCTCCCCGTTGCTTTGTGCCAAATCAAAATCGTTTCCCGAAAACTGAGAAGGGAAAGCAAGCTGCTGCCACTTCAAACTTTTTTGCGTGTAGCCCAACTGAATACCTATGCCCAAAAAATGTTTATGGTTTTTATCTAATCCTTTATGAAATGCAGCTGAAATCATTCCGCTGTTCATCGAAAGTTTTCCATCGCCACTTTTATCGCCAACAAACATGGCACCCATACCAAAAATATCGTTCGGCAATTTGGTTTGCAGCAGTTTAATATCGAACGAAGCCGAGTAGGTTGTAAAAGGAGTGGATATGCTACGCCATTGATTGCGATATATTCCGGCAACACGATAAGTGCATTCATTTACTCCGGTAAGCGCAGGATTTAAATTGAGCGGACTGGCATAAAACATACTAAAGTGTATGTCTTGCGCTATTGATTTGTTGGTCATAAGACCAACTAAGGATAGAGCCATCAAAACTAATCGTGTAAAAAGTTTCAAACGTTTATTGTTTTAGTTTGTGAAATGAAAATAGAAAAAAAAAGAAGCGCGCAAGTGGATGTAAAAGGAATTGTGTTGATTACTATAAAGCATTGTGGTATAAATACAGAACTCATGGTTGAGTTACTTAGCTAAGCCTACATAAAAAGTAGCATATGGTGTTTTGCATTTTCCATTTTGCTCTAGCACGTCTATATTTCCTGCCCGCTCTCCCCAATTGAGGGTAATGGAATTTGTTCCGTTGCCGCTAACTATTTTTCCACCACCGGCAACTTTCCATTCATAGGTAGAACCCGAATTTTGAGGCACTGAATACACATTCTCTTTTTCGTTTTTCCGCAAAACGTTTTTCCCTTTTATTTCAGCCGGATGGATTAAACCAAAATCTACAGCGGTTCGATAGGTAGAAAAATAATTCTTGTCGGCTGAAAACATTGTCCGCTTTCCGCCTTGTGTTTCGCATTTGCCGGGGTCAACTAATAATGCATGACCAAGGCGTTTTACTTTGTAGTAGATAACAGCAACGGTAGAATCGTTTGATCTGTAAATGTTTTTCTCTACCGCTTTGCACTGAGCAAAATGTTTTATGCTAACCGAAGGAATAGTTGAAATGCCATGAAGATTAGTCCACTGTTTCATCAATTGGTTTCCGTTTCGTTGGTTAACAACCACATCTATTTTGCCTTGATAAATTATCATACGAGGATACTTGCCTTTGTAATCACGGTTTTGCTCTCTCACTAATTTGCCCCATTTTTCTGGCGATTTTATTCGCCAACCATAAAATGCCATGATTGCAGTCCAGAAATTGGTAGCCACTTTATAAGGTGCACCTGCAAAAATAGCTCCTGCATTAAACGTTTCAGGATAATCTGCCATTAACGCTACACTCATTGCTGCACCCGCTGAAAGCCCGGTGATAAAAATCTTTGTCGAATCAATTTGATTGTTCAGTTGTACATAATCAATCATCTGTTTCACCGAAAAAGCTTCGCCTTTATTTTTTTCAATGTCTTTGTTTTGATACCAACAAAAACAAAGCGTTGAATTGTTGCTCATGCGTTGCTGCGGATACAAAACACGAAAGCCATATTTATCAGCTAGCGTGTTCCAGCCGGTTTGCTTGGCAACTACTCCTGCATTTTGTAAGCAACCATGCATAACAACTACTAAAGGAGTTTTTGTGTTTTCATTCAGGTTTGCAGGAGAGTAGAGGTGCATTCCAAGGTTCCCGGGGTTTTGACCAAATTCATTAATGCGAACAGATTTTTGACTTTGCAAGTTTGAAAAAGCAAAGAGCAAAATGGCAAGCAGATTAAACCGGCAATTTTTCATAGTGTAAAAATATTTTTATGCCGTTCATTTCATGCGCATAAATTAATATTAGATGCCATTGTCTTTTCCTATCTTCGAAATTCAAATTCAAAATCATTCTTTAACCAAACTAATACGTCATGAAAAAGATTTTACTCTCCATTCTATTTTTTGGTTTTGCTATTACTGGTTTTACCAAAGATGTAACCCCTTCTTACGCAGCACAAGTGGCTAAACATTTTTGTTTGCAAAATAATCTTGCTACTACTAACCAATTACTTTATGAAGCCGATAAATCCGATGCGCAGGGTGTGCATCCCTTGTATTATGTTTTTGCTTTAGAAGAACTTGGTTTTATAATGGTAAGCGGTGAAGATTTAGTTCAACCTATTTTGGCTTATAGCACTACTTCCAACTTTGATTTGGCGAAGGTAAACCCTTCAACCACTAAATGGTTTGATGGCTACAAAAAGCAAATTGAATATGTAAAGGACTATGTGCACGAAACCACCCCTACAATTACAGCAATGTGGAATCAGTATTATAACAACCAGCCTTCACAAAATTCTTCGCGCTCTACAAACGTGGTTAATCCACTTTGCCAAACGCAATGGAATCAAGCGCCAAACGAAAACCAAAGTTGCCCTTACGATAATGCTCAAGCTGCCTATTGTATAACTGGTTGTCCTGCAACTGCCATGGCACAGATTATGCGTTTCTGGAGTTTCCCCACACAAGGCACAGGAAATCATTCGTATGCCGAACAACATTTTGGAACACTATCGGCAGATTTTGGAGCGGCCACGTACAATTGGGGTGGCATGCCATATACCTTGGCTTCACCAAATAGTGAAGTAGGTAAATTGATGTTTCATTGCGGTGTGGCGGTAGAGATGAGTTACTCCACAAACTTAAGTGCCGGTTATGTAATCAGCAGTCGTTCGCCTGGTCAAGCTTGTTGCGAGTATGCTTACAAAACATATTTTGGTTATGATCCTGCAACTTTAAGTGGTGTGGAAAGAGATAATTTTAGTGACCAACAATGGCTTGCAAAATTGAAAGCAGATTTAGATGCCGGTCAACCAATTCAGTATGCCGGTTTTGGTGGAGGCGGTGGACATACTTGGGTTTGTGATGGTTATGATGCCAATGATTTTTTTCACATGAACTGGGGTTGGGGAGGAAACAGCGATGGGTTCTTTTCAATTAATAATCTAGATCCTGCATCGTTAGGTGCCGGTGGCGGAACAGGAGGTTTCAATAGTGGCCAACAAGCTTTATTCGGAATTAAACCGGTAAATGGTGGAGGCGGTGGTGGAACTGTAAACCAGGGAAGCATTCAATTGTATGCTGCTACCACGGTAAGTGCAAATCCTTTTGTGCAAGGCGGTTCGTTTACAGTAAATGCAGATATTGCAAATATGGGTGCCAGCACTTTTAACGGTGATTTAGCTGCTGCAATTTTTAACAGCGATGGTGCTTTTGTTCAGTTTATTCAAGAGTATACGGGTCAAACATTAAATACGCTTTCACATGTTGCCGGCACGTTTACTTCAAATCAATTAAACCTAATACCAGGTGTTTATATCATTGGCTTGTATTATAAAAATGGAGCAAATAGTTATTCACTTGTAGCACCAGGTTCTTACAACAATCCCGTTTCGTTCACTGTTACTTCTGATTATGCCGATATTCAAATGGCCGGTGGTTCAACACTTACTCCAGGAATAATTGTAAAAAATCAAAGCTTTTCGGTGGCAGCGCAAATAGGTAATGCAGGCGCTTCAGATTTAACCGGATGGATTTCGGCTGACTTGTATGGTTTAGATGGAAGTTGGGTAGCGGCTGTTTATGAAACTTCTGGTACTATGGTAGCCGGCACTGCGTACACCGTCACTTTTCCGTGCACAGGTTTAAACGTAGCACCGGGTTCCTACTACCTGGCCTATACTTATACAACAGACCAAATCAATTATGCGTTAGTTTATACCACAGATTTTACCAATAAGCCAAATCCAATAATTGTCACAGTTACCGATGCTCCACTTTCACCCGATGTGTATGAGCAAAATAATACCGAAGGTGCCGCTTATACCTTGCTGGTAAATTTTTCGGGAAACAATGCATCGGTCAATACCACTGGTTCTAATATGCACCTTGGTAGCGATTATGATTATTACAAAATCAATTTGCCCGGTGGAACTAATTACTCCATTTCCGCTCGTGTACATGATACCTACAACAGCGGAAACGGAAACAGTTATACCAACGATGTGCAGTTTAGTCACAACATAAACGGCAGCGGTTTTGGCAACGCATATGATGATGTTATGAGCGGTCCAATTTATGTAGGAGGTGGCGGCACAGTTACTTTCTTTGTAGCTGATTATTTCCCCGGAAATTTGGGAACATATTTGCTCGACCTGCAAATTACCAAAGGCGTTTCTGGTATTGGAAACGTAACTACTGCCGCAATAGAGGTTTTTCCCAATCCATGTAGTAATGAATTGTTTGTAGATGCAGGAGATCTAAATGGTGGTTACACGCTCAGGTTTCTAAACGTTACGGGCGCTGTTGTAAAAGAATTGAATGGTGATTTCAACAACGAATTGATTCAGGCTAATGTGAACGAACTGGCTGCCGGTATTTATACAGTGCAACTTAAAACTGCTACAGGTATTCTGAATTCGAAAGTAGTGGTGAAATAATTTTTTTTCATGAAAAAGGGAATGATGAAAAGCGATCTAGATTTTTCATCATTCCTTTTTTATTTACGCTAAATCAATTTTATGAAACTCCCATTTTTACTTCCGGTTATTGTTTTGCTTTTTACAAGTAGTAGTTGCAAAACACAAAAAGCAAACATATCATCAGGAGCCGATGAACCTGCCACAGTTTATAAAACACGTGCTGATTACTCCAAGTATGTATCGGTCACCTTATCACCCGACAAACAAAAAATAGTTTCGTATCCCGCCCCTAAAGATGTTTACTACAAAGGCAAACTTGCTACGCCAACTGCGCTTGTTAATGAGTATTGGTTAGATAACCGTGGCATTACTATCCATTCGGTTTTTGTAAAAATTACTTATGAAGATTATGCAAAGCTCGAACAAGCGCCAAAACTGGAAACGCTGTTTGCTGCTATAATTGATAAAGACCCATTCACCGAAATTTATAACGCAGGTAGCAGGAACAAATACAAAGATGAAGTCAATGAATTAAACGCGTTGATTAAGAAAGGGGCTTTGAAAAAAATGGTGCGGTTGAAGTAATACTCAATGAAAAAACTTAATCACTCGCCTTGCATTAGTTGAGGTCATCAACTCACATATATAAATCCCTCTTGGTAAATCGGGCACAGGTATTTCAGTTATAAAATCAGAAGATAAATTTGAAACAGGTTGACCCATTAGGCTGTATATTCTTACCTGTTTAAAGTTCGTTTGGGGATTTAAATTTTGTAAGAGAATTTTCTTTTCTGTAATGATATAAGTAAACAAGTCCTTCTTTTCCTCTTGCACACTGCTCGGGTTCAAAATGTTTATTGGAATGCGAACTGAATCAGAAATAGGAGATGTGCTGATAGGCCAAACTACTACTACATCGGGTCCCGGAACAAAATATTGCGAAGTGATATGCACACTGAAAATAGCGGGAACACTTTCGTAGGGGGCAAGAACAATAGTGTTGTTGCTGTAAGGAGGTTTGTTGAAAATATTTGTGGTAGTAAGCGTTTGCGTATTACTATGCAAACCGAAATCAAGTTGACCCGAAAAACCATTTGTGGAATCTGTATTCGTTACCTCTGTGCTAATAGTAAGTGTGTAACCCAGGTTTACGTTCAACGTGCTATCAATCGTATATCCTAATAACCTTACCGCTATGCCGCTGGAGGCAAAACAAGGTTGCAAGTAAACCGCTGAAAAAAGAAGAACCGTAAAGAGGGAATAAAGTAGTTTTTGTTTCATGTTCTATTTGACAGCTAAAGTAAACTCTTCGTTGCAACCACCATAATTATTTATCTTCGTTTCTTACCTGTTCAAAAACTACTCTATGTTTAACAACTAATAGTGAACCGGAATACATTTGAATTGTAATTTTCTATTCACTATTCACAATTTACTTCTATGGATATTCTCAACAACATGGTTTCGGTAATGAATAAAGAAGAAGTGCGTCATTTTAAGTTGTGGCTTAATAGCACTAACTCATCTGAAATCAGAAAGGATATTGTGCTCTTCGATTATATCCGCAAGTCGGCAGATAAATACGAAGAGGAGTTGGTTTTTAAAAAGCTTTACGGCAAGGGTGATAAAAATTCGTTCTACAAATTAAAACATCGTTTACAGGAAGACCTTGGTTATAATTTAGCTCTCTTGCATTTTGGTAAACACGAATCGAATAATTTGTTTTTGTTTTTGTCGCTGTATAACATTTTCATTTCCCGCAATCAGGCAGAAATTGGCATTTACTTTTTAAAGAAGGCTGAGAAGCGTGCGCAGCAAGCTGAAAACTTTGAAATTCTCGATATGGTTTACGCCAACTTTGTACGCATATCTGCAGATCTGTCCGACATCAATCCGGAAGTGTACATCCAGAAACGAAAAGATAATGTAGTGAAGCTAAATCGCATTCGCGAAACAGATCAGGTGTTAGCCGCAGTAACGTATCGTTTAAAACTTTCTCAAAATTATGGCAAGCGCGATGTGGGTTTGCTTAAGCTGCTAGACAATACGATTAAAGAATTTTCGGAAGATGATTCTATAAAACACAGCAAGACTTTTCAAACAAGAGTGTTTCGTGCGCTAAGTCAACTGTTGATTCAAAACCACAATTTTCCCGAGTTGGAAAAATTTTCGTTGAGTACGTATCAACAATTTGTAGAAGAAAAATGGTTTGATAAATCGAATCACGAAACGCGAATTCAAATGTTGATTTACATCATCAACTCTACTTTTAAAAACAGAAAGTTTCGCGAGAGTTTAGATTATGCCGAAACTTTGGGAGAGGAGTTGAGCGCGTTCAACAATCTTCTTTACAATAAGTATTTGTTCTTCTACTATAATTCGCTCGTAATTAACTATGCGCAAATAGATTTAGCCCGTGGCTTAAAAGCATTGGATGAAGCAGAACGCGAAATGAAAGGGATGAAAAACAGTTACTACGAGTTTTTTATTTACCTCAATCGCGCCAACCTGCTATTCTTTCAACGCAAAACAAATGATGCTATTCGAAGCCTCGTAAAACTTTATGGAAACGACCACTACCGCAAAACAGATGCTTCGTTCAAATTCAAAATTTCGGTAGCCGCATCTATTATGCAATGCGAAAGCGGTGATGAAGAAACTACATTAAAGCGTGTTGGACAAGTAAGAAAACAGTTCAAAGAACTACTGGCAACCGATGACTTTAAGCGCGAAAGATTTATTCTAAAATTGATTCCCGATTTAATGAAGTCACCCAAGCTTAAAGACAATAAAAAATTGACTTCAACCATTATAAAGTTCGTTTCAGGAAAGGTGAAAGAATCGGTTGAAGATGGAGAAGTATTACGTTATCGTGCGTGGTTAGCTCCTAAAGTTGGCTTACAGCCTGTTTAAAACTGAACAGGTAAGAAACAAACTATATAAATTTGGTTTGCTCACAACCCAAATGCATATTTGCGTATCAATTATAAAGTAAAACGAACAAGCTTTAAATTTTTAAAAACCAAAACCACATTTACTATGAAAACGCTAAAAACATTTTCGCTGCTTATTTCTCTCGTGTGTTGCTCTTATTGGAGTAATGCACAGTTTCTTTGCGGTATTAATCAGGTCTATTATTATGAGACCACTAATCCAAACCAAACGTTTACGTTTCACGACACCACTCAACTTCAACCCAACTGGCAAATCATTGGTTGGC
Organism: Bacteroidota bacterium; assembly: GCA_947479455.1. Taxonomy (GTDB): domain Bacteria; phylum Bacteroidota; class Bacteroidia; order Chitinophagales; family LD1; genus Bog-950. The sequence continues at coordinate 96,682 of CANJZE010000005.1, forward strand.
ATTGGGACTTTGGTGATGGCAGTACCTCCACACTTCAATCACCACAACACCATTACACAAACAATGGTGTTTACACCGTTTGCGAAATTGTATCTGCTTATAGTAATGGGTTATCATGTTCCGATACCTTTTGTAAAGTATTGACCGTTTCCTGTACAAGCATTAACGGTAACTTTACGTATTCGGCAGGGGCACTTGGTTTAGTCACCTTTGCCACAGCGTTTACCTCCATTTATACACCTATCACATATGCATGGAATTTTGGTGATGGTTCTGTAGGAACCGGAGCAAATCCTACACATACTTATAACATTCCAGGAGTATATACGGTATGCGTTATAGCTACTGATGCGAATGGATGTAGTACAACTGTTTGCAATCAAATTGGAATCACTTCAGGTATTTGTGGATCGCTGAGTGCTGCATTCAGTGCAACCACCAATGGAAATGTGGTGGCACTTATAAGTAGCTCTACAGGAACCAACGGAAATACTTTATATCAATGGTCGCTCGATGGACAAGTTTTGACTAACCCCAACCCTAATACTTCTTACTCAATTTCAAGTGTTACACCAGGAGTTCACACCATCTGCTTATATGTTTATGCTAATGCAAATACACTTTGTGATTCGACTTGTCAAACTGTCACGGTTGGAAATATTTGCGGAAATGTGCAGGCAAGTTTCACTGAAACATCTAATGGAAGTGGAGTAGTGGTACTTCAAAGCACCAGCACAAATGCTCCCGCAAATGCTATGTATGAATGGTGGATGGATGGTTTAATTGTTGCTCAAGCAAACTCGAATACTGTTCTCACTATTCCAAACGTTAGTAATGGACTTCACACGTTCTGCTTATATGTATATGCTGTAAGCAATTCGCACTTCTGCGATTCTATATGCCAAACTGTTTATGTAAGTAGTTCTAATCCTTGTTCTGGATTGAGCGCACAGTTTACTCAAACTTATGTGCAGAATAACGGGGTGCAATTTTATAGTGCCAATGCCGATAGTAGTGCCGTTTACAGTTGGAGTTTTGGTGATGGACAAACCTCTTCGCAGGAATCACCTACCCACTACTTTGCAAATGCAGGTTTATATACGGTTTGTTTGATCGTACACATTGCCGGAACTAATTGTGCCGATACTTCATGCCATAGCATTCAAGCAAACGTAGGAAACCCTTGTAATGGTTTTGGTGTAAGTATTTCTTCACAAGTAAATCCAAATGGCGGATGGTATGCTACAGCAAATCCTATCAACGGAACACCTAACGCAAATTATTATAGCGCTTGGTCTAATGGTTCTACTACAAATAGTATTGCTGTAATAAACAGCGGGGTTTATTGCGTAACTATTACCGATGCCAACGGTTGCACAGCGTCTACTTGCGATTCGGTTCCAAATAATAATAGTGTCTGTAATTTAGTAGCAACTATTTATGAAAACAATGGTGGACTCTTCTCCATCCTTACCGTGTATGATAGCGGTGGAATTGCCCCACTTAGTTATCAATGGAGCAATGGAGCTTCTGCTTCTAATATACTTACGGTTACGGTTTCGGGAACATATTGTGTTACGGTCTATGATAATTTTCAATGCTCGGCTGTAGCTTGCTACTACGTGCAAGTAGGTGGAGGAAATTGCACCGATACGATTTGCGGGATTGTGTTTGAAGACAGCAACGGAAACGGAGTACTTGATGGAAGCGAACATCCATACAGCGGAGGAAGTATTTATATCAGCGGTTCAAACCAGGTTGTTGTTGACAGTTTTGGTCATTACACCGCTTGTGTACCTGCAGGTACTTATAATATTTACTATTGTTCACCAGCAGGATATTCGTTCACTCTTCCTATGGGATCTCCAAACAATGGTAACAACTGCGCGGTTTATCAAAACATATACATACATGGTGGTGGATCACATTGTGGTTTTGATTTTGGCGTGCAGAACCACTCGACTACTATTTGTGGAACGGTTTATTTCGATGCCAATAACAATCATCATTATGATTCTACCGAAACAGGAATTGGAAATGTGGTTGTATTAATACAAGGTGGTGGCGCTACTTATACCGGATACACCGATCAAGACGGCAATTACTGCGTGCTAGTTCCTGCCGGCACCTATACTATCACCGTTCAGTCTAATATTTATTCAGGAGTAATTACGCCAACTGTAATTTCAGTAGCGGCTACAAGTACAGGGGTTACATACAACCACAACGATTTTGGAGTTTACACACAGCCGGGTTCTTGTAACTTAATGATTTCAATTACTCCACATACAACGGTGACAGCCGGTTTTCCAGCCTGGTACGATATTCAGGTTTGTAATATTGGCGGAAACATTACCAGCGGTACGGTGAATATGTTTTATGATTCACACTTAACTTTCAGCAGTGCTTCGCCAGTTCAAACTTCACAAAATTCATCTACACATACCGTTAGCTGGACTATCAATAACATGTTGCCGGGTTCATGCGAATACTACTGGGTTGATTTTGATGCAAGCCCGAACACACCAATCGGTCAGTTCATTTTTACGCTTGCGAATGTGCTTACTACAGGTTGCAACGATATTGACATGAGTAACAATGTTGACACGATTCACCAGGATGCTACTGCAAGTTGGGACCCCAATAACAAATTGGCTTGTGTTACCAATCACGATGCAGATCCGAGCTATCAAGAAGTATCGAGCTTGAATTCAAATCAACGAATTGAGTATGTTATCAATTTCCAAAACACCGGAAATTCACCAGCGGTTAATGTAGTAGTGATGGATTTATTAAGCAACGATATTGATGCTAGCAGTTTTGAATTACTAGGCGCAAGTCACAGTATGACTGCTACACGCACAGGTGCAGAACTTAATTTCAAGTTCAATTCAATCATGTTGGCTGATTCAACTACCGATGAAGCGAACAGTCACGGCTGGGTGAAATTTGCTGTGAACGCGATAAACGGTTTGGTTCCTGGCCATGTAATTTCTGATGACGCTGCCATTTACTTCGATTTCAATGTGGCGGTAATTACGAACGATGCTGCAGTAACATTGATTGATGTTACAGGTATTGATGAACTGGTTTCTACGGCAACCATTGTTGTAGCACCAAACCCAATGAGTAGCACTGCAGAATTTAAATTGAACGATACAAAAGCAACAGGATTTAAACTTCGTGTTACAGATATGACGGGCAGATTAGTGCGCGAGGAAATTGCTAATTCCAATTCAATGATTTTTGACAGAAGCAATTTGGCTTCGGGTATTTACACGTATCAAGTTATTCAACAAAATAAGATTTCGGCAAAAGGAAAATTGGTGGTAGAATAAGTTTTCTCTAACTCACCTTACTAGCCAAAAGCAAAGCCCTGTTTCTGAAAAGAAACGGGGCTTTTTTATAAAGGAAACATCTACGGCTGTTGTCTATTGTCTCCCGATGAGGAAAACGGGATGAAACATAAAATCTATTGTCTAATATCTGACTTCGAACTCTCATCGCTTTTTCTACTTTTGGCGCGCATTTCAAAAACATAAAAATCAAAACTATGAACGAAGTATATATTGTAAGTATGGCGCGCACTCCTATTGGTAGTTTAAGCGGTGTTTTATCGCAGTTGACCGCTGTGCAACTAGGTGCGCAAACAATTAAGAAAGCCATTGAACGCGCAGGCATTACCGGCAACGATGTGGAAGAAGTAATTATGGGAAACGTAATTCAAGCAAACACAGGTCAGGCACCGGCCCGTCAGGCAGCAATAGCTGCGGGTGTACATGTTGGCGCTACTGTTGCCACTATCAACAAAGTTTGTGCAAGTGGCATGAAGGCAATTATACTAGGAGCACAAAGCATTATGCTTGGCGATAAGGATATTGTTGTAGCAGGCGGTATGGAAAGTATGACTAACGCACCTTACATGATAGCTAATGGCCGAGGGGGTTACAGATATGGCAATGGTGAATTGGCAGATGCCATTGTTCGCGATGCGCTGCAAGACCCTTACAGCAAAGAAATGATGGGTAACAGTGGCGACCGTTGTGCTAAGAAATTTAATTTCAGTCGCGAAGAGCAGGATGCTTTTGCTTTAGAAAGCTATCGCAGAGCGAGCGAAGCTTACAAGAATAATTCGTTTGCCGATGAATTGTTTGATGTCGAAATAGCCGGCCGTGGCGATTCGACTTTTGTAAAAGAAGATGAAGAATATAAAAAGCTACGTGCCGATAAAGTAGCAACCTTAAAACCCGCTTTCGGAAAAGACGGAACAGTAACTGCGGTAAATGCCTCTAAAATTAATGATGGTGCTGCTGCAGTTGTACTAATGAGTGGCAAAAAGGTAAAGGAGCTCGGATTAAAGCCTATCGCAAAATTCCTTGGTTATGCTGATGCTGAACAGGCACCCGATGATTTTACTACATCGCCCTCAATTGCCATGCCCAAAGCTGCGGTTAAAGCAGGTCTAGAAATTAAGAACATTGATTACTTCGAAATCAATGAAGCCTTCAGCAATGTAACTATGGCAAACACAAAGTTGCTTTCACTTGACCCTTCTAAGGTAAATGTGTTTGGTGGAGCAGTAGCACTTGGCCATCCTGTTGGTGCAAGTGGTGCGCGCATTATCTGCACGCTCATTTCTGTGTTGAAAAATAAAAACGGTAAATACGGTTGCGCAGGAATTTGCAATGGAGGAGGAGGAGCAAGTGCCGTGGTGATTGAGAAATTATAGCCAGAGCATCATGCCATCCTAAACGAGACTTTGCGATGTGAAGGAACTTGTGTTTCGTATCTAACCGCCTTTCTTTTTTGTCTTATATCCCTGCACCGAAAGAAGTTGAATTACTTTATCGCGGTGTTCGCCTTGCAGCAGAATAACTCCGTCTTTCACAGTTCCACCAACTCCGCATTTGCTTTTCAAATGTTTACCCAACGTTACCAAATCGGTTTCACTGCCAATGAAGTTTTCTATTACCGTAGCCACCTTACCGCCTTTCAATCTTTCCAACGAGATATAAAGTGTTTGCTTTGCAGGTTCAACTGTTTCTTGCTCATTGAGTTCTTCCGCTTCTTTAAAATCAGGATTGGTTGAAAATACAATGCGGTCTTTAAAATCTTTGTTCTTGCTCATGCGCTGAATAATTTACAATGGCATAAATATAAATTAGAGAACTTATACTCTTTGCGCCTTTGCGTAAATCAGTTTCATCGTGTCTTAAACTTTTTAGATTTGCCGCAACACATTACTTCAACCCATGAAACGAAATCTGCTTTTACAATATCTCCCACCTCTACTTTTGATACCCTTTATTCTATATTCTTGCCGCGAAGCTTGCGATAAAGGTTACGAAGGCAAACGCTGCGATGTACCGCAGCGCGATAAATTTGAAGGCGTTTGGAATGCGGTGGATAACCCTGGCTCTTTAACCTATACGGATACAATTATTGATGGCAGTGATATTGTTGAGGTCGTTATTTCCAAAAATTTTTCGGGTAACAGATATTATAAAGCGGTTAAGGCTACTGTTTTAGAAAACACAATTTCAATTTTTCCTACCGACCAAAAAATTGATACGAGTAAAACATACGCAGTAGGCTCAGGCGTAATAAGTGAAGACCACAAAACCATTAACTGGAATTATACCCTCACTATCAAAACTGATACACCTTTTATCAGTACCAACTATACTGGAGTGTGGACAAAGCAGTAATGACTTAACGTAAACTTCGCTTGTAGTTTTTATCAATATTTCTACATTTGGGCTTCATTTTTAAAAACAAAAACAAATCATTATGAACAAAATTTTCAAAGGAATCTTAGGCGTTGCAGTATTGGCAACAATGGTATCTGTGTCATCTTGTACAAAAACTTGCGACAAAGGATATGAAGGGACTGATTGCAAAACTGAAGTAAGAACAAAGTTTGCAGGTACCTATTCAGCAAGTGATAACCCGGGTGCATTGGTTTACTCAGTTACAGTAGCCAGCGGTGCTTCTATTTCTGATGTTGTTATTTCAAGCAATTTTTCGGATAGCTATTTCGTGAACAACGTTAAAGGCACTGTTGATGGCAGCATTTTAACTATTGCAAGACAACAACCTGATAGCGATAATTATTTTGTTGAAGGAACCGGAACACTTAGTGGTAAAACAATTACCTGGAGTTATAAAATCATTAACGCTACTGTTACTCCTGAAACAACAATTTCTTACACTGGAACTTGGACAAAACCATAGTTTTCAATTTCATGAAGAAAAAAGAGGCTGTCTCCTAGTTAGGCAGCCTCTTTTTGTTTGTACAAGGGTGTGATGTGCAACCTTAAACAACCGACAGTGCTAACATAAAACGAAATAAAATGGAACATTTAGACAGAAAAAACCATTGGGAAAACATCTACCAGACAAAAGACCTGAAAGACGTAAGTTGGTATCAACCGACCCCGACAACTTCGCTGGACTTTTTAAAACAGTTCAACATTTCGACAACTGCAAAAATTATTGACATTGGTGGTGGCGACAGTTTTTTAGTTGACCACTTACTTGACTTAGGTTACACAGACCTCACAGTTCTTGACATTTCAGCCGCTTCACTTGACAGAGCAAAGCAACGACTTGGCGACCGTGCGACAAAAGTAAAATGGATAGTTGCAGATGCAGCGACTTTCAAACCGACTGAACAATATGACTTCTGGCACGACAGAGCTGCGTTTCACTTCTTGACACAAGAACAAGAAATCGCAAACTACATTGACACAATTCAAAAGAGTATTAAGCCGACAGGTGTTTTAGTTATCGGGACATTTTCGGAGCAAGGACCAAAAAAATGTAGCGGAATAGAAATCAAACAATATTCGGAAACGACAATGACCGACCGACTGAAAAAGTTTTTTGAAAAAGTAAAGTGTATAACGGTTGACCATAAGACACCGTTTGACACAATACAGAATTTTATCTTTTGCAGCTTCAAGAAATTGGCGACAGCGTAACTTGACGAAATGAGAAAGGCAGCACATAACAGCACATTTGCAATAGGCGGGGTTTCGTGCTCCGCATAAAGCTCAGTGGTTACAGAAAGTTTTGTGCTCCGCATAAAGCTCAGTGGTAAAAATCCCGCCCATCGCAAATCTGCAAAACGTTAAAAACTCAATTAAAACTAGCTGACACAAGTTGCTCATAAGAGCTGATTACGCTTGTAACAAAAGGGAATTGTTTCTCAGCCAAAAGGAAAACTATTCTGAAAGTTAGTGGTAGCATTTCATTCGCTCCACCAATGCGATTGCTTCTTTCGCTTCTTTTGCATCGTGTACCCGCAATATTTTTGCTCCATTCAGCAAGGCAACGGTGTTTAGCACACTAGTTCCGTTAAGCGCATCTTCGGGTTTTATAGCAAGTGTTTTGTAAATCATTCCCTTTCTTGAAACACCTGCTAGCACCGGTAAATTAAATGTGTTAAACAGGTTCAAATTTCTAAGCAGCGTAAAATTATGTTCAGTTGTTTTACCAAAACCAAAACCCACATCCAAAATCAAATCATTAATTCCTGCACCGCGACAAACCTTAATTCGCTCTGCAAAAAAATCTAACAGTTCATTGGTTACGTTTTCATAAACAGGATTGTTCTGCATATCGCTAGGCAAACCTTGCATGTGCATCAACACAAACGGCACTTTATATTTTGCTATTACCTGAACCATATCTACATCAAACCTTCCTGCGCTGATATCATTAATTAGATGTGCACCCCGCTGCAAACATTCATCGGCTACTCGCGCATGCATCGAATCAATCGAAACAATTGCTTCCGGAAATTTTTCGAGAATAAGCTCAACAGATTTTAATACCCGCTTTAATTCCTCCTCTACACTAATAATTTCAGTTCCGGGCTTCGAACTCATTCCGCCTACATCAATAATCGTTGCGCCATCGCGCAATAATTTTTCCACTTGCTGTAATACCGCTTCTTCATTGGTAAACTTTCCGCCATCAAAAAAAGAATTGGGAGTAAGATTGAGAATACCCATCACCACAGGAGTAGAAAGGTCAACGATTTTTCCGCGGCAGTTTAGGGTCATGAAAATTTAATTGGTGTTAATTTGAAAGCGGGTGTCAGTAAATTCCTGAACAAATCTATCATTCATTTTTATTTTCGAACCGATGTTAAACACTTCGGCACAGTTTGATGAGCAGTTGAAAAACTGCCGCGAAATATTTCAGAAAAAAACGCGCGACTACGGCACTTCGTGGCGCGTGCTTCGTCCCGCTTCGCTCACCGACCAACTTTTCATTAAAGCACAACGCATACAGACCATCGAAGAAGCAGAAACCAAAATGGTAGATGAAGACGAGCGTTCAGAATTCATCGGCTTAATCAACTACGCTATCATAGGATTAATTCAAATGCAGTTGAAAGAAGACAAGCGAACCGAATTAAAAGAAGAAGAAGCCCTGCAACTCTACGATGCGCAGGCAGCCGATATAAAGTCATTGATGCTTGCCAAGAACCACGATTACGGTGAAGCATGGCGCGATATGCGTGTGGGTTCATTTACCGATTTGATACTGATGAAACTGCTGCGCATTAAACAAATTGAAGACAACAAAGGCAAAACCTTAATCAGCGAGGGAATAGATGCAGGTTACAGAGACATTGTCAACTACTCAATCTTCGCATTAATAAAACTAAGTGAAAAGTAGCTGCATTAAATTATCAATCATCAATAATCAATTATCAATCCGATGACCGTCTACACCATCTTCGCTCTCGTTGCAGCCGCAGCCTTTGCTCTTGCACTCATTCGCTTTCTGGTAAAGCGTCCGCCCAATATCATCATTACCTTCCTACAGGATTTCATAGGAGCGTTTTTTATTTTCTCAGGGTTTGTAAAAGCTGTTGACCCGCTGGGCACCAGTTACAAAATGCACGAATACTTCGAAGCATTTGCCGGAGAAGGTTTCCGCCCGATGTGGGAATACTTAGCCACCTGGTCAACCTTTATGGCGGTGGTGATGATTGCTTTGGAACTCTTCGTAGGGCTTATACTTATCATTGGGTGGAAACCGCGTTTCACAGTGGGCATCATCTGGTTACTCACTTTGTTCTTTACTTTCCTAACCGGTTATACTTTTCTTTCGGGTTACGGAATTACCAAACTCTTTCTTATTGCTTCGGCAGTGGTATTGTTGCTGTTTGCAGTGGCTGCGTTTCCGAAAAAGCAAACTGTGCGCATCAATCTTATTTTCTTTTCTATTGGTTCCGCTATGATTGTTTTTCTGCTCACTAAATTTTCTATGCTGTTTTTTACTACGGCATTTGTAGAAACCGGAATGAAGGTTACGGACTGTGGTTGCTTTGGCGATTTTATTAAGCTAAAACCCTGGGAGACTTTCTATAAGGATTTAATTCTCGATGTCGTTATTCTAGTGCTATTAATCAATGTAAAAAATGTTCGCCCACTCTTTGGCGATATGATTCGCGAGTTTATGGCTTACACCAGCGGAGCAGCTGCGTTGCTCTTCTGTCTTTACAATGTTTACGGCAACGAACCTGTAATTGATTTTCGCCCTTATGCTATTGGCAACGATATTATTGATTTGCGAACTGAAAAGAAACCAGCAAAAATTGAAATGGTGTTTGTTTACCGTAGTAACAAAACCGGCTTGCCGAAGGAGTTTAGTATGGATGATGTAATGCATGGAAAAATGGATTATGCCGAATACGACAGTATGCTGGAGCGTAAAGACAAAGTGCTCGACCCGGGTATTCCTGCAAAGATTACGAATTTGCGTATTGAAAACGATGAAGGCGGTGATATTACCGATACGATTTTGCAAGATTCTAATTTTTCCTTGATGGTGGTTTCGCCTAATTTGAAAAAGACACACGAGGATGCTTTCAAACAACTGAACCAAATTGCTTTGGGTTGCGATAAAATTGGTTTGAAGTTTTATGCGGTTACAGTGAATGATGGCCACGTAGATGAGTTTCGCCATCTCAACCAGACTGCTTATCCGTTCTATCATGCCGATGAAACTCCATTGAAAACAATCATTCGCTCAAACCCGGGCTTGTTGTTATTCAAAAACGGAGTTGTCATCAACAAATGGCACTATCGTCATTTGCCAACGTTTGAAGAATTGAATACAACTTATTTTTCGAAGAAGTAGGAGAGAATAGAAAAAAACAAAAATGCCTTTATGAATTTTCGTAAAGGCATTTTTACATGGAAGAATAAATTCTTCAAAATTACTTCTATGTTCCATTCTCTAGTTCAATCTTTTTTATTTTTTCGGAGAGACAAATTGGACACAAACAATCTGAACTATCAGTAGGTGTAATCTTCGGTAATTCCATGCACCAACATGTTTTTGTAACTGAATCGCTTCCACATTCGAAAGCAGTGCCACATTGCGTACAAGATTTTTGCATCGTAAAGTTTAAGAAACAAAACTAAACGTTTCCTTGCAACATAACATGATTGGAAAATTGGAATGCAAACAACACCATCCTCACAAGTTTCAATAATCCATCATTCCATTCTTCCATTATTCCCTTTTGCTTTTGTAATTTCGTTGTATGGATCGTGAAATACTCTCAATAAAACGTAAAGCGCTTCGCATTAATCTCGACCAATCTATTTACGGCACATTTGCTGAGATAGGCGCAGGTCAGGAAGTGGTTCGCAATTTTTTTCAGGTGGGTGGTGCATCTGGTACTGTAGCTAAAGCCATGAGCGCTTACGACATGACTTTTTCAGATGCCATTTACGGAAGCGAAGGCTCAGGAAGATATGTGAGCGATTCGCGGTTGAAAAAAATGCTGGATCATGAATTTGATTTATTGCGCGAACGATTGCATGATGGGAAATATGACAAGAAAAAATTTTTCGCGTTCTCTAATACCTGCACCACCCTCAATTTTAAGAAGGATAACGACCCCCACGGATGGATGGGCGTTCGCTACCAACTAAAACCACACACGGAACCTAACGAAGTAATTATTCACGTGCGCTTGAAAGGAACCGATAGTTTATCGCAACAGCGAGTAATTGGCGGCATAGGAACTAATCTGCTTTTTGCTTGCTATTGGTACTACGATCAAATGGATGATTTTATTGAATCACTTCTCGATAATCTTTCCACTGACCAGGCCGAAATAGATATGATACGCGTAAAGGGACCCGATTTTGATGGCGTAGATAATCGCTTGCTTGCTCTTGAACTGGTAAAGAAAAATTTTACAGATGCCACTATTTTTTCAGCCAACAAAGAAGTGTATCAACCCAAAGATATTCTTTACAAAAAAAACATTTTGTGTTTGCGTGGAAGATTCAGACCGGTTACGAAAGTGAATGAGGACATGATGAAATGCGGGCTCGAGCATTTTAAAAAAGAAGTTCCTAATGATGATGATTTGGTGGTGCTTTCTGAAATTACGCTGAACAACTTAGCAGGCGATGGCAATTTTGAAAACAAAGATTTTTTAGATCGTGCTGATATTCTTTGCAATCTGGGTCACACGGTAATGATTTCTAATTGTCACAAGCACGACAAACTGATTAATTACCTTGACTTATGCAAACCACAGCGCATAGGCATTATTTTGGGTATCTTGAACATTGTTGAACTCTTCAACGAAAATAATTATGACAATGCTGAAGGCGAATTGCTGCATTACTTCGGTGAAATTTTTAAACGCAATACTCGCATGTTGGTATATCCTTATCAACCCGATAAGAACCGGCCGGTTGTTACCACCGAAAATTTGAAGGTTAGTGAATCGCTCCTTCATTTGTATAATCATTTAAAGCTGAATAAATTTTTAGTAGACTTGGAAGGGTACGATCAAACCGTGTTGCAAATTTTTTCACCAAAGGTTATTCAAATGATTAAATCGGGAGAACCAGGTTGGGAAGGTATGGTACCCGATACCGTGGCAGATATCATTAAAGAAAAATGTCTGTTCGAATATCCTTGTGAAATTTCGTAGTTAGCAGAATCTTCGTTTTTTGGATTCGAAAAAAACGTTCAGTATTTCGCGTAATCAACTTAGCCAATGTATATAATTGCCCTTGAAATAAATTTGGCGAAGTTTAGTTTTGCGTTACATTTAATCAACCAAAAAATAAAACAATGGAAAACAACCAAGGCGGAGGAAACAAAAAAGTATATGTTGCCATCATTGCGCTCTTGCTCTTAATTAACGGAGTAGCACTCTATCTTTTATACTCTGAAAACAAGGCGAAAAAAGATTTAGGTGAGCAAAAAATTGCTCTTGAGAACGATTTCAAAACGCTAACCGACACGCTCGATGCGAAAAAGATGGAGTTGGAATCTTATAAAGGAAAGAATGCTGAACTCGATAGCCTTATTGTAGGACAGCAAGGGGAAATTGACAAGCAGAAAAAAACGATTGCCAGTTTATTTGCCAAAGGTAAAATGACCAGCAACGAGTTAGCTAAAGCAAAAGAAATGATTGCTCAATTTGAAACTTCCATTGCTGAAATGAAGAAACAGATTGACCAATTGGTACAGGAAAAGCAAGTTTTAACTTCACAGAATCAACAACTTTCTACTGACCTAAACAGCGAAAAGCAAACTACTTCTCAACTAAGCGAACAGAACAAAGGATTGAGCAAAAAGGTGGAATTGGGTTCATTACTCCAATTGAAAAACATTGCCGTTGAAGCTATTTCTAAGAAGAAAAATGGAAAAGAGGTTGCTGAAAAAAGAGTGAAAAAAACCGAAAGCCTTCGTGTATCTTTTGAAACGGGTGATAATAAAGTGTTAGAGGCGGGTAACATTAGTTTGTTTGTGCGCATTATCAATCCTAAAGGCGAAACTATTTCTGTTGCTGATCAAGGTTCAGGTTCATTGAAACTAGCTGATAACGGTGAAAATGTTCAATATACTAAGAAAGCAGATTTTGACTGGAGTCAAACCAACAAAAAGGTGGTTGTTTACTGGAGTCAAAATGTAAAGGATGCAGGAATTTACAAAGTTGAAGTTTATCAAAGCGGTTACATTATTGGTCAGGGACAGGTAGAATTGAAATAAGAATTAAGGTAGGCTATACAGAAAAGGTGCGGAAATATTTTCGCACCTTTTTTATTTGTGAACTTCAAGTTTATGTTTGTTGTTCATTCAAACTAAAAACAAAATTATGCGTGACGCTTTTATTTACGATTCTATTCGCACTCCCCGCGGCAGAGGAAAAAAAACCGGATCACTATATGAAGTAAAAGCTATTGATTTGTTAGCAGTGCTTTTTCGCGCCATGCAAAAACGCAATAAAAATTTCGATACATCGCTGGTTGACGATGTAGTGTTAGGTTGTGTAACTCCTATTGGAGAACAAGGAGGCGACATTGCAAAAATTGCGAGTATGTATGCCGGTTGGAATTTATCTTCTGGTGGAATGCAAATCAACCGCTTTTGCTCTTCGGGTTTGGAGGCGGTGAATCTTGCAGCCATGAAAATTAGAAGCGGTTGGGAAGAATTAGTGGTGGCCGGTGGAGTTGAAAGCATGAGCCGTATTCCAATGGGAAGCGATGGCGGTGCCTGGTATCTTGACCCTGCTGTAAATTCTGCTTTGGGTTTTATTCCGCAAGGCATAAGTGCCGATTTAATTGCAACACTCGAAGGCTTTACTCGCGAAACAGTAGATAATTATGCTTTAGAATCTCATCGTAAAGCAGCACATGCGCGCAAGAACGGGTACTTCAAAAAATCGATTATTCCTGTAACCGACCAAAGTGGTATCAACATTCTTGACCATGATGAAACCATTCGCGAAGATGCTTCGATGGATGCAATGGCAAAGCTTTCACCATCATTTTCCATGCCTGGTGAATTTGGTTTTGATGCTGTAGCGATGCTGAAGTATTATGAGGTGGAACAAATCAATCACGTGCATACTCCTGGCAATTCATCGGGAATTGTTGACGGAGCTGCACTTACCTTAGTTGGCTCAAAAGAAGCAGGAGATAAAATGGGTTTGAAACCCCGCGCAAGAATTGTAAGTGCTGCAGTTACTTCAGATGAACCAACCATTATGCTTACTGGTCCAGCATTAAGTGCAAGAAAAGCATTGAAGGTGGCAGGCATGAAAACTGGTGATATTGATTTGTGGGAAATGAATGAGGCGTTTGCCAGCGCAGTTTTAAAATTTCAGCGCGAAATGAATATAAGCGAAGAGGTTTTGAACGTGAACGGAGGTGCCATTGCTATGGGACATCCTTTGGGCGCTACCGGTTCCATTCTAATTAGTACCGTGCTTGATGAATTAGAACGCTCCAATAAATCAACAGGACTCATTACACTTTGCGTGGGCGGAGGAATGGGTGTGGCCACTATTATTGAGCGAGTGTAATTTTCTGTTACCAGTACGTTCAAAAGGTTGGTTACATTTTTTGCGCTTAAATTACGTTAACTCCGTACCTCACGTGTTAGCGCTAAAAATATCTTTGCCGCGTGAATAAAAAGCTCGTCAACATTATCATCATTGCTATTTCCTTAGCCCTCACAGGGCTTATTTATATACAATGGAAATGGATTAAACAAAGCTACGCGGTGCGCGAGGAAAAATTCGATCAGGGAGTTTATCTCGCGTTAAGCAATACTGCACATCAATTAGAACGCGATGAGGCAGTCAACTATTTCGAAACTTCGGGCTTGAACGATTTTGGCAGAAACATGAACAAGATGTACGACACTGTTCAAACCATTAAAACTTATTCACCTAAGTTTACGTTGGTTGATTCCATTGGTCAACATGCCATGAAATTTGGTTTTAGCGATACGAGTGCGGGCTTTGTTTCCAAATTTATGGGAAGCATTACGTACTTGAAAGAGAAGGCCGAAAAAATGCACGAAATAAGTAGCAATGGCGATATGGCTCGCAACGATTTGAATCGAGAGCGGCACATTATTGAAATGCAATTTTCAAAGTACAATCGTTTGTTTCAGGATTTAGCTATGCAATTTATGCTCGATGATAAATGTCTTAGTAATCGTCTATCAAAAGACATGATTGAGAAATTATTGAATGAAGAATTTAAGAAAGAAGGAATTAGCACGCCCTATCATTATGCCGTTTTCGACAATTGGTCAAACGGTATGCTTTTGGGAAATTTGTCTATTACTAAAGAAGAAGCCCAAACCACAAATTTTTATTCTATACCTCTTTTTCCAAATGACTTGTATGAAAACTCCGGTTTTTTAGTAGTTAATTTTCCACAGAAACAGAATTATATTTTTCAATCTATGTGGCTTATGCTTTCTGCCACCGGTTCTTTCATTTTTATTATTCTGGCTTCGTTTGGCGGTTCGTTCTATGTAATCTACCGTCAAAAAAAATTAGACGATTTAAAAACCGATTTTATCAATAATATGACCCACGAGTTCAAAACTCCGGTAGCCACTATTTCCATAGCGAGTCAAATGCTTAAAACAGAAAAGGTACAGAATAACAAAGACAAGATTTTAAACTATGCCACCATGATTGAAGAAGAGAACAAACGATTGAGCGGGCATATTGAAAATGTATTGCAGGTAGCACGTCTTGATCGGGGTGAATTCAGATTAAAACTTGAAGATGTAAACCTTCATACGCTGCTTACTGATATTTGTGACTCTCTTGATTTGCGCATTCAAAATGAAAATGGAGAGTTACTTCGAAATTTTACTGCCACTAACCCGAATGTGAAAGGTGATATTTTTCATTTGACCAACGCATTTTACAACGTTTTTGACAATGCTATTAAATACAAAAAAGAAGATACGTTAAAAATAACGGTGAGTACTAAAAACAATTCGAATGGCGTAATTGTAAGTATACAAGACGATGGTATTGGCATTTCAAAAGAGAATCAGAAAAAGGTTTTTGAAAAATTTTATCGTGTGCCTACAGGCAATATTCATAACGTGAAAGGTTTTGGGTTAGGACTTAGTTACGTGCAAGTAATTATGAGTGCACATGGTGGCGATATACGTGTAGAAAGTGAAACGGGTAAAGGCAGCCGTTTCGATTTGTTGGTTCCTTTTAGTTCTGTTAATAAATGATAAGCCTGTATCAGTCAACTGAAACATGAATAGTTTTGTTGTGTTAAACGGGTAACTAAAAAAAATAAAAGCCATGGCAACCAAAAAGAAAATCCTTTTAGTAGAAGACGATATTAATCTCGGAAGTATTTTGCAAGATGCGCTTGAGGAAAAAAACTACGAGGTAGTTTTAAAACGGAATGGCGAAGAAGGCTTTCAGGAGTTTAAAATCAACAAATACGACCTGTGTTTGTTGGATGTGATGATGCCTAAGAAAGATGGATTTACGCTCGCGAAAGATATTCGCAGAATGAATGCTACCATTCCGCTTATTTTTCTTACCGCAAAAGCAATGAAAGAAGATACCATTGAAGGTTTGAAATTGGGTGCGGATGACTATATGACAAAACCTTTTAGCGTAGATGAGTTGTGTTTGCGCATGGAAAATATTTTTAAACGCCTTCCTAAAACCGAAGCCAGTACACAAAATCAATTTGTGATTGGGAAATTTGATTTTGACAATACGTTCCGTATTCTCAAAATTGGAGCAAAGGAAACCAAACTTACCACCAAGGAATCTGAATTATTGAAAATGCTGGCTGTCTATTCGGGCCGTATTTTAGAACGCGAAGTTGCGCTCAACGCAGTTTGGGGGACCGACTCCTATTTTGCCGGAAGAAGCATGGATGTTTACATTGCCAAGTTGCGCAAGTATTTGAAAGATGACCCTAACGTTGAAGTGCTCAACATTCACGGCACAGGGTTTAAAATGATATTGAAAAAATAAGTTTTCAGCCTCGCCTCTAGCATTCCTTTTTATTCTATCACGCGTTTACATTTACAGAAGTAGACTGAACGAAAATATTTTTTTGGAATCAGTTCAATTAAAATGATTGGTGCGCGCATACATTGCGCTCTGCAATCTTAATCTAGCGCGTACCTTTCGTAATTCGTAATTCTTATTTTGCATTTATGCTTCGTATTTATAAAGCTTCAGCCGGTTCAGGAAAAACGTACACGCTCGTAAAGGAATATTTGCGCCTGGCGCTCAAATCTCCTTTGCAGTTCAGGCATATTCTAGCTATTACTTTTACCAATAAAGCGGCTGCCGAAATGAAAACACGAATCATTGAAGCGTTAGAAGGTTTATCGAAAAACGAAATCAAATATCAATTACTCAAAAAAGAACTTTGCGAGTTAGCAGGCAAGAATGAAAATGAATTGACGAGCGATGCTTCCATCATTCTAAGAAACATGTTACACAACTATGCCGATATTTCTGTATGCACCATTGACAGTTTTGTTCATCGCATTGTGCGTTCCTTTGCTTACGATTTGCATTTGCCAATGAACTTTGAAATTGAAATGGATAGCAAAGAACTATTGAATGCGGCTATTCAACTATTGCTTGACCGATTAAATGAAACCGACCAACAGGTTACGCAAGCAGTTGTGGAATTTGCAGAATCAAAAATCGAAGACGGCAAAAGCTGGAACGTTGAAAAAGAAATTTCAAAATTGGGTAAGCAATTATTTGTTGATGATGCACAAGCAAAAATTCAGCAACTCAGTTTTGTTTCGTTTGATGAATTGCGCGAAGCGCGCAATTCGCTTTATGCTTTCAAAACTTCGTTTGAACAAAAACTATTTGATGAAGGCAAAAAAGCGTTTGACTGCATTGTAACGAACGGACTGACAGCAAAAGATTTTCACTATGGCAATACAGGTTTGTTTGGCTTTTTTAAAGCGTATGCGGAAAATGATTTCCCGCCAAAGATTTTAGGGAACAGTTACGTATTGGCAACCGTTAACGATGATAAATGGAGCAAGACTTCCGCCATCACAGAACCTCAGAAAGCACAACTCAACGTTCACTACAACAACATCGCTCAACTTTGGAACAAGCAAGGCAAGGATTATTTTTTGGCTGATTTACTGCTCAAAAATTTTTACTCTTTCATTCTGCTTACCGATTTAAAGAAATTGATGGATGAAGTAAAAGCGGAAAACAATGTTCTGCACATTAGCGATTTTCAACACAAAGTTTTTGAAATTGTAAAAGAGCAGGATGCTCCAATCATTTATGAACGCATTGGCGACCGCTATGACAATATTCTGATTGATGAGTTTCAGGATACATCGGTTATTCAATGGAGGAATCTATTGCCATTGATTGAAAATTCGCAATTTAAAAGTGAAGACAGTTTGGTGGTGGGCGATGGCAAGCAGGCCATTTATCGTTTTCGTGGTGGTGAGGTAGAACAGTTTACGGTATTGCCAAAAGTTTACGGTAGCGATGGCGATGAGATATTGAAAGGCAGAGAAGTTGCTATCAGCAATTATGGAGCAGGTGTAATTACATTGGAGAATAATTTCAGAAGCAGAAAGGAAATTGTTGACTTCAACAATTCGCTTTATAAAGAATTGCTTGAACTGCCCGAACTTAAAAACAAAAACATTTATGCCGACTATTTTCAAAAGCAAGGGCGACAAGATGATGGCGGTTTTGTAAGCATTGAGTTTTTGAAGGAAAATGACGAAGCAAAATTATTACTGAATGACATTCGCGCATTTCGTGTTGAAGAAATTGTCAACGATGTTTTAAAGCGCGGATACAACTACAAAGATGTAGCGGTGCTTACACGTTCAAACGCGAACGCTAGTTTCATTGCATCGTATCTCGTTTCCAAAAGAATAAAGGTCGTTTCACCTGAAAGTTTGTTGATTCATCATTCACTAAAGGTGCATTTACTTATGGCCTTGCTTGCTTATCTTAACAGAAAAGACAATCACATTGCACGTGCTGAAATTTTGCATTTTACTTTCTTGTTGTTGAACAAAGAACTTCATCTCGAAACCATTGATTTAAAAACTTCAGCCATTGAGTTTGAAAAATACGTTCGTGAAAAAACCGAAATCGAATTCAATTCAACTGAATTAGTGACAGGAAGGCTGAGCGATTTACTTCACCAACTGATACAAATTTTTCAGTTAGAAAACGATGACCCATTCGTTCAATTTTTCTTAGATGAAGTCTTGCTCTTTGCTTCGCGTTATGGCAATAGCATTGATGATTTTTTAAACTGGTGGGAGAAAGTGAAAGACAAGAAGAGCATCATCTATCCTGAGAGTATGGATGCAGTGCGCATCATGACGATTCACAAATCGAAAGGATTGGAATTCCCTATTGTGATTCTTGCCGATGCCAGTGAAACACAAAAACGAGGTGAAGATTCTTTTTGGATAGATGTAGAGAAAAACTGGTTGCCTCAACTTCATATCGGCTTACTGCCGAATACTCAGGATGTTCAAGAAACAGAGTTTGCTTCACTTTATGAAAAAGAAAAGGAAAAAACTTTTCTCGATTTACTGAACCTGCTTTATGTAGCCACAACAAGGGCAGAGGACGCGCTATACATTCTTTCGAAAGAAGAAGAGAAGGAACCTGTATCCAACAATTCTGTTACAGCAGTTATCATTTCATTTTTAAGAAGTGTTTCGTTGTGGGAAGGTTTCCGCAATTACAATTTTGGTGATAAAGAGTTTGTGAAAATATTTAAGCGTGGTAGCCATTCTTCGCTCGCATCGTTCATGAAAGGAAAAACCACTGCAAAAAATTTACTAGCATCTAATATTAAAATAAGAATGCGTGCAGATTTATTGTGGAACGATAAAAGCAAGGAAAGAATTGATGAAGGCAATTTGTTGCACGAAGCATTGAAGCGAATTCAGAAAACAGGTGATGAAGAAATCGTGATACGCGCTTTATTGGCTGAAGGAGTAATTGAAGAAACTGAATTGTCGAAGTTAAGCGAGCAACTCAAAGCAATTCTTCAACATCCTGATATGAAAAAATATTTTGACGGAACAGCAACGGTTTTAAATGAGCGACAAATATTAAAGAAGAATGAAAAAATCAGAATCCCGGACCGAGTGATATTGTTTGAAGATGGGGCTACGGTGCTCGATTACAAAACAGGAAATGAACGACCGGAATATCAACCGCAGTTGCGCGATTACGCGCAATGGCTCGAGGAAGCAGGAATAAAAGTGAAAGAGAAAATTTTATTTTATACGCAAACTCAAAAAGCAGTTACAGTAAAATGAAAACCTTCATACAACAAACTGCTCAAAAAATTCTGCATGCACATGGTAACAACCTGAGCAATTTGTTGGTGCTTATGCCCAACCAACGCTCGTGTACCTATTTCAAGAACGCTTTGCAACAACTGGCGGAACAAGCTATTATAACTCCTGAAATTTCGACTCTTCAAAACTGGTTACTGAGTAAAAGTAAACTCGCACTAGCTGACAATATTGAACTCATCACTTTACTGTATAACTGCCATCAACAAATTGGCGGCAGTTTAACCCTCGATGAATTTATAGGGATTGCCAATATCATGCTTAATGATTTTGATGAACTCGATGTGCAGATGTGCGATTCAAAACTCTTCTTCAAAAATTTAGAGATGCTGCAAAGCATGAACACCTTTGTTCCAGGTGAAGAGTTAACCGAGTATCAAATCAAGTATCGAAAGTTTTGGGAAGACTTTGGTTTGTTGTATCACGCACTTCGCGAAAAACTATTGAATGAAAAAAAGGGTTATCGCGGAATGATTCTTCGAAACATGGCAGAAAACGTTTCTGAAATCACTGTTAATAATGCGCACGTTTACTTTATTGGTTTCAGCGGGTTGAATAAAACTGACGAAGCGGCTATTGCTTACCTGACACAAAAAACCAAAACTGAAATTTTATGGGATGCCGATAAGTATTATATGAACGATGAGTTGCAGGAAGCGGGATTGTTTTTTCGCAAGCATAAATCGAAGTTCAGAATTTCGGAAACGGATTTGGTGAACGAAATAGCCGCCCGCGAAAAGAAGATTCAAATCATAGGTGCTGCAAAAAATATTGGTCAGGTAAAAGTGATGGCAGATATTTTGCAAAATAAATTACAATTAAACAGCGACTCATCGCTTGATACGGTAATTGTAGTTCCTGATGAGAAATTACTTTCTCCGCTCATTGCTCATCTTCCTTCAAACATTGAAACAGTAAACATTACTATGGGACTAAGCATTGCAGGTAGCAATGCTGCCTCTTGGTTCGAAATAATTTTTCGTTTGTATGAGAACACAAATCGTTACCAATCAAAGGATGGTACGCAACGGTTTTACTACAAAGACATTTTCGAATTGTTACAGCACAATTTTTTCAGTTTCATTTTCAACAAAAGAAAAGTGGAAGGATTTGTGCAGGAAATGAAATCGCAGAATCGTATTCTGATTAGGCGAGAAGAAATTTTAAAAGCTTTTGGCAACGAAGTTGATTCAGTTTTCTTTCATGGAACTTCAGCGAATCAATACGCTCAGTTTCTTTCTTCGAACATCAATACGCTACTGCAAAATTTAATTGCGAAAGCAAAAAAAGGAAATGCCTCGCTGGCTTCTGAAGTTGAAATTACCTTTCGCATTCTCAACATACTTACTTCTGCTCAAACTATTTTCTCGAAGGGAAACGAAGTGAGTGTTAAAACTTTCATAGCCATGTTGCGCGAGAACTTTCGTTCGGAGCGTGTACCTTTGGAAGGCGAACCGGTGCAGGGCCTCCAGATTATGGGTTTGCAAGAAACGCGCGGTCTCGATTTCAAAAACGTAATTATTCTTTCTGCCAACGAAGGCATTCTGCCTTCGGGCAAAAACACGAATACGTATATTCCATACGAATTGCGCAGAGAGTTTTTAACCACACATAAAGAGCGCGATGCGAACACCGCGTATCTTTTTTATCGTTTGTTCCAAAAAGCAGAAAACGTTTTTCTGCTGTATAATACGGAGCCCGATGAATTAGGCGGAGGGGAAAAAAGCCGTTTCATTCTTCAATTGCAACGCGAATTGATTTCAGAAAAAATAAAAATCGAAGATTTGATTTTCGCCGTTGACCTGCCCGATGCAGTTGGTGAACAAACTATCAACATTCAGAAGAATGGGGAAGTGATGAAGACGTTGATGAAGTTGCTTACCGAATCGGGCATGTCACCTTCTGCGCTGAACACTTATATCAATTGCACCTTGCAATATTATTTCCGTTACATAGCGGGCATTCGCGAGCAAGACGATATGGAAGAAAGTCTCGATGCTTCTACCATTGGTTCGGCTGTGCATTATGCGTTGGAAAAAATCTATGAACAAAAAAAAGGAGCAAAGCTTGATTCGAGGTTTATTGAAACCTATGTAAAAGAACGTGCGCGAATAGAAAGTCTAGTAAAAGAATATTTGCAAACTCGCTTCGACAACGAATCGTTGAGCAGGGGAAAAAAATTATTGCTGTTTAAAGTTTGTGTAAAACTGACAGAAGAGTTTTTGAAGTTCGAGCAAGCGAATCTTCTTCAATTAAATGAGGCAAATGTGCAAACTGAAATTGTAATGCTCGAGGAAAAATTACAGGCTTCTATTAGCATCAATGGGAATAAAATTTTAGTGACAGGAAAGATTGATATAATTGAAAAAGTTGGTGGAGTTATTCAAATAGCCGATTACAAAACATCGAACCGCAACAAGAAAATTCCAGTCCTTGATGAAGACACATGGAGTGAACTCATGACCGACCCTAAGCATTCCAAGCCCGTTCAGTTGTTGGTTTATGCATGGCTTTATTATCAGCAGAAACAACAAAGCGATTTCGGAATTCGCTCAGGAATTTATTGGCTAAAGAGTGATGACAAGAAACTGGAAACACTCCGCACCGATAAAGCGAATGATTTGCTCGATGTATCAACCATGCTCCTCTTCGAAGGGAAACTCAAAGAGATACTCGCAACCCTTATCGATAACACAATTTCATTCGCGAAAACTGAAGCTGTTGAAAGATGCAAGTTCTGTGAGTTCGCGGGAATATGTATGCGGTAACCCTTAATGTAAGCGTGAAGTTCCAATTGCTCTGAGGAGAAAAGCCTTCTGTATCTTTTTTTTTACACAGCACATTTTACAGTAGATAATTGAAAAGGCAAATGTTTCCACATTAAGCGCGCAGCATGCATGTTCGTGTTGCGAATAAACGCACACACATTATTCACGTTCAGTTTTTGTTTTTTTAAAACATGCTGAACCTAAAGCAAACAACATGGAACCACTTTTTCAATTTGACCTACCGAAAGACCAATCTTCTATTATTAAAGTGTTTGGAGTGGGCGGTGGTGGAAGCAATGCAGTTAATCATATGTATGATCAAGGTATTGTAGGTGTAAATTTTGTGGTGCTTAACACCGATGCACAAGCATTAGATATGAGTTTGATTCCAAACAAAATTCAATTAGGACCAAACTCTACACAAGGACTTGGAGCAGGTGCACAACCGAAAGTAGGCGAAATAGCTGCTGAGGAATCTATTGATGCTATTAAAGATTTGCTTTCAAAAAACACTAAAATGGTTTTTATAACTGCCGGTATGGGTGGTGGAACAGGAACTGGTGCAGCACCTGTAGTAGCTCGCATTGCCCGCGAAATGGGAGTACTTACTGTAGGAATTGTAACTACTCCGTTTTGGTTTGAGGGTAAGAACCGTTACAACCACGCGCTCGAAGGAATTGAAAGATTGCGTGAGAATGTTGATACGCTACTCATTATAAACAACGATAAAATACGCGGCATGTATGGTAACCTCAAACGCAGCGAGGCGTTTGGTCATGCTAATAATATTTTGACTACTGCTGCAAAAGCAATCTCAGAAATAATTACAGTGCCTGGAGAAATAAACGTTGACTTTGCCGATGTGCAAACAGTAATGAAGAATGGCGGCTCGGCTATAATGGGTTGTGCTACTGCAGAAGGTGACGAAAGGGCAATGCTTGCTGTTCGTGGAGCTTTGAATTCTCCGTTATTAAATGATACTGAAATCCACGGTGCTAAGAAAGTACTAGTGAACATTACTACCGGTAGCCAACAGGTTACGATGGATGAAATTGGTGCTATCATGGAATTTGTTCAGGAAGCGGCTGGAAGCACTGATATTATTTTAGGCGCTTGCGATGATCCTTCTTTAGGGGATAAACTTTCTGTAACAGTTATTGCAACAGGTTTTGAAGTACTTAAAAAGCCGGGTGGTTTCATTGAACAAAAAGTGGTGAAGGTTTATGAATTGACCGACAAAACAGAAGAAAATCTGAACGCTTCTTTTCCTTTAATGACAAATCAACCGGCTATTAATGTAAGTGTAGAAGAACCAATAGTGGAAGAGCCTGTGGTAAACACACTGGTAACAGAAGAAGAGAGTTACGATTTATTTGCGCCATCGTTTGTTGAAACGAAAGAAGAAGAAGTAAGTGTAGAGTTTGAAGTAAGTCGCGAAGAGCAGCAACTAAACGAAATTTTAGCAGAAACCACAGAACCCATAACACCCAATGAGCCTATTGTAATTGTAGAGAAGAAGGAAGAAGACTTTGTAGTTTATACTAAAACTACCTATGAAAGTACACCAACTGTTACTACCGAAGCAGATAGAAACCAATTGCTGGAAGATAGAAAGAAAGTATTGGCGGGTTTAAGTTTTCGTTTTGGAAGCAAACAGAATGTGAATGAATTAGAAAATGAACCTGCGTATAAAAGAAAAGGTTTAGAAGTAAGTGGGCAAAATGATTTTTCGGCACAAAATGATGCTTCACGTTATAGTGTAAGCACCGATGCCTTTGATCGTCCCGAAATAAAAAAGAATAATTCCTATCTACACGATAATGTAGATTGATCAAGAGTCTCTCCTTTAGTTAGTGTGTCCAAAAATTCCCGAGTCGCTCGACTCGGGTTTTTTTATGCCGTTTAAGCAGTAGAGAAGTTTCGCTTACTCTTCATGAAGCAAATCGGGCCTGCGTGTTTTAGTTCGCTCTATAGCTTGTTCATTTCGCCAATCGTTTATTTTTTTTTCATGGCCCGAAAGCAGAACATCGGGCACTCTTAAGTCTTTAAAATTTTCAGGTCGAGTATAAACGGGAGGCGATAACAGGTTGTCCTGAAAGGAATCTGTAAGAGCCGAAGTTTCATCGTTCAAAACACCGGGAATTAATCGGCCTATGGCATCGGCAAAAACTGCAGCGGCTAACTCGCCACCACTTAGCACATAGTCCCCAATCGAAATTTCTTTGGTAATGTATAATTCACGAATGCGTTCATCAATACCTTTGTAGTGCCCGCACAAAATGATGAAACTATTTTTGAGCGAAAGGGTATTCACCATTTTCTGATTCATCAATTCGCCATCGGGTGTCATGTAAATGATTTCATCATAACTTCTTTCCTTTTTCAAATGCTCTATACAATTTGAAATGGGTTCACACATCATTACCATTCCCGCGCCACCCCCATATTGATAATCGTCAACTTGTTTTTGTTTGCCGGTAGAAAAATTACGCAGGTTAATTACGTTCACTTCGAGCAAGCCTCTTTCTTTAGCTCGCTTTAGTATAGAATGGCTAAACGGGCTTTGCAATAAATCGGGAACTACGCTAATGATGTCTATTCTCATGCTCCGTATTTTTATATCTCCAGCATTCCATCGGGCAGACAGAAATAAATTTCCTTCCTCCGTTTATCTATTTTCATAATGAACTCTTCTACAAAAGGAATAATAATTTCTTTCTCGTCTTTGTTTTTTAGAATACAAAGAAGCTGTCCGGGGTTCTCGAGTATTTCTATTACTTCTCCTATGTATCCTTCTGTTTCTTCATTGGCTTTATAACCCACCAGAAAATCGTATACACCGGCATCATCTTTAAAAAAGACATCCACCTCTTTTGCAGCTACAAATATTTCGGTACCGCTAAACTGTTTTGCTTTTTCTGGTGTGGTAATTTCTTCGAAGGAAAGAAAGCCTTCGTTGAATCCATTCCATTCTAACTTTTTCACAAACCACGGAAGGTAGTTCCCGTTTTTGTAAAACATGAAATGAGTGGGTATTTTCTGTTTGCTTTTGAGTTCGCGGAAGAATACAAAACGAAAAGCCCCCGTTAATCCGTGGGGCTTTCCAATTTTTCCGACTGAAATAAATGATTCAGCCATGTGTTTTAATATTATTCAGCAGGAGTTTCTGTGGTTTCAGCAGAAGCCTCTGTAGTAGCTTCTGTGGCTGCTTCAACAACTGGAGCATCTGCTACTTTCTTAGCTTCGTCTGCCGCTGCCAATGCTTCTTTGCGTTTAGCTTCGCGATCTGACGCTTTCTTTTGTTCGTTTTCCAAAAGCTTAGCGGCTATTTCATTTTTATCCTTGTGATGTTTCTTCTCGTGATCAAGCACTTTATTTTTGTGCTCGTCAACCCATTGCAAATATTTTTGCTCAGCTACTTCGGCAGTAAAAGAACCTTTTGCTACTCCGCGCAACAAGTGTTTCTTGTAAAGAATGCCTTTGTATTTGAAAATTGCTTTTACCGTGTTGGTAATTTCGGCACCTTTCACTAACCAATCAACCGCCTTGTCAACGTTTACATTGATAGTTGCAGGTTTTGTAAGTGGATTGTAATCACCAATTCTTTCGATGTATTTACCATCGCGAGGGGCGCGGCTGTCTGATGCTACAATGTGGTAAAAAGGACGTTTGCCTCTACCGTGTCTCTGAAGTCTAAGTTTTACTGCCATGTCTAAAATGAATTTTAGGGTTGGTTAATTAATATTCCGTTTTAAGGGAGCGCAAATATAACCGAAGAATATTTTTATCCAAATGGTTGAGAGATAAAATTGCATGACAAACTTTTACTTTTGCAACCTAATTTCTCAACTGCCTTCATTCCAAAATTATTTTCATAAAAAAACAACGCCTTTCAATAAGTGAAAGGCGTTGCAGTGAATTTTAACTTTCAAATTAAGTTACTCCACCACCAACTTTCCATTCGCTACTTTCTTTCCGCTGGTTGAAAGTTTATAGAAATAAACACCCGCAGGTAGAGCATCGCGTTTCAGTTCAAACTGTTTGGTTTCAATAGATGGAATTGTGTTGAGCAATCTTCCGGTTACATCAAATAAACTGAAATCGAATTTCTCTTTCAATCCATCAACTGTAACAGTAGTTGAAGTGCTGAAAGGATTTGGCACAGCCGATACCGAAACATGTTCCATGCTTCTTATTTCAAAAACGTAGTTCGGTTCAGCCACTGTATTGGTAACGGTGTTGGTTAGTATAGGTGTATTGTAATCAAACACAATAGATGCGCGGTTGCTGATATGGCTACCTATAGGCAAATTGTTTTTCTTCTTCACACTGAACTTTACAAAGCCTTTACTCGCTGGTTCGTTAGTTGCACTATCAACTAAAAAGATTGGATTGAATACCCAGGTCAAATTTCCCTGACCCGAAACATTAAACTCGCTGTAAGAATGACTCGAAGCTAAGTTGCGCACAGATGCCACATCAAGATTAGCATCCAAAGTATCTTTCACAATTACAAACCAGGTTGTGTCGGTTCCTGTGTTTTGAAAATGTATGGTGTAAGTCAACACTGAATCTTCTTCCTGAATAGCACCCGCTGGTTCTACTTCTTTTTCATTAGGGTCCATTGAACTTGTTACGAGTTCAGAATAGTGCTGATGATTGTTTGAAGAATCGCAATCGCCAATGGTTGGGCTAATCCAAAAATCGCTTTGCAAATGATAACCAGCCGGAGTAGAAGGAGAAACGGTAAAATGACAATACCCTCTCAAATCCCAATTGCTCACTCCGTTTACCACCCACGAAAGGGTTCTTGTAGCTAAATTATGTACGGGTAGCGGAGGGTCGCACGAGTTGTAAGTGAGATTTGCATCGTATTGAAAGCTTACTGTTGCATTACCCAAAAAAGGAGTGTTGGATTGGTTGAAGTAATATATCCAGTAGTCTTTGGCAAAGCCCGGGTTAGCTGTTGTCCATCCAGGATGTAATGCCAAATCAAATCCGCTAGTTGCGCTCAATCCGAAATTATTATTCGAAGAAATATTATTTAAACTACCGAAGTTCACAGGATTTACATTTCCGCATGGCGTTAAAGTTCCACAGCTTCCGTAATAATTATACGAGTGAATGGTAATTGTAAAGGTTCCTGTGTCGCGAACCATAATTGAATAGTTACCGCCCGACCATGAAGAACCCCAATAGGTAAGATTGCCGTTAGTAGCAGATACATAATAACCACTGATGTGAGTATCCGTGCTGTCAAAAATGCAATTGTTGTTTAAATCATTAAAAATATTTCCGCTAATGGTGTTATAGCAACTGCTACTCAAATAAGTAGTTCCTGTGCTCGAACAACCACCTGCATCGGTTACAATTACACTGTAATTTCCTATTCCTAAACCGCTGGCTGTTTGTGTGGTTTGGTTATCGCTCCATAAATACGCATAAGGTGGGGTGCCGCCCGATGGAGTAGCCGTAAGCGAACCGTTGTTTACACCGCAATTAGAAGGAGCATTTATTGAAATATACGTGTAGAAACTATAACTGGTAAATGAAACAATAGCTGTATTAGCAACCATACATCCTAAAGCATCGGTAACCGTAAAACCGTAAAGACCAGGTGCAATGTTTGTAGCGGTTTGAGTTGTTTGAGTTGGTATTGTTCCCCACAAATAGGTATAGCCGGGTGTACCGCCAGTAGCGTAAATGGTCGCACTACCTACGTTCAAGTTAATACACGATGCAGAGGTTCCAACAGCAAAAGCGGTTAAACTACTGGCGGCTGTTAAATTATAACTGGCAGAAGCGGAACATCCTGTGCTATCAGCAACCGTAACAAAATAATTGCCACTTGAAAGATTTTCAATCGAATCGGCTGTAGAACCGGTGCTCCATAAATAAAAATAAGGTGGTGAACCTTGGCTTGGGTTAGCTCTAATTTTTCCAATGTTAGGACTTACACAAGTGGGTTGTTGAAGAACAGTAATACTCGCTATTAAACCGTTGTTAAGTATTGTGTCGAGAATATAATTACCGCATCCGCTACCATCGTTATACAGAATATCATAAACCCCTGCTGTTATGTAAGCATGATTCAACACATTACTTACTTGTGAAGAATCTTGTGTGCCATCGCCCCACGTTACATAGTAAGGAGCAATTCCGTTGGTAACCGTAAGAACTGCATTACTTACCGCATGGTCGCAATCAATATCATTGGATGTTATAGTAGCAGATAAATTGTTAGGTGCTGTAATGGAAGAACTTGCAGTTGAAGTGCATCCGTTTGCATCCGTTAATATTAGAGTGTAAGTGCCTATACAAAGTCCGAAAAGATGCTGTGTTGTAACTCCTCCGTTCCAGTTATATGTATAAGGAGAAACACCACCGGTAACAACCATGTGAATGGAACCATCACAGGCAACACAAGAAGTAGCTTGGGTGTCAAGCAAAGCGATAGAAATTGGATTGGGTTGTGTAACTCCAAAAAAATTTGTAGCCGTGCACCCATTCACATCGGTTAGTGTAACTGAATAATTGCCAGCATTTAGATTAAAACCGAAAGGACCTGTCATTCCATTTGACCAGATGTAACTAAAAGGCTGTGTTCCTCCAATGGGAGTTAAAACAACATTTCCGTCAAACGCACCAAAGCAACTAACGTTTGTCAATGTGAAATTTAAATTAATAGGAGTTGGCTCAAGAATAGTTGCTGTTAAAGTATCAATCGGCAAAAAACCACTGTCGAAAATGATTACATCATACGTGCCTGCACATAAATTTACAGGGTTTTGTGCGGTATCTCCATTAGACCATTGAAAAAAAGCAGCCGCACCCGTTGGGGTAAGTAATGCAGAGCCATTGCACACCCCAAAGCATGTAGCATCAATGGTGTTTATAGTTTGTGCTTGTGTAAAATTGATAAGAGTAACACAGGTTGTCAGGAGAAGTAGAAAACGTTTCATAGTGATGAGGTTAGTGTAGAATGGTATAAAGACAAACGAAGAAGTAAAAGGGTTGTATGCAAGAAAAGAGAGGCTGTTAATCCTTTGTATAAACATACGCCCACCAAATCAACAACAGTTGAATTGGCAAACGAACAAAAAGCGCAATAGCAGAAAAACTCCATTCACTCGCATGAAGTGCCATATTTATATTGGCAGGAAAAATGGCAACGAGCAAGGCAATTATACCGTAAGCAGAAAATTTTCTTGTTGATGTGAAACAAAGTCCCATTGCTAAAATTATTTCAGCAGCTCCACTTATAATATTCAAAGCAACAGGATAAGGAAGAAAACCATTTAGCATTTTCAAATAAAACTCAGGATGAATAAAATGATTAACACCTGCCAGCAGATAAAGCAAAGCCATTACGTAAACCGTGTATCTTTTCATTGGTATTTATCGTATTCCATTTTCAAATTTCCGAATTCTCACATTTGCACTAATGTATTCTATCTCCTCTCACATCTAACTTCTCCATTACTCCTGCTTCGTATTCTAGCCACTCATTCCATCGTGAAAGAACTTTGTCTTTGTCACCAAGTTCACAAGCCATGTCTAAAAATAAACGGTAGTGTCCGGCTTCGCTTATCATTAAGTTTTTGTAGAACTGTTTCAGTTCTTTGTCTTCAATGTTTTTCGAAAGCAGTTTGAACCGCTCGCAACTGCGCGCTTCAATTAAAGCAGAGAACAATAATTTTTCAATCAATCCATTTGTTCTTGAATCACCATGACGAATGTATTTCAATAACTCACTCACATATTTGTCTTTGCGCTGCAAGCCAAGTTTCAATCCGCGTTTTTTCAAATGCTCAATTACCAATTCAAAATGTCCCCATTCTTCTCTTACAATAGGTGAGAGAGCTACCA
Organism: Bacteroidota bacterium; assembly: GCA_947479455.1. GTDB lineage: Bacteria > Bacteroidota > Bacteroidia > Chitinophagales > LD1 > Bog-950. The sequence continues at coordinate 127,500 of CANJZE010000005.1, forward strand.
CAATATTTTCGTAGTCGGGATAATTCTGAATTAAAGAGATGGCAGTAGAAGTTGCTTTCTGTTCGCAGTACGCATGGTCGGTTAATATTTCTTCAATTGATTTTCCTGCCAGGTTTGCCCATCGTGGGTCAGAAGGTAATTTTAAGCCAAGCATGTCGCGTAAATGATTTTTGGCAAATGTAAAATTTAGAGATTGCCTATGAATTCAAAACCTATTTTAAAATTACTTTCACTCTTATGAAAAACAAATACCTCTTCTTAATCAGTTTCGTAGCATTTCTCATCACCATGCAAGGCATGCTCTATACCGAAAAACTTGCAACGTGCGGAGCACAAATAATTATTCCCTTGGAGTTAGCACCCTCTGCTACTATCTTCAAAAATTTACTGACCAACAGTTGCAATCTTGATTGGATTGAACGAAACACGCAACTCGATTTTCTTTTCATTCTCACCTATACCGCTACTATTTTCTTTGCGCTGATAGGACTAACTGAATCGTCAGCGTGGTTAAAGAGCAAACAAAAATATTTGTGGTTGGTTATTCTTCCCGGCATATTAGATGCTATTGAAAATGTTCATCTCATCAAATTTCTGCGACTAGATGTTTCTCAAATCAGCGATGCTTCATACCATACGTATTCCTCGTGCGTTCATGCAAAATTTATTTTGCTTATAGCATTGGTATTAACCATAGCTCTACTATCGGCTAAAGAAATTTACCAATGGATTTCAAAAAAATAATAAAGGAAAGTATTAGCTCTTCTTCGAGGTGCGCACCAGCACTTCATCAATCATGCCGTAGTCTTTTGCTTCTTGCGCACGCATCCAGTAATCGCGGTCGCTGTCGTTAGCCACACGCTCCATTGATTGACCCGAATGTTCACTTATGATAGTATAGAGTTCGTCTTTCAATTTGCGAATTTCATTTACCGAAATTTCGATTTCGCTTGCTTTACCACCAATTCCACCAAGCGGTTGGTGAATCATTACACGCGCATGTTTCAAGGCCGTACGCTTTCCTTTTTCACCCGCACATAATAAAACTGCAGCCATTGATGCTGCCATACCCGTACAAATTGTCGCTACATCCATTGATACATATTGCATGGTATCATAAATGCCCATACCCGAATACACCTCACCGCCCGGGCTGTGAATGTAAATTTGCACATCGCTTCGTGCATCACTACTTTCTAAAAAAAGTAATTGCGCCTGAATAATGGCTGCGATATAATCGTCAATAGGAGTTCCAAGAAAAATAATTCTATCCATCATCAAACGCGAAAACACATCTACCTCGCGAAAAGGCATGGCGCGTTCTTCAATTACAGTTCGCGTTAAATTTTGAACACCGTTTGTATTGCCGGCTTGAATTGGAGAAACACCTGAATAAACTTTCTTGGTGTAGTTTTCTAAATGCATACTGCTTATGCCGTGGTGTTTCACTGCATAATTTTTAAAATCCTGTGCTTCTTTAATGTTCATATATGGTTGTTATTTCTGGTTGTAATGATGAATTTGTTTTTTGAGAAATAAAAATGCTTACACACGTTGCAATGTTAACGATTCAAGGCAGTGTATATTTTTAAGTTCTTTAATTGGAGCGATTAACAGCTTGAAATTTCTTCTACATTTATGGCTCTTAAAAAAGAATTTGTTATGAAAATTAGACTTGTACTACTTTCATTATTGTTGAGCACAATTTTGTTCAACTACGCTCAAACAACTCCATCATCTGACCCGTTTGATGTGCAGCTGAGATTTTATAAAAATGCGTTAAAGAACTACGATTTACAAGCTGCAACTGTGGCTCTTTATACTATGCAGGCATTAAAACCTGAGCGTACAGATTTAAGTGACTCTCTAGCACTGTTATACTTTGCTGGGGAGCGCTACCCGCAGGCATATTTGATAGGTGAAGAAATTTTAAGAAATAATCCTAAGCGCAATGATATTCTGGAACTCGTTGCTGTATCTAAACAAAATCTCAATTTGATAAAAGAAGCTCTGGCTGATTATGAAAAGCTTTATTTCGATGGAAAATCTCTTTTCTACTTGTATCAAATAGCTACCCTTCAGTATCAATTGAAACGTTATGGGGAGTGTATAGCTTCGTTAGATCAAATTATTGCCAATGCAGAATCTGAAAAACAGAAAGTTAATATTCGTGTTCAAAACGGAAGCCAGGATGTGGCTATGCGCGCTGCGGCTTATAACGTGAAAGGAATTTGCGCACTAGAATTAAACCAGGCAGAACCGGCAAAAGAATATTTTACAAAAGCAGTTCAGTTAGCTCCAGAATTTGTTTTAGCGAAAGGAAATTTAGAAGCCATTAATAAAAAAGATGCTACTGCTCCGGTTAAAACCACTACTGTGCCGTCTAAAACTACTTCCACTCAAAAGCATTAAGAACTTTTAAAACTCAAGAGCAAAACGGCAGTAGTAAATCTTCTAGCCGTTTTTGTTTTTTACACTCATGGAGTAAACTTCCGATTAGCAATCCTCAAGAAGTCTTTTACATTTGCCGCGGGGTGAGCCTCATACGATCAGCTCCTGTTCAATCCTCCAGGGCGGAAACGCAGCAAAGGCAGACGGTTGAAGCGGTGCGATATGATAAGCTTGCCCTATTTTTTTCCCTAATAACCCAGCCCTTCCCGCTTAGGAAGGCGGGATGAAACAAAATCCCCGAAGGGGACTTTAATACAAGTTCATCCACAACTTGTTTATTTCTCTTACTAAGGATTTATTTCTGCGCGTTCATATTCGCGGCAGTTCTTTCTAACTACTATTTACTAACTACTAATTACTATTCGTATGAAATTTTTCATTGACACTGCAAATCTCGAACACATAAAAGAAGCAGAATCTCTTGGCATTCTTGATGGAGTAACTACTAATCCATCACTGATGGCAAAGGAAGGAATTAAAGGTCAGGATAATATCTTGAAACACTATGTTACCATTTGCGAAATGGTAAACGGTCCAGTAAGTGCCGAAGTAATTTCAACCGATTTTAAAGGAATAGTTGCCGAAGGAAATAATTTGGCTGCATTGCACCCAAACATTGTAGTGAAAGTGCCTATGATAAAAGAAGGAATAAAAGCCATTAAACATTTCAGCGATAACGGAATTAAAACCAATTGCACACTTGTGTTTAGTGGAGCGCAGGCATTACTTGCTGCTAAAGCAGGAGCCACCATGGTTTCTCCCTTCATAGGAAGAATTGATGATAGCAACTGGGATGGCGTTCAATTGATTGAGCAAATCGTTCACATCTATCGTGTGTATGGATATAAAACTGAAGTGTTGGCTGCGAGTATTCGTTCAGCGCTTCATATTGTAAAATGTGCTGAGGCGGGTGCTGATATTGCTACCTGTCCCCTATCTTCGATTCTGGGTTTGTTCAAGCATCCACTTACCGACATTGGTTTGGAACAATTTCTAGCCGACTACAAAAAGGTAAACGGTTAATTCTCGACCGAGCAGAATTTTTGGCTAGTATTTATTGAACAATTCAAACGATTTGGTGCTGAGCATTTCAGTAGCATCGTTATAAATTTTCACTTCGTATTTACCAGGTGTATTAAAGGTGTATGGATACCAAGCAAAGACCCAGTCGGGTTTCATTTCCTGGTCAAGAGTTGCCATGTACAGTTCGTTTCCTTTTGCATCAATGTTGTATATTTTGTAAACTAACTTGGTGGTGCCAAGAGGAATATCGTTTGCGCCTGAAACCATCATGTAAATTTTAGCAGTAGTGCTATCAGGTGTAGTAATGAATTTGGTGTTATTGAATTGACATTTGGAATTATCAACTCCTGTACAAAAACTGAGCGTAGTTTGGCTAAAAGAAGCAACTACGCAAAACAACATTAGTATCGTGGTACCTATTTTTTTCATTTTATTTCTTTGAACGAAACTAGTACTTAAAAGAAGAAAGGCGCGAATTTGTTTCGCGCCTTTCTGTTGTTGAGTGATGTCTACGATTTGCGTGGTTCCTTCCATGTGTCTTTTATTTTTGGTTTCCATAAGCGTAGGTTCCAACCAAGGCCAGCCATAAATTTCAATTCATCCAAGCGCATGGCAGAAGGCATGGTGCTTACAACATGTCCTGTAACGCTTTGCACCTTTGCAAAGAAATTGAAAATAGAACCTACATAATAGTTGAACCCTATAGTAGCCGACAACAATGGAACTGCAGCATAAGGTGTTCGTTTAAATACATCACCATCTTTGTATACCGCCTGAACCAAGCCCATGCCCTGAGTGAAACCAATGAAAGGGTCGAAGCGCTGCGGTTTTAAAAAGTGATAGTTAATTCCAAAGAACACAGCATGGTTTGCTTTTAACCCTGTTTGATTATTCCGGTTAAGTGCAAAGGAATAAAAGGCAGAACCTGTAACTCCTACTCGGTCGTCAACAAACACATCAATGTCTCCGTTTAAATATGCCGATGCTGCTTTTTGTCCGAATAAATATCCTCCTGAAAAATTTCCCTGTGTGCGGATACATCCTTTGCGAGTTTCCCATATTTTTTGCGACAGCACATTTTGAGAACTCAAACACATAAAGATGAATACCTGTAAAATGTATTTTACCCGTAGTCCATCAACACATTGTATCAATGGATTTGATTTTAGCCTTTGCGGTTCCATAATTTGAAGATTTTATAGTTAACACTAATGCTTACCAATAGATGACCTTCCCATCCTGCGTTTTTGTGTTCTTCGATTTCAACCTGCCCGTCTTCCTCTTCATGTGCGTGCAGTTCTTTTCCTAAATGCAACATGTATTGAGTAGTGAGCGAAATATCGAAACGCGGTGTGATGTTGTAATGGCAACCGATGCCCGCCTGCACCGCAGAACTCAACCGTTGTTTCGCTTGCTGATTTTCACCGTTCAGTTTTATACGGGTTAAATCGAAACAGTGTCCGGCAACAACATAAGGCGTAAACTTTCGCTTAAAACCTTTCGGGTCTATGAGATAATACATCACGCTCCACCCAATGTGGTAATCCATACGTGTAGCTTTGTTGTTGATGTTCGTAGGTAACACATCGGCATAGAACTCGGTGTTCACACGGTCAATTAGTTGTAATCTGAAATGACCTCCAACACCAGTCGAGAACTCTTTCAAACTGCCATGACTAAACGCGCTGATGGTGTTGCGAACACCGAGAGAGACCATTCCTCCCTCTTTCTGTTTCTCAAAAAACGCTTTGATACGCCCGCTGCCTTGAGCGGAAATTTGAAGGGGCGGCTGTAACCCTATTATAAAAATAACTGCCAGCCATCTGAATTGTTTCATGGGAGGTGGTTTTGGTTAGGTAGCAGTTTTTCATAATCGGTGGATTTGAATTTATAACGCAGGGTGTTTGAAAATTATTGTACGGTTTTTGAAAAAAGATTTTTTCTCCTATGAAAATCCCTTGTTTAAAGTTGGAACAAATTGCAATCCGTTTCGTTTAAGTAAGCAAAATGAAACCGATGAGAAAGAATCTCTTTATAATTTTTTCACTTGCCATGTTCCTCAGCATTAATTCAAATGCTCAGCATTGTGGCGAAGCATCTATTGCAGATAATGGTGCTTCTGCAAAATTGAAAGATGGAAGCGGTTTCAGCGGCTCGTATGCTTTGCCTTGTGTTCAGCATGGTGCGTATACCGAACTCACTGTTCCGTTTAAACTTTTTACTACCATTCCACATGGTAATAGCGATGATACCGTTTACCAAATGCGCATTGACCAAATCAGCAATTTGCCCGAAGGCATGTGTTGGCTAAGCACCAAAGCTGACAATATTTACAAAATGAATGAAGGTGGAAATCTGATGTTGCGTGGAATTACTAAAGACAACACCGGACAGTTTACCTTAAGTATCACCATGAGTTTTGATACCAATGGTGACGGAACTTTTGATAGAACAAATGTGAACTACAATAAGATTTCGAAAACGGGCAAAATGATTTTGCGCGTAGTTAACTCCAGTGTGAGTTGCGATATAGTTGATTATTCTTTGCCTGGTAATATTGCAGGTTCGGGAGTTACTACTGCTTCGGGACAATGATGCTTCGACAAGCTCAACATGACAAAGGGTTTGTCACCCTGAGCTTGTCGAAGGGTCGTATACAGATTGTTATTCCTCCAGATTCATTTTTATTTCTTTCCAAAGCGAATCGAGTTGCTCGTGTTCATTCACACTGTAATTGTGTTTAGCAATTTCTTTGCGCACATAGTTGATGCGTTCGTTGGTGAGCGGATGCGTACTTAAAAACTCAGGCACATCACCTTCACTGCCTTCTTCTTTTTTCAGGGCGCGAAACAAATCTTCCATTCCTTTCGGGTCAACGTGTTGTTGTTTCATCAACTTCAAACCATTTTTATCTGCTTCTTCTTCGAGCGTACGCGAGTAACCTAATTGCTTTAACTGATTCGCATTTTGAATAACGATAGCAGTTATTCCACTGGCATCGCCTAATAAAACTGAAATGAGCATGTAACTGGAAAGAGTTCGAAAAATATTTTTTGTGGAATGGCGTAACTGCACATGCGAAAACTCGTGAGAAAGAAGAGCGGCTAATTCTTCTGAATTATCCATTGTGCGAAGAATGCCTTCATACACAATTATTTTTCCTCCGGGCAAAGCGAATGCGTTGACCAGTTTATCTTTCACTACCACCACATCAATTTTGTAATCACTTTGGTAATTTAGTTGGTGGAAAAACTCATTCATGCGTTTGGAGTTTTCTTCATCCACACTTTCCCCCTCCACCATTTTACTATAAGAAGCATCGCCCAATTGTTTTTCCCATTCAATAGGAACAGTAGCTGCGAGATGTTCTGAAACAGCAGGAAGAATAAAGAAATAGGAGAGAGCAATCAACGCAACTACAATAGCAGCCAGCACAGCTAAACCAGCAAAGCCCGTGCTGAACAAAAAGCTGTAAGCACCTTTATGAAATTTCTCGGAAGGATAACTGAGTTTAAGTTCTTCGGCAAAACGATTGTCGTTTACTTCAATGTATTGATGCGGATAATCACCATACTTCAAATAAATTTTTCCGTTCGAGGCAAAATCGTTTGCGTGAATCTTTGATGGCTCCCACGAAACCGATTGAGAAGAGTTTCCATCACTATAGTTTATCTGAATGTTGAAACTGTTCAGTTGAATTTTAGCAGAATAGCCCGCTGAACTTTTTCCATCAAAGTATTTTCCTTCAAATGTCATGGCAATGTTTTAAAAATCAAGACCAACATCCAACATGCTCAGCAAATCATCGCCTGTAGCATCGGCATAGTTTTCTTCTGTTTGAATAACTGCATCGGGATTGAATGCACCTTCTAACTCCACATTGTCAATTACCATTCGCATGTTGCGTAGCACCGCCCAAGGTGTGCCAATGCCGAGCGTAAACACAATCAAAAAGTAATTGATGATACCGGTTACAAAAATATCTCCGGGTGTTAAACTCGATTTGAAACTGAAAACATTCCCATCCTGTTCCAAGCGCGAGTTGTTGATGGAAAAGTGATTGAGGTTTCGGATATACCAGAGCATGTAAATGCCCAAGGTGAAAATGGTAAGGAAGAAACCCTTGATGTTGATGAGAAACAAATCTCCGCCTTCACCTTCAAAACTGAATTTGCAATTACCGAGGCGGATATTGCTTTCTAAATATTTGCGAAGGTTGCAGTGAAACCAACTTGAATAAATGCCAAGTGTAAAAATGCTAAGCAAAATTCCTTTCACACAAATGCCAAACAACTCACGCAGGTTTCCGCGATAGCCAAAATGAATTCCTCTCCACGATGTGCGGCTCATTCTATATCGTAATCCGCCATGAATGGCAAGTGGAATGAGTAATAAAATGCCAGCGGAATAGATTAATACACCAACGATTCTTATACCACTATTACCCGACAAAATGGAACGGTAATAAATGAACGCGAGCACTCCGAATATTAATAGTGCTTTTACAAATCCTTTGAACATTTCTTTTCCTGTTCCGTGAAAGGTAAAACGGCTGCCGGCAAATTCGGTTTCGCCATATAAATACTGTAAGTTTTTTGCGCGCGCCCACGGATAATACAAGCCGAGCGTGACGATGGAGAGCAATACATTTACGATGAGTATTCCGAAATACTTAGCACCGTCTCCGTAAAATTTTACTTTGGTGGATACAATTTCCATAGCGGGTGATTTTGGTGAAAAATTGTTGTGTAAAGCAATGTAGAATTTAAACTTGTTTTACAAAAATGCGTTTTACCCCAGCGGTGTTTTTCTCTATGTCGTGTCCTGTCGTCAATTTTTACTTACTAAAAATAATATTACAAATGTCACTGGTGCAATTACAAAATACAAAAGCCCTGAAAGATAAGTCCAGTTATGATACTTTGAAATTGTTTTTGTCTGTCTGTGTCGGAAAGCAATTACGCCCATAACAATTGGTGCTCCAAGAATTAAATAAAATGTCCCGAGTGAAGCCATACCTGACCACAACCAAAATAATGTCGTCAAAGCAACAAGTAGAAGTCCGCCATAAGTTGAAAAAATTATGAATAGTTCTGTTGTCGGTGAGTTTGGTATATTTTCATTTTTCATCTGTTTCTTTAGTCGCAAAAACCATAGAAGTCCTGTCAACGGAAGGATGAGATGAATTGTCAATGCGGAAATTATTTGTGTCGCTGTCATTTGCCTAAACGTTGTCAGTTGTGTGGTCGTCTATCATTGCAGGTAACAGGGTCGTTTAGAGAGATATGATTTTCTATTTTTCTATAAACAGGTGAATCCTCTGGATTCAATACCAATACTATTAGGGAAGTTTTTGATTTACTCTTTATCAAACTCATTTCTATAACCTGCAATTTTTATTTCGCGGATAGACGTGTCAACCTTTTGTTTGAGTTCAGATTTGAATGCTACAAGTTTTTTTGCAACAATGTTATCGCTAGTTGAAATTATTTGTGCAGCAAGAATGCCCGCATTCTTTGCACCATTCAATGCAACAGTAGCCACAGGAACTCCAGAAGGCATTTGAAGAATTGACAAAACAGAATCCCAACCATCAATGGAGTTGGAAGATTTAATGGGAACACCAATTACAGGAAGTGTAGTAACAGCCGCCACCATACCTGGTAAATGAGCTGCACCACCAGCTCCGGCTATAATCACTTTTAAGCCACGCTCACGGGCAGTTTCGGCATATTCCATCATGCGTTCTGGAGTGCGATGCGCACTTACCACAGTCAATTCAAAATCTACGTTTAGTTGTTTCAAAACTTCAGCGGCTTCCTGCATAATTTTCAAATCGCTTTCGCTTCCCATAATTATTCCTACCAAAGGTGTGCTCATAAATTTTGTTTGTAGTAAAACTATAATTAAGAAATAACTTTTAACTGCTGTTTAATTAATTGCGATTTTTCAAAAAGTTCATTGGTGTCTTTTCCCGTAATAGTTACATGCCCCATCTTTCTTCCGGGTTTTGTTTCGTGTTTGCCATAGAGGTGCACATACACACCGCTCATTTTTAAAACCTGATTCAATCCTTCATACTTTACTGCACCGTTATGGTTTGGTTCGCCAATCAGATTCAGCATCAACGAAGGTTGTATCACCGAAGTGTCGCCAAGTGGAAGATTTTGCAAAATGCGCATTTGCATTTCGTATTGCGAGCAATAATTGCCTTCAATACTTTGATGCCCGCTGTTGTGAGCACGAGGTGCGGTTTCATTTACCAAGATGTTTCCATCAACATCTATAAACATTTCAACTGCAAAAATTCCGGGGCTGTCAAGCGCTTTCATTACATCAAGTGCCATTTGTTGCGCGCGTGTAGTTTGTTCTTCAGTAATTTGTGCGGGGGAAAGGAGATAATCCACCAGATTATAACGCGGGTCGAAAACCATTTCTACGGGAGGAAACACAGCCGTTTCTCCGCTTTCATTCTTGGCAACTATCACCGAAATTTCTTTTTGAATAGCTACCAACGCTTCAATTACACATGGTGCATCGAATGCTTTAGCAAAATCGGTTTCATCGCGTAGTATCTCTACTCCTTTTCCATCATAACCTCCATTGCGTAACTTTTGTGCCAATGGAAGAAAGTTGAGATAGCTGTTCAATTCATACTTGTGCTCTATCAAATTAAATTCGGAAGTAGGAATGTGATGCTGTTTGTAAAAATCTTTTTGCAGCCCTTTATCTTTAATAATTTTCAAAGCATGAGGACGGGGAAATATTTTCAAACCTTCCTGTTCTAATTTAAACAGTGCTTCAAGATTTACGTTTTCAATTTCAATGGTAAGCGCGTCCACCAGTTTACCAAATGCATAAACGGTTTCGTAGTCTTTGATATCGCCTTCAATAAAATAATGACAGAGTGAAGAAGCAGGCGGATTTTTTCCTGATTCCAAAACATAAGTAGTTACGTGATAATTAGCTGCGTTTTGAAGCAACATGCGTCCGAGTTGACCGCCACCAAGAATTCCTATTTTTTGCATGAATCTGTTTTCTGCTTTGCAACACGAAGAAAAGAAAAAGCAGTGGCTTTAAATAAAAATCAAATCACTTCTGTTGTCAAACTCTTCTTTTCTGTTTTTGAAAACTGAATCAATCATTACCACGGTACCGGTCTCATTCAAGTTTTCAAAACATTTATTGACAAGTTGTTTCAGTTCGGTTTCAGTAAGCCGAAGACTTTTTTCATTAATGATATACGCATACTGTTTCACGAAAGAGTAATTCAACGCATCATCACAAAAGAAATTTGTTTTGCTTTGTTTGGAATAACAATTGGCTGCTACATCAATTTTTTCTTCATCGGCATCTACACCTGTCAACTGTCTGTTCCTACTAAGAAAATTAAGCATGTAAATATGGAAACCATAGCCACAACCAAACTCTGTAATGTTTCCTTCTCGTGGCAAAGTTGCATTCAACGTTTGGTAGAATTTTTCGTTGCTACTTTCTTTCAATGCGAAAAATTCCAGCTCAGGTCCTTTATACATGTAGTTCATGCGTAAGCGCTGGCGGAAATAGCGTGGTGTTTCGTATTCTTCACTTAGTTTTTCAAACTCTGCTTTAAAATACTTGGAGATAGACTTGGTGCGCGCTGTGTAACCTTCGCCAAAAGTTTTATCGCTTGGAGAAATTCTAGGTAAAAATTTTACGGTAAGCGATGAATTCATCACCATAAAATCTCCTTTCTTAATGGTATCGCTTGTGCCGTGTAACAACATTGGAACAATATCAATGTTCAATTGCTGGGCTAAATAAAATGCTCCTTTATGAAAGCGTTTTAGTCTTCCATCAGGCGAGCGTGTGCCTTCCGGAAAAATGACAATTGAGTAACCATCTTTTACAATGTCAACAAACTTTTCTATCGCAGGGTCAACACCTTCCATTACCGGGTAGTAATCGGCAAGTTGTACCACCTTGCCAAAAACGGGTGAGTAATACACCCACTTGTTAGTGAGTAAAATTAATTTAGGATGTTGCATTACAGTCAGCAAAATATCTAAGAACGATGCGTGGTTAGCAATGAAAATGGCAGGTTTAGAAAAATCTACATTTTCTTTTCCAAGAAAACGTTTTGGAACATTAACCATCATATACGTGAGCACCCATAACGCTCTGCAGACAATGTGATGGAAAAAAAGTTTGCGTTTTTTTATACCCGGATAAGGAACGAGATACAAAAGAATATAACCTACCAGCGAAGCAAACAACGAAACGCTTACATAGTAGCCGAATGAAATCCAGAAGAGTAGGAGAGTAGGTATAGTCCATGGCGGCAGACTCCGTTCTTTTCGGCTTTGAATAAAAAAGTTGTAGAGGAAAGGTTGAACTGTTTGCCCGATAACCACCACACAAACTACCCCAATGATAGATATGAGCGCAATAGATTTTAGCGCAGGATGTTTCGCAAAAATCAGCGCTCCTAAACCAATTAATACCGTTACGGCAGAAAGAAAAATAGAAATCTTGTGTGAGGCAAGAGTTTCTTTTCCACGTTTAAATTTTTCGGTTAAACCATCGGTTATAAAAATGCTGAAGTCATCGCCAAGACCGAAGATGAAGGTGGAAATGATGATGTTGATGAGATTGAATTGCAAGCCACATAAGCCCATAATACCAAGAATCCAAATCCAGGTAATCAGCATAGGGAGGAAGGTGATGATGGTAAGCTCTAATCTCCCGTAACTAATAAGCAAGGCAAAGAAAACGAGGAGCGAAGAGTAAAGCAAAATGGAATTGAAATCGCTGTAAATAATTTCGACAAACTTATTGGTGATGATTTGCTTGTCGAGAATAACTGTAGAAGGATTCTTCGCCAGTTCAGCATAGAGTTGTTTGCGCTGAGCTTTGTCAACGCGCACGGCATTGATAACCGTTTGTTTTTCTTTGGTTGAAATCAGATACTCGTTTCCGAAAGCTTCTTTGATAGCCGCAAAATCTTCGTCAGTAGCGGGAACATATTCTTTGTTCAACAGGTTTTCGAAGCTTGTAAATGCGGTTGCGCTGAATTTGAATTTTGCGCCTTCGCGTTTTAATGCGGCTAACAGGTTTTCTTTTTTCTCCTTCGTCCAGTACGTATTCCACCGCCTTATTTTTTCTTGCTGTAAAGATTGAGAAGGAATAAAACGGCTGAACGAAGAGTATTTCTGCAACCAGCCTTTTTGTTTGGCGGTTTCTAATTGTTGCAAAAGCAGCTCGTTATTCTGCAACATTTCTTCTTGTGTTTTTCCATTGCTGGCAATGAACACGAGTTTCGAAGAATCATCCTGTGTAACATCAATTTCTTTTTGCGCTTTGCTCGTTTCGGCATTCATGAAATTGACTTTGTTCAAATCACTTTCGAAACTTACTTGTTTAGCATAATGGAAGAAGAAAAACGTTAGGGCTATGATTACAAAGAAGACCGCCCCTTGATATTTGATTTTAAAATTCAGCAATTTTTCTAAACGCGATTCTCCGGCATTGGCTGAATGCTCTTTCAACTTAGGCACAAAGTGCGGAAGAAATATCAATGCAAAAATAGTAGCCCCCGTTAAACTTAAACCTGCAAACAAACCGAAGTCGTTCAAGATTTGCGATTGCAGCAACATGAGCGAGAAGAAAGAACCAACGGTTGTAAAACTGCCAATGGTCATAGGCGAAAGCAAATCGGTAATGGTTTGTTTTACTGAGCCGCAATGTTTGTAATGACTGAAAAAATGCAGCGAGTAATTAACTGCAATACCCAATACTATGGAACCTGCACCAAGTGCAATGCTCGATATAGTTCCGCGCGTGAGCGCAATAATGGCTAAGGAAAACAAACCACCGAACGCAACAGGCAACATCATAATCAGCGGCACGCGTTTTCTGCGGAAGAAAAAACCAATGAAAATCAAAATGGCAACTACGGTTATAGTTAAAGTGAGAATAGAATCTTTCTTTAGTTGGGTGGCATTGCCCGCTGCTACCACCGAGTTACCGTAGTAAAGAATTTCGATTCCGTCTTTAGTTGCCCCAAGCGAGGCGATTGTTTTATCAAAACCATCAAACAGTTTTACGTTCTTGCCTGTTTCGCCCGAAGCATTTTTTAGCGTGATGAAAAGGTAAAGACTCTTGTGATCTTTGCTCATTATGTAACCATCGTAGAGTTCGTAGTTGTCGTCTGTTTGTAGCGATTGTAATTTGAGCAACGCGAGATTCGAAATGCCAACGGGGTCATCAGCAATCAACTTCTTCATTACCATGCCTTGTGCTGAGGTAATGGTGTTGTAGTCACTTTCTAAGGTGTGCGGTAACTGCTCGGCAGAGATGAGTGTATCAATAGTTTTATAATCCTGCTCTTCGAGGTAAACAGGCAGGTTGTTGTGCACTGTGTTGTAAATATCGAGCGTGGTTTCTTCGCTTACTGTTTCTTTTATGGTGACAATCTGTTCTCCATAGTTTGCCAAAAACAAATTATTAAGCGAATCGGCATAACTCATCAGCAGTTCAGGTTCTCCATCTTTGCGTTGAATAAGTTTCACCACTACCTTATCGGCAAAGTTGGAGCTTTTGAAAATATCGGTAATCTGTCTCGTCTGCTCACCGTTGGGCAACAAACGGCTAACATCTTCTTCTACCTTTATTTGCGAAGCAAGAAAGCCGAGTATCACAAAAAGGAAAACAGTGAGCGCGTAGAAAAAAGATTTGCGCAGTTGAAAATAGTCGTAGGTCGAGAGTAAAAATTTATTCAAGGTGGGGCGAATATAAACAGAGGGAGGACTTTTGTGGAGCAACTTCCCTTATGTCTTTTACTTTCTGCAAACGAAAAACGTTGTGTGGAGAAACTGATTGTGACCAAGATAAAACCGCTACTTTAGAATTTAGTTTTATCACCAAAAACAAAAACAAATATGGAAAACATGCACTTAAACTGGGCAGCTTACGCAGTAGCTGTAATCGCTCAAATGGCAATTGGTTATTTATGGTTTCACCCTGCCGTTATGGGAAAAATGTGGGCCGAAGCAAACGGTAGAACGGTTGACGAAATGAAACCCAAAAACCCGGGATTGGTTTATGGATTAACTATTCTATACACCTTGCTAAACACCATGTTCCTCATGCTCAATGTTACCGGTTTTGGTCAGGAAGACGCTAAGTTCCATACTTTCCAACACGGGTTGGTGCATGCTGTTGGATTTACTTTTATGGTAATTCTACCAGTGCTGGGAACACCTTCTATTCACGAGGGCAAACCTAAGGGATGGATGATTGTGCAAACAGGCTATTGGTTTGTGCGCGTGTCGGTAGCTATGGGTATTTTGAGTTTGTGGAGATAAATAAATGCCGTTGTTAAGTCGCTGCTACATTTTCGTGGTAGCGACTTAACAAGGTTCAAGTTGAATTATTTTACTACTAATTTCTTGCTACAAGCTTGCCCATCAATAACCAATCGCACATTGTAAATTCCTGCGGCAAGGTTGGCTACTTTAATTTCTTCGTAAAGCATTTCGCTTTTCAGCCAAAAGTTTTTGCGGTAAACAAGTTGCCCGAGAGCGTTATAAAGTTCTACCAATAACCGGCTAGCATTTCGAGTTTCAGCGCTAATCACAAAAGTTCCGTCAGTAGGATTTGGATACAGAGTTAGATTCGAAAGCTCGCTTTCATCAAGGCCGGTGAAACATATTAAGTAGTGGTCGCTACTTTGGTAAGTACAATTCCCTAGGGCTATTGAAACGTAGTAATATCCATTTTGTGTAGCCGTGTAGAAACGCGAAGTAGCATTTAAAATAGCGGTTCCATTTTTAAACCATTGGTAGCTCGCCCCTAAAATTGGTGCTGCTGCTAAATCGCAACCTCCGTTTATTTGCACCGAAGTATCAACGGATGCGCAAGGCAGTGTTCCAACTTTTCCAAATTGCGTAATGTTTATGGTATCGCTCTCCACAAATAGCGTACATCGTTTTGTAAAAGTATCATTGGTTGCAGGAATAATAACGGTAAAACTGTCGGTGCCTGTACCGCTAGTAGGAACAACACTAAGCCATGAACAGTCATTCAAGTTCACATTCCAATTACAAAATGCCGGACATGAAATCAAAATTGAACTTGTCGAACCATTGCTATCGGTAGTAAGTATCGATGTGCTCAACTGATAGGTGCAAGCAATGGGCGAAACAATTACACTATCGGTAGCTGTGCAGTTATGGCTATCGGTAACGGTAACCGTATAAATAGTTGTGTCAATAGCATTTGAAAAAGGGTTGGCTATTGAAGAACTGTCGAGCGTGTTGCTAGGATTCCATAAATAAGAATATGGTGCTTGTCCTCCACTTGCCGTTGGATTTCCACCAATGGTAGTTCCCACGCCTGTATTTATTTGGTTAGTTCCGGCATCGGCAATTGGCGAACTATAAACGAATACGTTCGCATTTGCTGTGGCAGTACAGTTGTTCATCGTTATAGTTACAGTATAGCTTGCATTGGTTGTTGGATTAACTG
The DNA here is from genome assembly GCA_947479455.1 of Bacteroidota bacterium. Classification (GTDB taxonomy): domain Bacteria; phylum Bacteroidota; class Bacteroidia; order Chitinophagales; family LD1; genus Bog-950. Next base: position 143,481 of record CANJZE010000005.1, read on the forward strand.
TAATAGCTGAACTGTTCTCACTGGTATTCCATATGTAGGTTCCACCACCACTTGCAGTGAGTGCGACACTTACTCCATTGCAAATAGAAACTGAGTCTGGAGAAATAGTTGCAATAGGAATTTGATTTACAGTAACATTTTGTGCGCTTGTAGCTGTGCATGCATTTGCATCGGTAGCGGTTACAGAGTATGTTCCTGAAGTTGTTCCAGAAATAGTAGCGCCAGTGCTTGCACCCGATGGCGTATTCCAACTATACGCACATCCGGTGCAACCACTGCTGTGCGCTGATACCGAAACAGGATTGCAAGTACCCGTAGTTGAAATTACAGGAGCATTGGGAGCCGCCAAAGGAGAGATACTCACAATTGATGAAGCACTTGCGCCACAACTACTTGTGGCAGTAACGGTATAAGTTCCGGCAGAAAGATTTTTTGAAGCGCCACTTCCTAAACCATTACTCCATTGAAACATGCAACCTGTGCAATTAGATGCCGCTACTACAACAGCTGTAGTGGAACCACTACAAGTCGATAAGCTTCCCGAAAAAGAAATATTGGTTGGCGGTGAACAAGCGGTATGTGTTACACAAATATCAAACGTGGGTGTAGTAGGAGCAGAGCCGCTGTAGTTGTATTCAAACACGCGTATGTAATAGGTATTGCCAATCGTCAGATTGTTCCAAGTATTGCTTACCGAAGTTGGAGCACCCGTAGGGTCGTAACACCCAAGGGCAGTGTTAAACGCACACGCAGTGCGCAACTCAATTACAGCATCAAAATTTGCCGCATAGTTGCTGATAGTAACAGTCTCACTTGTTGCTGCTGCAGTAAAAGAGTAGTAAACATCTTTATCATCGGGCGAAGTGCAGGTACATCCCGAGCATTGATTGGCACCATAAGAACCAGTAGCGCATGAAACCGTTCCGGTTAAGCAATTTCCGTTTGAAGATATTGGTATGCCCGGACAATTATCATTTGCAGGAGCAGTGCAAGGCGCAGTGCCAATCAGATTGTTGAATTCTGTTGCCGTTCCGTTGTAAACATTCAAATCTACAGCACCTGTTATTCCTGATACAGTTCCTGTCCAAGAATATTGCTTAAACATCCATGTATTCCACACACCAATATTGGTTGGTGGCGTAGTGGCACTTGTACCCGGATTAGCAATCCATAATCCATACGTGTTTAACGAACTGTTCAAGTAAGCGGCTATGGACGCGCTGGTATAAATTACAGGAGTTATACCCGTAGCATTTTGCACCGTGGTGAGCCACGTTTGCGCCCACGTTGTTAGCGCTGCGCTTGTAAAAAAACTGGTTAGTGCGGGTCCTGTTGGAGGGTCTTCTAAATCTAAAACAGGAGGTAAAAATCCAACACCAATAGAAGAACTTGATACCGCTAAAAAATGATTGGCTTCATCTATTGCCGTGTTACTTTCCGGTCGTGCAAAATGATACACCCCCATTACAACACCTGCGGTAGTGCCACCGCTCATATATGCGGTATAATTAGGGTCGTTATAAGTTACTCCTTCAGTTGATTTTACAAAAGCAAATACTTTACCTGCTGCGCTAACTTGTGTCCAGTTAACGGTGCCTTGATAGTGCGAAACATCTATACCCAAAATAGTTTGGGCAAACAAGCTATAGCTGGGAATAAAAAACACAACAAGAAAGTGTAGATGTTTTTTCATTTAATCGGTAAACTTAAAACTTGTCAAGAGACGATTGAAATCTGCCCGTTCCGTGTCCACATTAGCCAAAGGCGTTTTAAACTGAATTTGAATTTCGATGGCCTGTTTCTTGTTTATGAAATCAATAACCTCCAACTTCATAGGCGTTTTCAATTTGTTCCCTCTGCCATCTACTGCCAAAATCATATTTGCTTTTATGGCGTTGTTACCTGCTACCTCAATTTTTTCTGCATCTTTTGCATACCAACCTTTTTTGGCCTCAAGTTGCGAAACAGCATATTGATATAGTTCCTTCCCTTTCATTAAATAACAAGCCACCGAAAAAGTTGTTGACGTTTTGCTATCGGTAAAATTAACTTCTACTGAAGTTGTTTCACCAAAACGATTTACTGAAAGCACATCGTCATCAACTTTTGTAAACCTATCAGAATACTGAAAGCTGAAACCCAGTTTGGCGTTCGAATACGTTTTTAACTTCGATGGAATAATGCTTTTGCGTAGTGCTGTAATTGCTGTTGTATCAACAGTAGTATGCTTCACTTCATTTTGCAAAGAATGCATGTTTGGTGTCGATGGAATGAGTTTCTCATTCTGTTTCAATTTTCCCTGCCAAACAAAAAAAGCCAATGTTCCAACGGCAGCAACTATTAAAACAGCGAAAAGAATTTTCTTATTCATCTACCACATTTAAGTGAAGTAAAGATAGAAGCCGTTTTGAAATGCTGTATAAAACAATTCAGCTTTCGGTTGACGATTGCATCAATGAGATAATTAACTCCTGTCAAGTTCAGAGTTTTAAATTTTTTGAATCCATTTGTACATTCTTAGTTTTGATTCATAAAAACAATAAACATAAAAAATGCATTTAGCCTTATTTTGATTTTACTTACAGCATCGCTGTTTGCACAAGAAGTAACCAATCAATATGATAAGATTGACAAATTCGATCAGGGAGTTGCCATTATGTGGAAACTTGGAAAGTGCGGTTTAGTATCACAAGATGGTAAGGAGATTATTAAACCACAGTTCGAAAAAATTTCTCGTTTCGGAAGAGATGGTATTGCCTACACTACTAAGAAAGGTTTGATTGGACTTATCACAATGACAGGAAAAGTTATAGTAGATAATATCTACGGTTCCATCAGTCCGTTTAATGGCTTCTATGCCATCACCCGAAAAAATGGTTTAGCCGGCATGATTAATAAGCAGGGCAAAGTTTTAATCGAAAACCAATACGAAAGTATTCGTGTTGAAAAAGGTGGAATCATTCGCGCGGTAATTGGCGGAAAGGAAGTTATCTTGAACTTGAAAGACGAGTGATTTGTATACTCAAAAAATTTAAAAGCCGTTGCGAATATTCGTAGCGGTTTTTTTATGCTTTCGTTTTTTTGTAAACGTGCACAATTACATAAGTAAGTATCCAGGTTATAAAAGCAACGATTGCCGCTAACGAAAAACTTCCTATCACATACTGCAAAAAGTTTTTTCCCATCATTTCGGGTTTTAGGTGTTCACCGAAATTAAAATTCATGGCATTTTTACCGAACCAAATTCCACCTATTTGATAACTGGCAACTACAATAAAAGGAATCATAGGTGGTACACTAATATTTGATGCAATAATGGAGAGCCCTTTGTTTAGCTTGAACATCCAAGCAAAAAGAATAACGAACCAAATTTGAAAACCCCAGAAAGGAGTAATGCCGAAAAAAACTCCCAGCGCCATTGACCACGCTTTAATAGCTGGTGTTTCATGAGAGCGTATTAAATGTTCTTCGAGCAGTTTACGCCAATCGTTTTTTTTTATGTGGCGAAAAAAATCGCGGGGCTTTATCCAGGCAAAAGTCCAGAACACTAAAACGGTATTCAGCACACTGATGCGCGAAAAATCTTTGAATGGACGAAAGTGCGAAATGCGCTCTTCAGCAGGAGGGTAATACACTTTCACAGGTACCGCAATTACATCTAAACCGCTCCATGCACCGCGAACAATCACTTCAATTTCAAATTCATATTTGTAAGTGAAGAAACGAATGCCCTCCAGTGCTTTTACCGGATACAAACGATAACCCGATTGTGTATCAGGAACAGAAATTCCTGTTTCGAGCGTAAACCAAAAAGTAGAAAACTTATTTCCGAAACTGCTTTTACCCGGCACCGAACTTTGATTCATGTTGCGCGCACCAATCACAATGGCGTTTCCATTTTCCTCTAAAGCATCTAACATAGTCGGCAGGTCATCGGCAAAATGTTGGCCATCTGAATCGAGGGTGATAACATAATCGTATCCATTCTTTACAGCGTACTTAAAGCCCTCACGCAAAGCCCAACCTTTACCAGCATTCTTCGGATAAGTATGTAATTTGATTTGCGGAAACTGAGAGAGAATTTCAAGTGTGTTGTCAGTAGAGCCATCGTTTACTACACAGACATCATCGCTGTATTCCAACACATCTTTTATTACCTGCTCAATTGTGGTGCTGTTGTTGTAGGTAGGAATGAGAACACAACAGTTTAGCCGTTTGAAAATTTCCTTGTAATCTTTAGCTGTACTTGTCATTTTAAAATTTAGGCTAAATGGAAAAGTGGAATGTTGGATGAATGTATTTAGTCCAACCGTCCATTATTCCATCATTCCAAAAATTTGAAGAGTTAAAAAATGAATTTGAATCCTAAACATAGTTTGGAGTAGATACACTTACTAATACAGTTCACCTTTAAATCTGAAAAACATTTCTTCGGCAGTTGAGTAAACAGCATTCACCCATAGGTTTTCACCTTCTTCTTTTTCGATTTTAAATTCCAGATTGAGTTCGCGGTTCTTTTCAGGATTCAACAGCGCGAGGAATTTAATATGATGTGCCATTTTCAATTCAAGTGAACGATTCATTAACTGACTGAGCGTTTCCAATAACATTTGTGTTTGGCAAACGCCTGGCACCACCGGTAAATCAGGAAAATGTCCTTTGAATATTTCATGCGCGGGATTGAACTGCACCTTAGCGCGATACGTTTGCCCCTCTTTACTCGATTCGATAATGTTGTAGAAACTTCCTAAAAGCATTTTTAAAGTTAATAGTGAATGGTAAATAGTGAATAGGAAATGCAAATACAATGGTGGCGAAAAATAAATAACTGAACAATAAAGCAGGAAACTATTTCACGGCAAACAAAGCATCGTCAACGTTGCTGTTTATTACTTTGCCGGTAAAGGAGAGAATAGTGTTATCGCCCGATGCCTCGTTCATTTCAATGCGCATGGCAGTAAAATCTTTTTTGTCGAGCACCAATACAATCGTGCTCAAAAAGCTCTTGAGCATTTTTGAAATAGGTTTCAGTTCCACTCTTACTATTGAATTACTTTCTGAAAGACTCACCGTAAAATCTTTACCGTTGAATAAACTTCCGTTGATAGAACCTACAATGATGTTATTGAGTTGCAGAAACACTTTGCTGCGGTGCATATCCATTTGAGAAGTTTTCTTGTCGTCTTTCATCAGCATCTTTCCGGTGTTCATTACAATCAGATTCTTTATAGGCACTATATATTCTAAACGCACTTTGCTTTCTTTTTTGAAGTAGAACCTGCCTTTAGAAACCGCTTTCTCCGAAAGCATACTCATGTTTTTCTCCTGTGCAAAATCGCATTGAATCGTAGAAATCTTGTTTGATGCTTCTACAATTTTCTTTTGAAGTGCAGCAGCATCTTTTGCAGCAGTAAAAGTTTGTGCAAATGAATATTGCACAATGCTAATTACGGACAAAAGCGTTAAAATAAAATTCATCAATTTTGTGTTCTAGTTTACTAGGGTATTCATAATACTTAGCTTAATCATGAATTAATCCACTTAATGAATACAGGATAGTTATTATGATGGCTATTATAGCTATTGTTTTAGCACTTCTATCATCATCCTTCCCGATAAAATAGCAGAAAGGAATTATAAAGAAAATAAACATTACTACTCCGAAAATTGTGTCCTGGTGCATGGTATTTTCGTGTTATTTAAGGGTCAAATAAATTATCATTTGTAGTATATTCAATTGTTGAAAATAATCCTAGCTACAATCCTAAAATATGAATGTATAAAAGAATTACATCCACCTTAGGGAAGACATCCAAGATTTGTATTTATCCATTTTTATCCCTCTTAACCACGTCATCCGCGTGCCAATGTATTTCAATAGTAAGCTTTCGTTTTCAGTATTTCCTCCAATCCAACAATTTCAAAATCCCTAGCGCGAACTTCTTTAATGAACTCAGAAAGGATGCCAATTGTAAACTTCCCCCAGTCATGAAACAGAATAATGTCTCCGTTGCCTAAATTTTTAAGAGATTTTTGGAGAACTTGCGCTGCGCTCTTTGCATTTGTATCATAGGTGCGAATGCTCCAACCAATGCAATCGTAATTTCCTTTTTCAATCGCCTTTTTTACCATCGGATTAATTACGCCATAAGGCGGACGAAAGAACTTCGGTTTTTTTCCTGTCGCACGAATAATTTCATCATCACATTTCTGCATGTCATTGTACATCGTTTCACTTTTGTTCAACGAAAACCAAAACGTATGCGAATAACTGTGGTTGCCGATAACATGTCCTTCATCTACCATTCTCTGGACCAATGCTTCATTCCCTTCTATGTTTTTTCCAATTAAGAAGAATGCGGCCGGAACCTTTTCGCTCTTCAGTAAATCAAGTAAATGTGGAGTGAAATCCTTCATTGGTCCGTCATCGAAAGTAATGGCGATGGCGTTACGTGTTTTATCTCCTTTCCAAAGCGAACGAATGAAAAAATCGGATTGTATGAAGTAAGAGCCGTAAACGAGAACAGATATATATACCAGAAATAAACACACATAATAGCAAATGAGTGTGCGGTTTTCCAAATGAAAGAACAAAGGAATAACCAACAGAAGAACAAAAATTAATCTTGTATAACGGGCGTTTAACATGCTTTGAAAAGCATCAGCGAGTGGTTGTGCTTATGCGAGTTGTAAAGTAAAATATTTTTCGGTGAACGGTTTCTGTTCTCCAGAATTACAGAATCAGGAATCTGTTGCGACTTCATCATCTTGCTCGCTAACCAGAAAGCAAAAGCCGAAGAAGTCATGTATTCGCCACAAAGATGTTTGTAAGCAATAATGGTTTGGGTGGTGAAAAGATTCTTATTCAAATCAATTCTTGTTGCGTCAGTTTCTTTTGCTCCGCTGATACCGGTTATTACCACGTCAATATCTTCAAGCGATGAGTTGTTCTCTTTCAGAAAAGAAAGAATGTGATTTCTGATTTCCTCAGTGCTTTCAGGTTTGTAGAATGTTTTATTGCCAACGAAACTTCCGTAAGTATTCTCGGTTTTCTCTTTTGCTAAAACAAAAAATGCAGCGCCTTCTCCGGCAATTACTCCGTTGCCTTTTTCTCCATAAATATCTAAGTTGTTGCAAGGTTCACCGCGCAACTCTTTAGTCTTTTTCATTGCAGCATACTTGTAATCGCTTACTTCATCATAAGCACCCACAAGTATGTTGTTCATGTTTTCAAGCACCAACAACTGCGCATCCGTCAATGCGCTTTCAAACGAAAAACCTTTATGTGAAAAAGTATTGTTGTGCGAAAAGCATTTGCAAAGCAGTGCAATATTTGAACTGACTGTGTTATGTGTTGACTGAATAAAAGTAGTCGGGCTTACAATCGTTTCATCTACTTCAATCAAACTCTTCAAAAATTTTTGCGATACTTCGGGCAAGCCAAGTGCTGTGCCGGTAGAAATTGCACCGGGAACTTCAAGCCCTGCATCGCGCAGTGCAATCATTCCTGCAGCAGTTCCGTATTTCATCAATCTTCCCATTCTGCGAATAGAACCTGCATCGAAAAACTTCGTGTAATCTGCATCAACACAAGTCAAACGGTTGGTGTTATACTCTTTCACTTCTGCTAGAAACTCTGAGTTATCAAAAGTTCGTTGAGGTGAAATACAACCAATGCCGTTGATGAAAAGACCTGCCCCCAAACCCCCGAAGGGGGCTTTAAAGACAGTTTTATTTTCTTTTTGGTTTGACATAATTATTTGGCGAAACTAATCTGTATTTATCCGTGAAATCAATTGTATTATCTGTGTAATCGTAACAGAGTTTCTACTGATGTTTTGAAAATATTACCGATGAACAATTGCCGCCAAATCCAAATGAATTACTCATCACATGATTTACTTCGACATTCTCTAGTAACTCTGTTACCGGAGAGAACTCCAATTCTTTCATTTTATTTTGAAAACGAAGATTAGGAAAGATGATGTTGTTCTCAATCGAGAGAATAGAATACACCGCTTCAATTCCCGCGCAGGCACCAAGTGTGTGACCCGTATAGGGTTTAGTAGAACTCACCTTCGGCACATCTCCAAATATTCTTTGAATCGCAACGCCTTCTGATAAATCGTTGTTCGAAGTTCCTGTGCCATGTAAATTGATGTAGTCAATATCTTTAGTAGTTAGCTCGCTCATTTCTAACGCGCCTTGCATGGCCATAAAATTGCCTTTGCCCTCGGGCGATGAAGCTGTTTGATGAAATGCATCGTTTGCGTTTGCATACCCACTAAGAAATGTAGTAGGCTTTTTTGTTAGCGTTGCAGCAACTTTTTCTGAAACTAAAACAACGTAACCTGCACCTTCTCCCAAGTTTAAACCCTTACGGTTTTCATCGTAAGGTGTGCATGGGTTTGTGTCGAGAATCATCAATGAGTTAAATCCGTTCAAGGTAAATTTACTCATAGCATCGCAGCCACCTGCCACCACAATATCGAGTTGATTGGCTTTAATTAACCGCGCGCCATACGCCATAGCATTGGTGGAAGAAGAACAAGCCGTGCTGATGGTAGTAATATGGTCTTTAATACCCAGTTGATTGGCTACCAGTTCAGTTACATAACCGGCATCATACGGGTCTTCTTCAATCAGTTTATCGGTGTTGCTATCCTCCAAATAATATTTGTAGATAGTTTCGGTTTTATCCATTGCACCAACGGTGTTGGCAGAAATAAACCCTGTTCTCCATTTCTTAAAATTGGGGATGTTGGCATCATCAACAGCTTCTTTTGCAGCAAGGGAACTCAGGAAAGCGGTGCGAGGTTCACCGCTGTTTAATCCGCAACGTTGAGCCAGTTCTTCGTTCGAAAGTTTTACCTCAGCAGCGGGAATTGTTTCGGCATAGCGTGTTGGAAGCACAGTGATTTTCGAAACACCTGTTTGTAAATTTCTAAGTGAAGCAAGGTTCTCCGCTACATTATTTCCGATGGCTGAAATAACACCTTTCCCCGCAATGAACACCTTCATAAAAGAGGAAAATTATTTTTTGTGAGCCGTAATGTAATCGGCAATGGTGCGTACAGTTTTAAAAACCGTTGGACCATCCTGCGGGTTCGCGAGTTTGATACCGTATTGTTGCTGAAGTAAAACGATGAGTTCAAGCGCATCAATTGAATCGAGCCCCAAGCCTTCTACGAACAAAGGCTGGTCATCACCAATATCTTCGGGCTTTAAATGTTGCAAGTTTAGTTGTTCAATAATCTGCACTTTAAGTGTTGCGATGAGTTCAGACATACGTTGTGTTTATGTGTTAAGGTGTTTATGTGTTTATGTTACTCCAAATTTCCTCTACGTTTTCAGCAATGTGTTTCAACTCTCCAACTTTAGTTTCTGCTATATAAAAAAAGGCTTCCGCTTTTCCGTTGTAATAATCTGCCCAACCACTGATACAAGTTTTTACTTTCTCTGTTTCAAAAAGCGAATTCACGTAATCGGTTTGGAAGATGGCGTCAAATATATCAAAAACGAAACACGCGGCTTCGCCCTTAATGCGGTGGCGAATACATATTTCGCCAATGAGAACGTTGGGAAGTGTGTAAACAAAAAGTGATGGACTCGGAGCAGAGGCAATGCTCGCTTCATATTTAATGTCGGTGTCTAAACTTGAATTGGCATTGGAGAAAATGATTCCGATTTCTTCTGGTTGAAATTTCTCGCTTAGGTTTTGATTACGTAAAAGGAGTTCTGCTGCCAGAAAACCTGTTTTGCAAAGGTTATCCATTTTAAAAAACTTCGGATAGTTGATTTGAAAGTGGTCGTAAACGGCTTGGAGAAAATCTGTAGCGTTTAAATCGCTGTTTTCAAAAACTGTTTTACCGTCAAGAATTAGTAGATTGTTGCGCAGAACGACATAAGAAGAAATGGAAATCTGTTTGTTCATTTTACCGCAGCGGTTAAAATGTAACGATTGCAATTAGTGCAAAAGAATTTTTTGTTGGCAGCATTGCCAAAGGAAATAGCAGCTACAATTTTTTCGAAACGTGTGCGCTTAACACGAAACATTTTTTTCTTTCTGCAATCGGGGCATACGAAAAATTCTTTTTCGCCATCACCTAAAATATTATTTACATCGTTCGCCATACAATCGTCAACACTTTTTTATGCGTATAAACTGGTTAAAAAATCTCTTTCGTTGTTGGTTACAAAATCAAGAATAGCTTGTTTGGTTTCATCATCATAATTAAGAAAAAGCGCTAACCCTTTCTGCATAATGTCAATACCAAGTTCAATGGCTTCCACTTCAGTTGGTCCATAGATATCACTTTTGCTTTTCATTTTCGCTACCACATCGTTCATAATGGAAATTGTTTTCTCCAGCAATTCTGTGTTAGTAAACGAAGCAAATAGTTGTTCGAGTTCGCTGATGAATTTTTCCAAATCTGCTTTTGGAATAGCTACTAAACAGGAATAGAATTGTTCATCTGTCAACGGAATTGTAAATCCTTTATCTAATGCCGCGTGCGTTAAAGTGTTTTCAAAATGCTTAGCCGAAGTATATGCTTCCATAGAAACGATTCCGGCTTTTACCGCGGCAGGAAACTGAAAGCCAAAACGAAAAACAGCACTGGTAATGTTGCCAAGCAGGTTCCAGATTTTAGAAGGATGCATCATGTAGTTTTCTAACTCGGCAAAAGCCGCATCTAATTTTTCGCGTTGCGTAGATTCCGGATATAGATTGGTTAGGAAATAATTTCGCAATGAGTTTATCATACTGCTCGAAATGCCTTTTGGAATTTTCACTGTCTTCTTTATCTCCTTAAAATCATAACGCGCAGCAACCACTCCGCGGTATTTGTTGATGAGGTGGTGTTTCATAGCCACATCATCTTTTGCGGTGTGCGTTTTTCTGCTTTTAGTTTTACCTGTTGCCTTCTTTTCCATTCACCTGTTTTAGTTTTTGGTAAACTTTCGTTCTACCGCATGATACCGGTTCCCTTTCTCAAGTATATGAACATTCAAGTTTTCCATGGCAATTGTTTCGCCTTCTTTTATCAACGGAACGTTGTTGTGCCTAATGCCTTTTCCATCAATAATAAAAACTATTCCACTTCCTATTACTTCAAGTTCATTTCCGTTGGTTATTACAACACCTGTATCCTCACCTAATCCAACACCAATTTGTAAGGTGCTGAGTGCAATTGCTTTCGACATTCGAATAAATCTTCCCCGCTTGTTCACGTGTGAGTCAATAATAATTCCATCAATAAACCACAACCCGGTAGAAATTTTTACTACACCTTTCAAGTGTGCATGTGCAGCCTGCCCATCGGCAATCATTATTTTGCTCATAGCCATTGCCCCTGCACTTGTACCTGCTATAATGAATTTTTCTTTCGCGTACCGTTCCTTTAAAATTTCAAGAAACTGTGTTCCACCAAAAACCGAAGTGAGTTTGCTTTGATTGCCGCCACTGAACATTACGGCATCGCATGTTCTCAATCGTTCGAGTAGTTCTTCGTTCTCGGCATCTTTTGTTTTGCGAATGCGCATGTGGTTAACGTTGCCGCAACCTGCTTTGGTAAACGCACTCAAATAATTTCTTCCCACTTCACCGGGTATCATGCTGGCGGTGGTAATCACTTCAATATGCGACTGCTTGCCACCTGCTTCGGCAACAATGCGTTTCAGTATACCAAGCTCGATGTAGTTCGGATTGTTTTTATTGACTGCAAACAAATCTTTGTCTGTTCCTTTATCTTCCGCTCCGCCTATAGCTATTAATTTTCCTTTGGGTGTCATTCAATTTATTGGCTATCGAAAATCAATAAATGCTTAGGATTACAAAAAATAATTTTCAACAATTTCGAAATGCACGCGCTCAATTAAAATTCTAAATTGCATTTACTGTATTCAATCATCTCCCGAAAAATCGGGATGAAACAAATCATCATTTATCAATAATCAATTATGAAGATTCTCGACATCAAAGTAATGAAGGGGCCAAACTACTGGAGCAACAAGCGACACAAACTGATTGTAATGCGTTTGGATTTGGAAGACATGGAACAAAAACCAACGAATAAAATTCCCGGGTTCGGAGAGCGTTTGCAAAAAATGTTTCCGACCATGATGGAGCACCGTTGCAGTGAAGGTGTAGAAGGCGGATTCTTTTCGCGCGTGAAAGACGGTACCTGGATGGGACATGTGATTGAACACATTGCGCTCGAAGTGCAAACACTCGCGGGAATGGATTGCGGATTTGGTCGCACACGCGAGACTTCTACCAAGGGAGTTTATCATGTGGTGTTTTCTTACTTCGAAGAGAACGCAGGAATATTTGCAGCTAAAAGTGCTGTGCGCATTGCCGAAGCATTGATTGCAGGAAATGAATATGATTTAGCAAAAGACATTCAGGAGTTGCGCGAAATACGCGAGAAAGAAAGATTAGGACCATCCACAGGTTCTATTGTTGATGAAGCGGTGAAAAGAAAAATTCCGTGGATTCGTTTGAATAAACATTCATTGGTGCAATTGGGTTACGGAAAAAACCAAAGACGTATTCAGGCGACTGTTGCAAGCACCACTTCAAACATTGCTGTTGAAATTGCCTGCGATAAAGAAGACACTAAAAACTTATTAGATGCCGCACAAATTCCCGTGCCCAAAGGTTATGTGGTATACGATGAGGAGGATTTGAAAAACACGATTGATAAAATCAGTTACCCTGTTATTACCAAACCGCTCGATGGAAATCACGGCAAAGGAGTTACTACCAATCTTCGCAACTGGGATGATGCCGTGCGTGGAATGAATGCCGCCAAGAAATTTGGTCGTGCTGTTATTTGCGAAAAGTATATCACTGGCAGAGACCATCGCGTGTTGGTTATCAATTACAAATTTGTGGCTGCGGCATTGCGCACACCTGCTGCAGTAATTGGCGATGGCAAAAGTTCTATTCAGCAATTGATAGATAAAGTAAACAGCGACCCGCGCAGAGGTTATGGTCACGAAAAAGTTTTGACGGCAATCAAGGTAGACGACCAAACGGAAAATATTTTAGTGAAGTTGGGTTACACATTGGAAACTGTTTTAAAGAAAGATGAAGAGTTATGGTTAAAGCCTACAGCAAATCTTTCTACAGGAGGAACTGCCACTGATGTTACTGATTTGGTTCACCCCACCAATGTTTTTATGTGCGAGCGCATAGCGCGAATTATTGGTTTGGATATTTGCGGCATTGATATAATGGCCGATGACTTAACTAATCCGATTACCGAAAACGGTGGAGCTATCTTAGAAGTAAATGCAGCTCCGGGTTTCCGAATGCACCTTGACCCTACCGAAGGAATTGGAAGAAACGTAGCCGAGCCTGTAATTGATATGTTATATCCACCGGGAGTAAGTGCGCGTATTCCAATCATCGCTATTTCGGGAACGAACGGAAAAACAACTACTACTCGTTTGATTGCGCACATTGTAAAACAAATGGGAATTAAAGTTGGTTTCACCACCACCGAAGGTGTTTACATTCAAAACCAAATGATGATGCAGGGCGATTGCACCGGACCGGTGAGTGCAGAGTTTGTGTTGAAAGACCCCACTGTTGAGTTTGCAGTGTTAGAAAGTGCACGTGGTGGAATTTTGCGTGCAGGTTTAGGTTTTCATAATTGCGATATGGCAGTGGTAACCAATATTGCGCCCGACCATTTGGGCCTGCAGGGCATTGATACACTCGAACAGTTAGCGCGTGCAAAAGCGGTAGTAGCTAAATCTGTTTTCCCCGAAGGATATGTAATTTTGAATGCCGATGATGATTTGGTTTACAAAATGCGCGAAGAAGTAGATTGTAAAGTCGCTCTGTTTAGTATGGATGAAAATAATCCACGCATTAAAGAGCATGCGGCTAATCACGGTATCTCGTGCGTGTATGAAAACGGTTACTTCACTATTTTAAAAGGCAGTTGGAAAATTCGGGTTGATAAAGTAACCAATGCGCCTATTACTTTCGGAGGCAAAGCAGAGTTCAATATTCAGAATGCATTGGGTGCAATACTCGCAGCTTATCTGCGCGATTTTAAAATTGAAGACATCAAACTCGCGCTCGAAACTTTTGTGCCATCGCCTGCACAAACTCCCGGACGCATGAACATTTTCAATTTCAAAAACTTTACGGTAATGGCAGATTACGCACACAACGCACACGGTATGCGCGCCATAGGTAAGTTTGTGAGTAAGGTAGATGCTACTATGAAAGTAGGCGTAATAGCCGGTGTGGGAGACCGCAGAGATGAGGACACCATTGAGTTAGCCGAAGAAGCAGCAAAGGTGTTTGATGAAATTGTGATTCGACAAGACAGACATTTGCGCGGCAGAACAGAAGAAGCAATTATCGCGCTGCTCAAAAAAGGAATTCAGAATGTTGACCCGAACAAAAAGATTACCATCATTAAAAAAGAAAGCGAAGCCATTGAATATGCCATTCGCAATGCGGTGAAGGGTTCTTTTATTGTGGTAATTAACGATGTGGTGCTGGCCGCACTCGACCAATTACAAAAACTGAAAGAAGAAGAAGACAACGGTTCGCCAGCGCGCATAGACAGTTCGATTAACTGGGTGATTTAATACCTTCAGTCGATAACAACCGTGTTGAATGCATTGATATTTTTAGGGTTAGGCTCATAAATACAAAACCATTACCTGACGGATGATTACGCAGATAAATACATTGATTTTAGGATTCAATCTTTAAAATCTATGGCTGTTATCTGCGTAATCATCAACGAAGTTGTAATAATTTATTTAAGCGCTTAATCCTAATCAATTCAAACAAACTTCTATGAAAGAATTGGAACTGAAATTTACACTTCGCGTTTTTGAAAATACCAATGAACTTTCAAACGCAGATGCAGCGTTACTGGAAGCTGCAAAGAACGCTTTAAAAGATTCTTACTCACCATACTCGGGTTTTAAAGTGGCTGCCGCTGTTTTACTTGCCAATGGAAAAACGGTTACGGGAACTAATCAGGAAAATGCGGCTTACCCTGTTTGCCTTTGTGCAGAAGCAACGGCATTGAGTGCCTGCTCGGCTTTATATCCTGAGGTGGCTATAAACAAAATTGCCATTACCGTAAAAAGTAAAACGCACGTAGTGAATCATCCAGTGGCACCTTGCGGTATTTGCCGACAACGCATTGCAGAATACGAAAACCGATTCAGCAATAACATTGAAATAATTTTGATGGGAGAGGAGGGGCAGGTTTATTCGGTGAATACGGTGAAAGATATCTTACCACTTACGTTTACAAAGGCAGACCTCTGAAATAAAATTATAGCTACATGAAAAAGGCAAAGTTTCACGATTTCATTGCAAAGAATGAAAAGGATTTCGGGCGCATCAACGATTTCTTTTCCGATGATATTAATGATGATGAACTGCTCACACAAATTCTTATTGAAGGTGAAGACCGCCCCTTGACCCTTGGGCAAAAGATGGCAGATAAAGTTGCCACCTTTGGCGGAAGTTGGACTTTCATTGTTGCTTTTGCTTTCGTAATGTTGATTTGGATTCTTACCAATACTTACATTTTAGTCACTCATCCTTTCGACCCTTATCCGTTTATTCTGCTCAATTTGGTTTTATCGAGTCTGGCAGCGTTGCAGGCACCTGTTATAATGATGAGCCAAAACCGTCAGGAAGAAAAAGATCGCGAGCGCGCCCAACACGACTACCTCATTAACCTCAAAGCTGAAATGGAAATTCGCAATCTTCAAATGAATATGAAGAATCTGTTCGAAATACAGAAAAAACAGTTGGCGATGCTGGAGGAGTTGAAAGGGAAGAGGTAAGACTTTGCAATTCTTTGTCTAAGCAGGGTTTGGTTTCGAACCAGGCGAGGACTAAATATTTCAGTCCTTTATCGGCAAATGATAATTAGCAATGAACGCATCATACTCCTGCTGAAAAGTTTTTTGTTGATGGTGTGTTTCCTGATTTTTGATGTATTCTCTAACTTTATTGACCTGCGATTCGCTAACCGACACTGCAAAATATTCATCCTGCCATTCAAATTTGCCTCCAGCTAAAGCAGGAGGCAAATCATTATTTAGAATACCCTGTTTGTTTATCCAGAAAGAAGATTCTCCTTTTATGAGTTGCATTACTTTAGAGAGTGTTTGGTCGTTGCCGAGAGATACCAGGCAATGCACATGGTCGGTGTAACCATTTATAAAATCTGTATGAATGCCTTTTTCGCGGGCATTGGCAAGCATGTGTTGGAATACCCTTTGTCTTATTTCTTTAGTAGCCAGAAAGGGTTCGCGGTTTTTTGTGCTCCACACAAAATGAATCCACACTTTGATAAAAGGCATACAATAGAATTTAGTATTTGGCTAAAGCCATTGTAAATTTATATTTTTCTCTAAAATAGTCCACTGGCTAAAGCCAGTGGCAATTCAGTGGCAATTCATTATCCCACTGGCTAAAGCTAGTGGCTATTCATTATCCCACTGGCTAAAGCTAGTGGCTATTCATTATTGTAATATTCATTATTGCACCAGCTATAGCTAGTGGTTAATTCATTGCCCTCTGCTTTAGCTGAAATGCCTCCTGCTTTAGCTGGAGGACAATGAAAAAATCCAAAACTGTATTGGCTTTAGCCAAATGGGGTTTATGGATGTCTTTTCCTTAAAGTTTTAAAAGTAATTTACAACTCCCATTGATAATCAAGCAGTTTGAAACTATGTACGAGGTCGTACATAGTTATGTACGCGGGCATCTATTGTTGTGTACGAGGTCGTACATAGTTATGTACGCGGGCATCTATTGTTGTGTACGAGGTCGTACATGGTTAAGTACGCAGGCATCTATTGTTATGTACGAGGTCGTACATCATTATGTACGCAGGCACTCATTGTTATGTATGAGGTCGTACATGGTTATGTATGCAGACATCTAGCGTAATGTGCGAGGTCGTACATGGTTATGTTCGCGGGCACCTATTGTTATGTAAGAGGTCGTACATCATTATGTACGCAGGCACTCATTGTTATGTATGAGGTCGTACATGGTTATGTACGCAGGCACCTTTTGAAGTTAATCTCCACACCCTATCGCAAACAGCAGTGATAAAATAAACGTTCCTATGGTAAGTCATCACTACCAAACGAAAATAATTTACCCGATTATTGCGATCATGTTGGCTTAACAATTAAATTTAACACATCGTTCACCTTTAACTAAGAGTAAACCTGTCGATTTTAAAGACAAGCTTCCACCTCTAGGTTTACTTTTTCAGCAATTCATTCAAGTTTTTATTTTTGTAAGAAAATACTCCGCATTAGCCAATACTAAGCGCGTATAACCCTTAACCATGAAGAAAAAAATCTATTTCCTGTTCATCCTTGTCGTTACGCATCAGTATTGCTCTGCTCAATCCAATGAATGTGACGCTTTAGTAAAATATCGGGACGAAGAACTTCTGCATACCTATGACTCCATTGTTAAAATGTACAATGTAAAAGCGGGTAATATGAATTGGATTAAGGAGATGAAGCAGGAAGCAATGGATGAATCGAAATGGGAAGCCAGTAATGCTGTTGGGGTGATTAAAATTATTAACACGATATGTAACGGGATACAAAACACAATTGGCATTGCAAGCCCCCAGGGTAACATTATAAAAATGGCGAAACAGGTGCATAGCAAAAAGCTGCAAAAGGCTATAAGGAACAAACAACAATATTTTGACGCATTTAAAAAAGGAATTTCTTACACACAGAAATTAGTTAGTGAAGATATCGAAGAGAAATTCATTACGGATGCTATTGTAGAAGAGTTAGGTGTTATAGGTAACATCTATAGCCTATTTGC
The DNA here is from genome assembly GCA_947479455.1 of Bacteroidota bacterium. Lineage (GTDB taxonomy): Bacteria > Bacteroidota > Bacteroidia > Chitinophagales > LD1 > Bog-950. The sequence continues at coordinate 161,344 of CANJZE010000005.1, forward strand.
AGACATGAAAAAGGATTATACTGATTTTAAGGATTGGAGGCAATTGCGTGTAGATGTTAGTGTGCAACTAGACATGTTTGATAAGAGTATTAACTCTTACCGGCAAAAACTGGATATCGATAAACCGAAAATAGAACAGGTAATTAAATACAACGAGTACATTACGGAATATCTAAATCTTAATTGCCGCAACGTAAATAAGGATAAAAATAGTATGGTAGAGCGTAAGCCGGCAAGTGCCATCGAAGGACCTTTGTTGGCCACCTACCAGGACAATGTGGGACAATGGATTGCCATTGGCCCTTACATGACCACCCAAGGTTTTGCTACACAAGAACAAGCTATAAATTCTCTATTTTATTCTAAGGAAGACCTTACACTGCTTACTGATAAGGGGAAATACACCATATACAAACTAAATGTTAAGGTAGAACACGGTGGCAGAGATGTTAGGAGTATCTTAACCGGTCTCGGTGTACTAAACATTCCCGATAAATAAATAAACAATCACCCATGCATACAAGTATCCATTCAGCAAGACCATACATTATTTACACCAGCCTATTGCTTGCGGTGTTTGCAAACAACTTATCAGCACAAACGCAATGCTTGGAATCAAATGACGCGGATATGGCGAAATATATGAACCTTACCAAAACAACCGATGCACAAGCGTGCTCGCCATGTGCGCAGTTAGCCTTGTATTTGTGCGGGGCTACGCATTGCTTTAAGATGGAGGATAAAAGAAAGACCAGCTCTATGATAGATGGAGTAAAGAAGGTAATACGCAGTATGGGTTCCCCCGGTTGTTGTCCTAAGCTGCTGGAACGCCCAATAATTTGGGGCGATGGCACGCAATCAATTCAGGCAGGCAACATACCCGATAACGGAGCATCAAACAATGCCAACAGTATAACACTGGTCGAAGGAAATTCGAATCCAATGCTGGGCAATACTAATCCATATAGCACCGGAGATGCAGATGTTGATAATCTTATGAACGCTTCTATCGACTTAGCAAATCAGCTGACCGGTGGAACCGGTACCGGTGATGGTTATGGCACCACACAATCATACCGCACCGGTGATGTCGATATTGACAATACCATGGATATAGTTAACGCTTCTCTTGACCTGGCAAACCAACTGACCGGTGGCACCGGTACGGGTGCCAGTTATGGCAGCACACCATCTTACAGCACCGGTGATGCTGACGTAGATAATATAGTAGGTGCTGCTACCGACCTTGTAGATATACTTGGCGGAGGCACCGGTTCAGGCGGCTCGTATTACCCTACATCCGCTGATGCTAATGTGGACGCCCTGTTTGGGGCCTTGGGTGATGCGGCTAATGAGGTTAATCAGCAAGACAGAATAAACCAGGAGGCTGCAGCAAAAAGACAAAGAGAGGCCGCTATCAGAACTGAACAGTACAACCGGGCTCAGCAAGCAAAACAACAATTAGCAACTGCACGCAAGTCTTTGCTTGCAAGATACCCCGATGGTCAAATGCCGCTTTCATATCCTGAGATAAGCGGAACAGAAGTATACTTTTTTGTTTACAGGTCTTCGGAATCTTCTAATACTTCTTCTGCATCTGCCAATAATTCTGTGGCTTCTAACAACACCCCTTTAGGTGTAGCTGATTTACAAAAAGGCAAATATTATTTAATTCAGGCCTACGATATACTAGCCAAGTATTATATAAAGTTTAATAACAAATATTCCGGAGATGAAATTGATGGAGCTTTTCGGGTTCCAACCGTAGGGCAACCCTGGTATCCTAATGGCAGATTTACTAAGGTAAAAGTTATTAAAGAAGTTACAGAACAAGAAGCTAAGGAAACAATGGATAATAATTATTCTATCGCTACTCTGTTTAGCTCAGCTCAAACTAACAGCACAGCAGCAACTGCAAGCCAAACTAGTACACCGGTAATTGGTATATCCAATGTGTTTGCTGTTTCAAAGTTTTCTGATGGTACTTGGCCTTTAAAAAGCAAGGTGATAGAAAGATTGGGTTTAAAAGGCAGTACTAACGATATAACCTTATCAGGTTATTACACCAGCCGCACCGATGCGGAATCAAGCCAACGGTATTTGTTGGGTAAAGCAAGAGAGTGTGCTTTTACCGTCAGCACCATTAATTGCAGTGCCGGTGAGTCAGCAAAAATAGTGACCCCAGTTACTGATTTTTGGGGCAACCCCATTGATAAAACTAATAACTCAAGTGTCAATACAACTCCGGTTAAAGAAACTATCAGCAACAAGCCTAAGCTTGATTTTTGGGGGAACCCTGTAAAAGACTAATAACAGCAACGCATACAATATACCTTTAATAACATAAAACCAACTATGAAAAAAATCCTATTGTTCTTCTTGCTACTCACTTCAGGTTTCCTTTTTGCACAGGATAAAACTTTACAGGCTACTGCTTATTACAATAAGGCGGAGGCAGCATACAACAACAAGAACTATACTGAAACTGTCAGCTATTTAACGCAGGCTGAGTCAATTCTTGGCGGCCCTAATCCCAAAACACTTTACCTTAAAATACAGGCGCTGAACGAACTGACCCAAAACAGTTCGGGTAAAGTAGCGGAACTTAAACAGGCTCTTGAAAAATTCTATGAAATTGTAAATAAGGATATCTACCCTACAGATAAATACCTGGATATTACAACCATTGATTTGGAGCTTAGAGAACGGGAACAAAAAATAAAAGAAAAAGATAAACAGGAAGAGCAGTTCTTTCAAAAAGTAAAAGAGTCAGATAACCTTGATGATGTTACCACGTTCTTAGACCGGTACCCAAACTCTAAATTCATACCGCAGTTAACAGACAAGATAAATGCTCTGCGCCTTCACAACGAGCAACTGAAAGCAGAAGAAGAGAAGAAAGCGCAGGAAGCGAAAAAGAACGCCAAGCCACAAGGCTTTTACATGAGCCTTGGGTTTGCCCTTCAAAACCTTCACGATTTAGAAATACCCTTGGGTGTTAGCTTTATGGCCAAAGGCGGAAGTTTCGATTTAGGTTTCAAGATTTTTAAAAACAGAAATCAGGATAAGAAATTCAGAGTGGGCTTCGACCTGGGATTAGTGAGTTATACTTTTGCTATTTCCAAGTATTACAATTACACCCAATACGATGCCTTTCAGGATGCCTATACACCGGATAACGGAAGAGCAATTTTGCACACCCTGCAGTTTCTTAAAATGGGACCCACTTTTGTTTGGAACCTTAAAAAGAGTCAGCATTATTTATACATCACTCCTCAAATTGGCGGCAACTTTTCCCTCTATAACGTTCCGGGTAAAGATGGCAGCCATACGGTATCAACCGATATTATGGGAATGGGCGCAACCGGTTGCTTTAAACTGGAGTACCTCTACCGCAAATTGCTGATAGGCGTAAAGTATCAGTACAACTTTGTGGTTGATTTCGACAGCGAACAAATGCTGGGCGGCCATCAAATAGTAGTGCCTACAATAGGTGTAAAGTTCTAAGAACATCTCTCAAAATCTAATCATCTATTAAATCATTAAAAGCAAATACCAATGAGAATATTTTCGATTCTATTAATTACAGTAATACTTAGCACCATCTCGGCCTGTAAAACAGGAGGATGCACAGATTTTTATGCCTGCAACTACGATTCCTATGCTGGCAAAGATGACGGCAGTTGCGATTTTCGTTGTAAGTCTTGTGTGCAATGGACAGGTAGTAATGGTTGCAGTAGCGGCTACTACCCGGTTTCAGCAACCAAATGCTGTCAATTAAGCAACCCCTATTATTGCTCCACTACCAACCTATGTTATACCTCCTGCGCAGCAGCAAGAGCCGATTGCGGAGCAACTACTACTTATAAGGCTAATTTTTAAGGAAGCAAAATATCTCAATGAATACAAATCGATTTTTGATTCCCGTTTGGATAATAGCTTTATCTCTTACTGTATTAACTATTGTCGCTATTGTTCAAACAGCAACAGGTTTACCAGGAGCAAGAGCCAATTCAGTTCCGGCAATTGATATGCCTTTGGGTGAAATTGCCAAAAACTCTTTACCCAATCTACCCCTTACAGGTATTGACTTCCCTAATCAATTTCACGATTTTGGAATAATACCTGATAATAAAAAGGGGTATGCCGCATTCACTTTTAGCAATACCGGAAAGGAACCGCTTTTAATTTTAGGAGCCGAAGGCAGTTGTGGATGCACCGTTCCAACATGGCCTAAAGAACCTATAGCACCTGGCAAATTAGGAAAAATAGAAGTAGCTTTTGACCCTGCCGGCAAACTTGGCGAGCATAGCAAGGTAGTAAGCATTACCTCAAACACGCAACCCACCACCACTATACTTACCATTAAAGCAACAATTATAAAATCTGAATAGTCAAGTTATGAAGAAGTTTAAGTTACTCGCTTTTGGAATGATGTGTTCGGTACTGTTATTACAAGCACAAGATGCAGAGATAATGGCAATGGCTTATTATGGTAAAGCCGAAGAGATGTATACTACAGGTAACTATGAGGTTGCCCTGCGAAAATTGGCAGAAGTTGAAAAGCTGATGGCACCCAACCCTAAAATCCTCTACTTAAAGGTCAATATTCTTAATAAACTAAACAGTATGAATGGAGCATACAGAAAGGGATTAACAGAGACTATCGCAAAGTTTTTTTCGGTAGCAAATAAAGATGTATACCCGCGCGAAAAGTACATGGACATTGTCGGAATTAAAATTGATTTGGAAGATACAGAAAGCAACAGTAGTGGTACAGCGACAAATACAAATGGTAAGGGAGGTGATATCGCTGTTTCACCGGAGGATATTGAAGCGGAGTACAATAAAATAAAAGACTCAAAACGAATAACAGACCTGGAAACTTTCCTTTTGAACTATAAGAATTCTAAATTCGAAGAGGAGGTAAAGGCTAAGTACTATATACTTAGAGACGAGTGGAATCAGAAACAAGAATTAGAAAAACAGAATTTGTATTTGACAACAGCTCAAAACACTCAGGACTGTAATTTGATAAAAGATAACAGCACATTAACCTCAGTAAGGGGTATAACCAATATAACTTGTGTTTTAAAGGGGCTTTTCTCCTATTCAGGTAATATTCAAATTCATATTGGGAAAGAAAGAGGAAGGCCAGAAGTGTTTTCGTTCGATAGTTATTTCGGCAGCAACACACCTATTTGTGTGAAACAAAATGTAATTCTAAAAGGGAAAGGGACTTTCAATGTCGACATATATTACAAGAAGGATCTTTTAGTATTACACAGAGAAGTATACATCGAGTAATGGTTTGCTTTTAAAAAGACGAACTTCTGATTGAAAGTAGCTTTTCGCTAACTCTCAAACAAACTCTTCAAATAAACCAGCTCATTCATTTGAGCGGTTTCGGCTTTTTGATTATGGAGAATAATCAGGTAGTTGAGCATTTCTTTAATAATAGCTGAAACACTAACAGGGCAAAAGTATTGATTGTTAGGGTCTGCCTGCATTTTTTCGATGTAGTCCTTTATTTCGTTGCGCGAAAAAATAGAGCCGCGGTTAATGGGGTTGATGTAGAACATCACCTGCCGGTCTAAATCTGTTTCGGCTTTAAAATCGAAAATCATTTTCTTGCAAAACGCCAGAATATAATGTTGCAGCAGCGGCACTCCGTAAACAGGCAGGTTCAGTTGATTCGCCAGCACCTGATAAACTATACCTATAGAAACAGGATTTCCTTTTTTTGAATCCAACACATTGTTCAAACAAAAATCGTGATAGCTCACAATACTCTGCTCGCCTTTAAAATCGTGGTAGTTGTAGAAGACCTGATTAAAAATCTGAATCTGCTCCAGCGCGGTTTGGTTGTAATTCAATTCAAGCCAGATGCTCTGTTTGAGTTTCGCCATTTTCTTTTGCAGGTCATCAATCGAAATATCGGGGTAGTAATATTTAGAAACGAGGTAAGCACCTGTAAGCAAATCATCGCTGTCGCTGCTGAGCCACAGTTTCCATTCTTTTACTAATGAATCGAACTGAATGGTGTGAATTATTTCTTCGAGCCGCTCGTGTGTGGTAGGATTTATTTCATTGCTCCACGCAACTTCCAATGATGGAATAATGCCCGTGCCTAAGCTGATTAATTTGTCCTGAACGTGTTTGAAAATTTCCTGGTCATTATCATCAAGTAATTGAATCAGGGCGTTTAGTTCACGTTCATTATTCATGCCTTAGGTTTTCTTTTTGCCCCAGCTTCGTTTTCCTTTCTTAGATGGAGGCGTTTCTTTAATTATTTCCTGAATGGCTTCAAGCGTTAAATCTTTGGCTTCGGTTCCCTTTGGTATTTTATAATTGTCTTTGTCTTTCTTAATAAAAGGACCGTATCTGCCATTCAACACCTGAATACCTTCGCTTTCGAAATTAAGTATCAGGCGCGCAGCATCCTTCTCTCTTTTCTCACTAATTAATGTTTGTGCGTCCTCAAAAGTAATCGTATAGGGGTCGAAAGTTTTTGGAATAGAAACAAACAACTTGT
>CANJZE010000006.1 GCA_947479455.1 Bacteroidota bacterium
ACCTGTAATTCCATTAGCACCAGTGGCACCCATTGTTCCGTTTGAACCTGTCGCACCTGTCGTTCCATTCGCGCCATTAGCTCCTGTTATTCCGTTTGATCCTGTCGCACCTGTAATTCCATTAGCACCGGTAGCGCCAACTGTCCCGGTTGCCCCGACATTTCCGGTAACACCCGTAGCACCCGTCACTCCTGCACCAGTTGCCCCAGTAATTCCAGTAGCGCCAGTTATACCATTTGAACCGGTGGCACCGGTTATTCCGTTTGTTCCTGTTGCCCCGGTAGTTCCTGCACCAGTTGCGCCATTCGTACCGGTAACTCCGGTCAAACCATTATTTCCGCTTGGTCCCGTAGGTCCCGTTGCACCTCCTCCAGCACCTGTGGAACCGGTAACCCCATCGTTGCCCGAAGCTCCTGTTGCTCCGCTATTTCCCGTGATCCCGTTTGAACCAGTAGCACCTTGACTACCGGTGGGTCCTGTTAGCCCATTCGCACCGGTAGCTCCGGTCAAACCATTATTTCCGGTTGGTCCTGTTGCTCCTATAACCCCAAAACCAGTTGCTCCCGTAACTCCTGTAACACCAATGACTCCGTTAGTTCCAGGCAAACCGTCAATTCCGCTAGGACCTGTGGGACCGGTAGCCCCACCTCCCGAACCAGTTGCTCCTGTAAAACCGGTAACTCCTGTACCTGATGCTCCCTGCGCTCCTGTAGCACCATTAGCACCATTAGCACCTGTTCCCCCTGTCATTCCAACCGCACCTGTAGCTCCGGTTACTCCTGTTCCTGTGGCTCCGGTGGGACCAATTGCTCCTGTGGCTCCTAAACTTCCGGTAGCGCCTGTACTACCCATACCACCTATAATTCCCGTTGCCCCTGTTATTCCTGTGGCTCCTTTTGGACCGGTAACCCCCGATGAACCATTTAATCCATTCGTGCCATTAGTTCCGTTGTTACCTGCCACTCCCTGAGTTCCGGTTGGTCCTGTAGGTCCTGTAGGTCCCGTTCCTGCTGAGCCACCCGCTGTTTGGGCATATAAAGCATAGGGCACACTAAGTAATTGCGAAGCACCCATGTTCAAATAATTGGTTCCCCCGTTTTGGTCGAGCTCTACTAAAAGATATTTATTGCCTGAAGACCAGGTGATGGAGGGAAAATTTCCAAATACTACCGTACCTAAACCAATTTTTAGGGTGAATAAGCCAAATTGATTCGTGGTTGCAAGATGCGTTTCCTGATACTCTGGGAACCCGGGATTGATGCCGTTATTGATTGTAATTTTTACAGCAACATTTCGGTTTGAAAGAATTGAACCATTAGCATCTCTTGCAACACCCTGATAATTCAAAGCTTGCGGAACTTGTGCCAAAAGGGCGACTAATACAGCACTTACCGCCAAAACGGTCACAAAAAACTTTTTCATGCGGTAAATTTGTATGTCAAAAAAGCTAGAGCACGAATGTAAAAATTTGCACCACAAAATAAATAGTCCTTCTTTGTTATCGAAGCAGTATTTGCAAATGATAATTTTACCGTAACGCAATGTTTACAATCTTGAATAAAAAAGTAATAGTCGTTATCTTTTTTGTCTTTTTATCAAGGCTTTGTGTGAGTCAATGCTTGGCTACCTTTCAGGATATCAATAATTTTGTGTACGTTTTTGATGGTGTTGAATCAAAGTATATTGAAAATCTTCCACTCCGAAGTTTTCAAATTGGTAGAAATAACATCATGGCTTATATTGGTGCTAATAACCGACTGAAGGTTTATTCCAAGGGGAAAATTTTTCCGATCAACGATAACTCACCAAACTATTACATGACCGACAACTGGTTTTTATATCAGAACTATAACGTGGTTAAAGTTTTAGATGGAAATGAATTCAAATCACTCGAACTATTTTACCGGCAGGATGAAGATTCGCTTTATTTCTCCGATAGTCTAATTGTTTGGACCAATACGTTAGGAGAGTTGAATGTGTTTTACGATGGTGAAACGCAAATATTGGAGCGTACAGAAATAAAACGCGCAAAAATTGGAGACAATACCTTTGCTTACATTGACAGGAACAATAATTTTAAAATTTTTTATCGCGGCAAAATTCAAACAATTGAAACGTATGAACCCTCAAATTTTTTAGTTGATCGTGATATAGTTTTATACATAGACCAATACAGTAATTTAAAATACTACAGATTTGGAACGCTAGAAGAATCAAACACGTTGAGTACTTTTGATTATTGGATCGGGGAGGGGTTTGCCGCATATTTGACTCAGTTAAAACAGTTAGCCGTATATTATAAAGGGGAAGAAGCAATCCTCATGCAGGATAAGCCAGCTCAATTGACAATTAAAGAAAACATGATTGTGTATGTTGATAATGGCAAAAATTTCTGGTGCTGGTATAAGGGCAAAAAGTATTGGTTGGAGAGATACGTGCCATTGAGTTATAGGGTAGATAATGATATTATTGTTTATCAGGACTTAGATGGTCGTTTAAAAGCCTTTTATTATGGCGAACAAGTCAAAGTAAGCGATCAGATTGTTCAGAAATACAGTTTATATAACGAGGCAGTTACATATTCTCTACAACCTTACCAAACTAAGGTTTGGTGTAATAAGAAAACATATACTTTTGAATAGTGCATGCAACCCTTTGGAAAAAGCTGAAGTCTATAATTCAATTGTTGCTTTACGGCAAAAAAGAATTTGATAGTTTTCCAATTAGTCCTCGCACCTCCAATTGCGGGGATTTTTTTTTTGAATTAGTTAGTCAATGTTTTTCTAGCAATTAATATCAATCTCTCCGAATCGGTCGGTTTGAATTTATTCAAAGCGTAATCGCCAAAAGTTTGGAGTAAAGTAAAGCCAGATATTGCTAACATTTCTTCAAACCTGTTGAGCGAAATTACTTTCAATCGTTCTTGATAATGGTAGTTCTCACCATTGGTTAAAAAATCTACATCCTTTACTATAAAACCTTTCTCTAACTTCTTCTGAATATGAAATTGCGTTTCATTTCGTTGAACAATTTCTTTTGACTTTATATTCTTGACGGCCCATTCGCAGTTGATGTAATCCAGTACTAAGGTGCCATGGTGTTTTAATGTTTCGGAAAATGCCTTTATCACCTTTAAATCTTCCAGTTCATTTTCAAAATATCCGAAACTGCTGAATAGGTTGAAAACAAAATCGAACTGATTAGTGTGATAAGTTTCACGAATATCATGGACTGCAAAATGTAAGCGTTCAGATTCAAATTGTTTTGCATACTCGATACTGTTTTTTGATAGGTCAATGCCTGTTACTTTAAAACCAAGATGGGCAAGCGTAAGTGAGTGGCGACCTTTGCCACAAGCCGCATCCAGAATCTTTGCATTTTGCGGAATATGAACTGAACCAGCTATTTTTTCAATAAAAATTTTTGCTTCCGCCTCATTACGGTTGCAATAAAGTTGATGATAGTAAGGGGAATCAAACCACTCTTCGAACCAGTTCATGAGGTGAAGATTTTAAAAATTCAGGTAACGGTTTGTGATATTACAAACACGAAGCAAGAGTAGATTAAAAATTTTGTTGCCACTGTTTATCGACACTTAGATGGCAAAAAAATATTTCCCTTTTGTTTTTTAACTTATTGTTGTTTTGGTGCCAGTATTTAAATCTGGAACTTTTGAACCTTTTGAGAGAATAATACGTTAATATTGTAGCAACGATATAAAATGATGCATAGAGCGGCTAAATGGAAAAATTAATTTCTTCAATTCTTGTTCTCTTCGGTTCAATTGTAAAGTTTTCAATGGGCACTCTCACTGCCATTGCAGCTGATTTAGGTTTGGGCGGATCTCTGGCCAATATCATTGGCGGTATAATAGGCATTGTTGTTTTCACTTATCTTGGAGGTTATATCCAAGAATATTTTGTAAAAAAATTTCCTGATTATTTCAATCGTAAGTTTACCCGTGGAAATCGTTTTTTGGTTCGTGTGAAACAACGGTTTGGGTTGAATGGCATTGCAGTACTTACGCCAATTGTACTTTCTATTCCGGTGGGCGTTCTTTTTGCTTTAGCCCTAACCAACGACAAAAAGAAAATTTTGATCTCCATGTTAGTGTCAATGTTCTTTTGGGCAACCGTTTTATTTCTTCCGTATTATCTTTTTGATATCAATATCATTGATTGGGTTCAGAAAATGTTTGAACGTTAATAGCGCAATACAAAATTTTCCTTCGCTAATTTTTCTTTTTTAAAAAAGCAAATTCCAAATTGATACACATCAAGGGAGAGTGTGATTTTAGGATGTGATTTAATCGCTTTCCAAGCCTCTGTCATTTCGACACTGTAATAAATATCATCAAAAACGAAAATTGAATTTTCATTTGTATGTAATAAACACTGCTCAAAATACTTAAGTGTTGCTTCCTTCGTATGATTGCCATCAAAAAGAACGAAATCAACTAAAAATTTTTTTTGTAGAAAAATAGAAAGCGTTTCGTCAAAGTTTCCACAAATGAATTCTGTATTTGAAATGTTTAACGAGGCGTGATTTTTTTTCGCCTCTTCAATCAAACACTCGGAACCTTCGAAAGAAAAAATTTTTGCAGAAGGACTTCCAAACGCGAGGTAAGTGGAGCTAATACCGATATTAGTTCCGAGTTCCAAAATGTTTTTCGGTTGAAAATGTTTTACAAGGCGAAAAAGAAGCAACCCGTATTTTTCTTTTACAGCAACTTTTTTTTCGAGTTCGGTAATTATCCGTACGGCTGATTTTGCTGTTCCGAAATCTGCTACTTCAATCTCACGTACATCATTCCTAAGTTTTGTTCTCAATAAATTTATTGGTGTAAGCTCTGTTTCGACTCCACCTTCCAGCACGTTTAAATAAAACTGATATACGAAGGGAGAATGTAAATAGTATTTTGTGCTGGCAGTTAGCTGATATTTGAGGAATTGAAGAAAGCGGTAGATAAAAATCATTGGTAGTTAGCACAACTTTATGAAACTTTGAGCATCTTTCAAATAAACTTAAAATATGAAGAAGTACATCCTCGCAATTTTTGTTTTTGCTTTGAGTAAAACGCAGGCGCAGAAAGGTTTTCACATTGGCGCATCGGGAACTTTTGCCGGAACATTTATTTACACTCAAAATAATTACGGTACACTCGCTCCGTTTGAATTAGGTGTTGTGCGTACATCAGAAATGAATTACAAGTTTACTCTCGGTGGCAGAGGCGGTGTAGTGCTGGGGTACAATTTCAAACATAATTGGGGCATACAGGCTGAGGTGCAGTATCTCAGCACGGGGCAAAAATATGAAGACAACTTTACAGGCCCTGCTAATTTGCCGAGCGGAAAAGTTGGAACCGGTGGCGCGAGAGTAAATGTAAAACGTGAGATAAGACTCACTTATGTTCGTGTTCCTTTGATGGCAAAGTACATTAGTAATGGAGGACACGTAGCAAAATTCTATTGCGCATTAGGACCAGAGTTTGGTGTGCGAATATTGGCTAAGGAAGAAGTTAGAATTGCTAATCAAATTTACGAGGATGCTTTAGGTTTTACTCCCGACCAAAAATTTCAGCGTTTCGATTTAGGGGTAGCTTTGCAACTGGGTACTGAAATTTTTGCTACCGATAATTTATACTTCGACATTGGCATGTCAGGAGTTATTGGTGCATGGGACATTAACGGCAAAGCGTTAAAAAATATTGACTGGTATAGTAAAAATGATTTGAGTTATCAAAAAAGCTTCGTGACCAACATAGGAATTGTGATTGGCATACATTATATCATCGGTCAAGGGAGAGATTACTACTAAACTTATTTTCGTTTCTCCAGTGGAATAAAGTTTTGGACAAACGCGGCATTTACATTTACCTGTGGTAATAATTGTTTGAACGAGCCAATCGAATCAACGTTTAAAGGCAGAAATGCGAGAGAGGGATTTATCTTTTCGTAGATCGAACTCAGGAAAATAGATTGAAACGGGTCAGTGGCAATGGCTACTCTTGTAAATCCTAAACGATTTGCCATTTCTAATCCATAGGTAATATTCTCGGTACTATGCAATGCTTTTTCTTCTGAAAAAGTATGTGACGCAGGAATGCCAAGCGAATCGGCAATGATCTTCATATATCGTCCTTCAATAAATGGCGAGTGAACAGCCGAGCCCGAAAAAATAATGTTCTTCGTTACTCCTTTTTCGTAAAGCATTTTTGCCCAACGCAATCGCACATTCATCATTATTTCAGGATTCATGCTGTCATAAGGTATTCCGGGAACAATAATGACATCGTAAGGAGCTTTGCTCACTCCTTCGTTGTAAATGCGAATGGTATTTCGCTTGATGTGGCAGGAACTGATGTAGAGAACTACTCCAACTACCAAAGCGAATATGACAGTGATTTTCGAAAATGATTTCATGCCATCAAAGATTCATATTTTTCAATTCAACTAAAACAGTTTGTAACATTTCTTCTGTAAAATCAAGATGCGTTACCATGCGTAATAAAACAGGAGAGAAGGGTTGTACTCTAATACTTTTTGCAGCCAACGCTTCTGCCGCTTTTGCGGAATCAGACACTTCAAAAATTACAATGTTGCTTTCTATAGGCAACACTTTTTTTACCCAACTACAGGTTTTCAAGATAGTTGCAATTTTCTGTGCGCGTTCGTGATCTTCATACAAACGCGCTATATTATTATCAAGCGCGTAAATGCATGCTGCAGCTAAAATTCCACTTTGCCGCATTCCCCCTCCCATAACTTTTCTGATTTTGCGGGAGCGTTTTATGAAATCTTTTTTGCCCACCAAAACACTTCCTACAGGTGCGCCTAATCCTTTGCTGATGCAAATTGAAATACTGTCGAAAATTCCTGAAAGATCAATTGGTTTTTTCTTTAACACAGTAAGTGCATTAAAAATGCGCGCACCATCTAAATGAATAATCAAATTTTTTTCCCTGCAGAAATCTGAAATGCTTTTCATTTCTTCAATGGTGTAAACACTTCCACCGCCTTTGTTCACGGTGTTCTCAATGCATACCATTCTAGAATTTGGCAGCCAATCAAAATCGGGAAGAACAAGTTCTTCAATTTGTTTCACATTCATTTTTCCGTTCACTCCTTCGGTTAAGCGAATAGAAACTCCCGAGTGATAAGCCCATCCACCAGTTTCGTAATTGTAAATGTGTGATAGTTTATCGCAAATAATTTCATCGAGCGGTTGTGTGTGTGCTTTGATAGCTATTTGATTGGTCATGGTTCCCGATGGACAAAACAATCCTGCTTCGGCACCAAACATTTGTGCAACCATTTCTTCCAATTTTTTTACGGTTGGGTCTTCTGCAAAAACATCATCGCCAAGTTCTGCATTGAACATGGCTTCTTTCATTTTAGCCGATGGCTTGGTAACGGTATCGCTTCGTAAATCAATCATGATAAAATTATTGTGACACGAATTACACGAATTGCACGAAGAAAGAAAATGTCAATCGGTGTAATTTGTGAAATCCGTGTCTTGATTTTTAGTGATGAATTAATTGTTGCACAAATATTACCAGCAACTGCGGGGCAAATAGAACTGGAAAAAAGAAGCCAAAAATAGAACTTGTGAAATGCGCTATATGCCCAATATTATCGCTACCGCGCTTTGCCATATATCCGCAATACAACAAATACAGTCCTCCAAAAACAAAAGCCGGAATATCAATAGGAATGAAAAAGATTTGAATGCCTCCAAATGGATTTAGTAAAATATAAGAGAACACAATAGCCGATACGCCACCGCTTGCTCCCAAACTTCGATAGCTTTCATCATCGCGGTTTTTGAAAAGATGGTAAACATCTGCAGTGGCTACTGCCCCAAAATACATGAGCACAAAAAGCGTATGCCCTTTTCCTGAAAAAATTTCATCGAAAGAATATTCGATGTATGAACCAAAACTATACAGGGCAAACATGTTGAAGAACAGATGCCCCATGTCGGCATGAATAAAACTACACGATAGCAGGCGATGCCATTCGTTGTATCGCCATATTCTATAGGGCTGAAAAATTAAATTGTCCAGTACCTGCCGGTTGTTGAAAGCCAAAAACGAAGTGATACAAGTGAGGACGATTATGAAGATGGTGATGTTCATACGTAGTTAAGTTGTGCGAATTTATCAGGAGGATTGAAAACGCGAAGGAAAGGTTATCATCAACATTTTACTTTCACGCTTTATTATCTTTGGCACTCCATGCAAAAACTCGTTTTTATTTTTTCACTTTTTCTTTTTTCGATTACTGTAAAAGCGCAGGAAGCATTGGATGATATTGTGGAAAGCGAGAAAAAGCATTTTCTGCATTTACATAAATCAACGAAAGGAGGAGCCGGTAATAGCGAGAATGTAACCTATCAGCGTTTAGAATTTCAAGTAAATCCGAATGTGAAATACATTGCCGGAAAAGTGACTACCTATTTTATTCCTGCCACTGCTTCAAATTTTATTGAGTTTGATTTAAGCGATTCACTGACTGTTGATAGCATCGTTTATCACCAAACTTCACTTTCATTTTCGCATGTAAACGAAATCATTCATGCAAATTTCCCTTCGACAATTTCTGCTTTGCAAACAGATTCAATTGCTGTTTATTATCATGGAGTACCTACAGGTTCGGGCTTTGGCTCATTTGTGCAAAGTGTTCACGATTTTAATGCGCCTCAGGTTCCACCAAATAATACCCCAGTTATCTGGACTCTCTCCGAACCTTATGGAGCTAAAGACTGGTGGCCATGTAAACAGAATTTGAGTGATAAAATTGATTCGATTGATATTCTTGTTACTGCTCCAGATTCATTCCAGGTTGCCAGCAACGGATTAATAGTGCAAGAAATTATTAACGGAAATTTAAAAACAACCCATTGGAAACATCGCTATCCTATAGCGGCATATCTCGTTTGTTTTGCAGTAACAAACTATGCTACTTTCAACCACTACATACCTTTCAATGGCGACACTTTGTTGATGAGTGTTTATGCTTACCCCGAACATTTAGCCGATGCACAGTCACACATTCCCGATTACACTGCGTTCATGCAATTATATGATACACTCTTTGGTGCTTATCCGTTTTACGGGGAGAAATATGGTATTGCCGAGTTTGGATGGGGTGGAGGAATGGAACATCAAACCATGACTTTTCAAACCAGTTTTGGATTTGAGTTAACTGCACATGAGCTAGCGCATCATTGGTTTGGCGATAAATTGACTTGCAGCACCTGGAATGATATATGGCTTAACGAGGGCTTTGCAACCTATTTGGCGGGTTTGTGCTATGAACATATCGGTCCGCAATGGTGGGAAATTTACAAATCGCAAAAGCGCGGTGCTGCTCTTGCCGAACCTCATGGTTCCGTTTGGTGTGATGATACTACGAGTGTTGGACGAATTTTTAATAGCCATTTATCGTATGCAAAGGGCGCTATGGTGTTGCATTCGCTGCGCTATGTTTTGGGCGATGAAATTTTTTATCAGTCGCTAAAAAAATATTTGAGCGATGTAAATCTTGCTTACGCATTTGCCTCCACTTCCGATTTGCAAAAACATGTTGAAGCAGAAAGTGGAAAAGATTTATCGCAGTTTTTCAACGATTGGATTTACGGAAAAGGATTTCCTACGTATCAAATCTCGTGGTCCCAAAATTTTGATAATGTAATTACTGCCACGGTGAACCAAACGCAAAGCGACCCATCGGTTTCGTTTTTCGAAATGCCATTGCCGTTGCTCCTTAAAAATGGAAATCGCGACACCACGTTAATTCTCGAACATCATTTTTCAGGCGAAGCATTTTCGTTTCCAATTTCTTTTCTGGCTGATAGTTTAATTTTCGACCCGCATCAATTTATAATTTGGGACACCGCAAAGGTAACCCGACTGCCGGCTTATGATTTTTCTTTTTTCGTTTATCCAAATCCTGTGAAAGAACAATTGCAACTGCGAGTAGAAGCGTTACAAGGCGGAAAAGCCGAAGTGCAAATTTATAATGCCCTTGGGCAACTTGTGTTGAACGGTACTCAGGAATTCACTGCGGGGCGAAATACTTTACAACTCGAGGTAAAGAATTTTTTAGCAGGAACTTACCAAATCAATATGAATGCTTTGGGTAAAAAAGTAAACTCCACCTTCGTAAAAGTGAATTGATATTTTATGGAAAAAAAATTGGAAGCCTTTGCACGTATACTCAAAATTATGGACGAATTGCGAGAACAATGTCCATGGGATAGAAAACAAACCTTCGAAACGCTTCGGCCGCTTACCATTGAAGAAACCTACGAACTGAGCGATGCAATTTTGAAGGGTGATATGAAAAACCTGAAAGAAGAGTTAGGAGATTTGCTTTTGCATTTAGTTTTTTATGCCAAAATAGGAGAGGAGAAAGGCGAGTTTGACATGGCACAAGTCATCAATGATTTGTGTGAGAAATTAATTTATCGTCATCCGCATATTTATGCAGATGTAAAAGTGAATAACGAAGAAGATGTAAAGAAAAACTGGGAGCAGTTGAAAATGCGGGAAGGAAAAAAATCTGTTTTATCGGGCGTGCCAAACGGATTACCATCGCTAATTAAAGCCTTTCGCATACAAGACAAAGCAGCGCAAGTAAAATTTGAATGGGAAAATATTGAAGATGTATGGAAGAAAGTTGAAGAGGAAATGCAGGAGTTGCAGTCCGAAGTCCGAAGTCCGAAGTCTGAAATTGCAGTTGAAGAAGAATTTGGCGATTTGCTTTTTGCACTTGTTAATTATTCGCGCTTTTTAAAGATAGATGCCGAAGCTGCCCTCGAAAGAACCAACATGAAATTCATTCGCAGATTTAAGTTTATTGAAGAAAAAGCAGAAGCCATGAACAAATCACTAAACGATATGACACTTGGTGAAATGGATGCAATCTGGAACGAAGCGAAGACGAAAGGGTTGTAGCTTTTCAATTCTCAAATCTAATTGGGTTACCATTCTTTAACATTACATTAGCTGGATTTACCAAGTATTTGTATAAACTCGCTGTCCCAATTTTACCCGCAGTATGATTATAGGTTTACTTAAAGAAACAGAAACAGAAAACCGCGTTTCTATTTTACCCGATGGTGTTGTCAATCTTATAAAACTTAAAACAGAAGTTTGGTTTGAAGGAGATGCCGGACTTAGGGCTTTGCAGCATGATGATGATTATCTTGCTTCGGGTGCTGTACTCAAATCTCGCAATGAAATTCTTTCGTCTGCCGATATCATTCTTTGTATTCATCCACTTTCTTCTACTGATTTAGTTATTATAAAATTTACCACAGTTGTAGTAGGTGTTTATCAACCGCTATTTAATTTTATTTCTATGACTCATTGGGCGGAAAAAGGTATGACCACCTTTTCTCTTGATATGTTGCCGCGCACTACGCGCGCGCAGGCAATGGATGTGTTAAGTTCACAAGCAAACATTGCAGGTTATAAAGCTGTAGTGATGGCCGCTTCTGTTTTTCCAAAATATTTTCCAATGCTGATGACTGCTGCCGGAAGTATTTCTCCCGCAAAAGTTTTGGTGATAGGTGCCGGAGTAGCAGGATTGCAAGCGATTGCCACAGCAAAAAGATTAGGCGCGGTGGTGGAAGTGTTTGATACCCGTGCGGCTTCTAAGGAAGAGGTAATGAGTTTGGGTGCCAAGTTTGTGGAAGTTGAAGGCGCGGCCGATGCTTCAAAAGCTGGAGGTTACGCAGTAGAGCAAACCGAAGAATATAAACTGAAACAGAAACAACGCATTCACGAAGCTATTGTGAAAGCAGATATTGTGATTACCACCGCGCAAATTCCCGGAAAGAGAGCTCCGTTGCTCATTACCAAAACAATGGTTGAAGAAATGAGAAAGGGTTCGGTGATTGTTGATTTAGCGGCTGCTACAGGTGGCAACTGTGAAGTGACGAAGAACAATGAAACAGTTGTTCATCATGGTGTAAGCATCATAGGCAATTCGAATCTTCCATCTACAATGCCGGCAGATGCCAGTAAGTTGTATGGAAAGAATGTTTTCAATTTTTTGAAACTTGTTATTGATGCTGAAGGAAAGCTGAATCTGAATTTTGAAGATGATTTAGTGAAGGGTGCTTGTATTACTCACGGCAAAAAAATTGTGAACGATAGAGTAATTGAAATTGTAAAAAAAACGGCTGCTACAAACTAAGTACAGCCGTTTTTCGTTTAATAAATGGATTTGTCATCCTGAGCTTGTCGAAGGATTGCTTTTCGAAAACGCTTCGACAAGCTGAGCGTGGCATAGTTTTTAGTTGACTAAATTAATAAGACTGTTATGGAAGATACAATCAAAATGCTTACACACGCCATCACCATTCAAACAGTGTATGTAGTGGTGCTCATGATTTTTTTGGGCATAGAAGTTATATCAAACGTTCCTTCCATTTTGCATACACCATTAATGAGTGGTGCCAATGCCATTCACGGAGTAATAGTTGTAGGAGCAATTATTGTTTTAGGTAAAGCCGAGCCTACAAATTACGCTGCTCTTGTTTTTGGCTTTCTCGCGGTCGTTCTGGGCACGCTGAATGTAGTAGGAGGTTTTGTGGTTACTGATAGAATGCTCGAAATGTTTAAGAAACGAACTAAATAAACTGACTGTATGAATATCTCCTCGTTCGAAATTCTTTCACTGCTGTACTTGATTGGTTCAGTTACATTTATTATGGGCTTGAAAATGCTGAGTCACCCCGACAGTGCCCGTAAAGGGAATACAATTGCGGCTGTGGGTATGGGCATCGTCATCTTCGGAACAATTTTTCTTTACAGTGAGAACGGAACTTTTCTTTCTAATAAACTTCTGATTTTTGTTGCTCTTCTTCTCGGAACTGTAGTAGGCACTCGCGCAGCAAAAGTGGTGCAGATGACGCAAATGCCTGAGATGGTTTCTATATTCAATGGCATGGGTGGTGCCTGTGCAGCACTAATAGGAATGATTGAAATTCATCACGTGCAAAGCGGAGAAACTTCGCGCTTAGTGGCTATTACTGCGGGCTTGATTATTGGTACAATCTCTTTCAGTGGTTCAATGGTAGCCTGGGGAAAATTAAACGGCAGATTCAAAGACAAAACTTTTCCGTTTCAGCAATACATCAATATTGGAATGATGCTGGTGATTCTTGCACTGGGTGCTGTAATCATTTTCAGTCCAAACGTTCACCCTTCGGTGCTTTACATAGAATTAAATCTTTGCATCCTCTACGGAATTTTATTTGTGTTGCCTATTGGCGGTGCTGATATGCCTGTGGTGATTTCGTTGCTGAACTCTTTTACCGGAGTTGCTGCTGCCTGCGGTGGTTTTCTTTACGATAACAAAGCCATGCTCACCGGTGGAATTTTAGTGGGTTCCGCAGGAACTATTCTTACCATACTCATGTGCAAAGCAATGAATCGTTCACTTACGAATGTGTTGATTGGTGCGTTCTCATCCAACTCTGCCAGCAATACTTCATCACCCGATAATCCGGATGAGCATTACAAAGAAGTTTCTATGAATGATGTGGCGGTGATGATGACTTACGCTAAGAAAGTTATGATTGTTCCGGGTTATGGTTTAGCGGTGGCTCAAGCGCAACACAGTTGCCACGATTTGGAAAAAACACTCGAAGAAAAAGGTGTAGAGGTGAGATATGCAATTCATCCGGTAGCTGGTAGAATGCCCGGACACATGAACGTGTTGCTGGCGGAAGCCGATGTAGATTATTCGAAGCTGCTGGAAATGGATGATGCCAACACACAGTTTTCAACTACTGATGTTGTGATGATTCTCGGAGCGAATGATGTGGTGAACCCTGCGGCAAAAAATGATAAGTCTTCTCCTATTTACGGCATGCCTATTCTGGAAGTGGAAACAGCCAAGAATGTAATCGTGAATAAACGCTCAATGAGCGCAGGCTATGCGGGTGTGAGCAACGGTTTGTTTTACCAACCTAAAACTTCGATGTTGTTTGGTGATGCCAAAACAGTATTGCAAGAGTTAGTGAATGAGATTAAGCACAACGTGAATTAAAAAAGAGAAGCCCGGATCGAGCGACCCGGACTTCCTTACACACTAACTAAAGGAAGAGAATTTTAAGAATGCGGAATGTAGAATTCGGATTACGGATTTAAAACCCTTCGACAAGCTCAGGGTGACATATCGCTAACTGTTATTCAGTTCTAAACACCAATCCGCTTTCAAACGCATCTACAATTATTTTTTTGCCTTTTTCTACTTCACCCGAAAGAATCTTTTTAGAAAGTTCATTCACCAACTCTTTTTGAATAACCCGTTTCAACGGACGTGCACCATATTGCGGGTCGAAGCCTTGCTCGCCTAAATAGTCGAGAGCATCGGGAGTAATTTCTAAAGTGATTTCTTTTTGAAGTAATAGCTTCTTTAAATCGTTCAATTGTAAATCAACAATCTGTCGAATCTGTTTTTTCATTAAAGGATGGAACATTACTATTTCATCAATGCGATTCAGAAACTCGGGACGAACAGATTGTTTCAGCCTTTCCATTACTTCTACCTTTGCTTTTTCGGAAACAGCTACTACATCTTTCTCCTTCAGGTTTTCGAATGCCGCCTGAATAATATCGGAGCCAATGTTCGAAGTCATGATGATGAGTGTGTTTTTGAAATTGACAGTGCGACCTTTGTTATCGGTTAATCTTCCATCATCCAACACCTGCAACAGAATATTGAAAACATCAGGGTGTGCTTTTTCAATTTCATCGAAAAGGATAACACTGTAAGGTCTTCTGCGCACAGCTTCGGTCAACTGACCGCCTTCATCGTAACCCACATAACCCGGAGGCGAACCAACCAGGCGGCTCACCGAATGTTTTTCCTGATACTCGCTCATGTCAATTCGAATCATAGCGTGTTCATCGTTGAACAAAATAAAACTTAATGCCTTGCTCAATTCGGTTTTGCCAACGCCTGTGGTACCGAGAAACAAAAACGAACCAATAGGTTTGCGTTCATCCTGCAAGCCCGCGCGGCTTCTGCGGATAGCATCTGCCACTACGGTAATTCCTTCGTCCTGTCCTTTCACGCGCTCTCGCAATCGGTCTTCAAGGTGAAGCAGTTTTTCTTTTTCGCCTTCGAGCATACGCGTTACCGGAATGCCCGTCCACTTGGCTACGATTGCCGCAATGTCTTCGCTAGTTACTTCTTCCTGCAAAATTCTTTTATCGGCAGAAATTTTGTTGAGGTCACCTTCGAGTTTCTTGATAGCATCTTCAGTAGCTTTAATTTTTCCGTAACGAAGCTCAGCCACTTTACCGTAGTCGCCTTCGCGTTCGAAACGTTCGGCATCTGCTTTAAACGTTTCTATTTCGCGTTTGCGCGCGGTTATTTTATCTACAATTTCTTTTTCGCTTTGCCACTTCGCTTTAAACTCGGTTCTGCGCTCTTTCAAATTCGAAAGTTCTTCGTTGAGTTCGCTCAACTTCTTTTTATCGTTCTCGCGCTTGATGGCTTCAATTTCAATTTCAATCTGCATGATGCGTCTTTCAATTTCATCGAGCTCTTCGGGCATCGAATCCATTTCGAGGCGAAGTTTGGCTCCGGCTTCATCAATTAAATCAATCGCCTTGTCGGGCAGAAAACGCTCGGTGATATATCGGCTGCTCAATGTAACCGCGCTGATAATAGCATCGTCTTTAATGCGCACCTTGTGGTGATTTTCGTAACGCTCTTTCAAGCCGCGCAAAATTGAAATAGCATCTTCCACACTCGGTTCATCTACAAATACTTTTTGGAAACGTCTTTCAAGCGCTTTGTCTTTCTCAAAATATTTTTGGTATTCGTTTAGTGTGGTTGCTCCCACAGCGCGGAGTTCCCCTCTTGCTAATTCGGGCTTAATAATATTTGCTGCATCCATTGCACCTTCAGTAGCACCGGCACCTATAAGCGTGTGAATTTCATCAATAAACAAAATGATTTTGCCGTTGCTCTCTTTCACTTCTTTCACCACGGCTTTCAAACGCTCTTCAAAATCGCCACGGTATTTGGCACCCGCCATCAGCGCGCCCATGTCGAGCGCGTAAATCACTTTGCTCTTTAAGTTTTCGGGCACATCGCCTTTTACAATACGGTGTGCAATGCCTTCGGCAATGGCAGTTTTTCCCACACCAGGTTCGCCTACGAGAAGCGGATTGTTTTTTGTTTTGCGACTAAGTATGTGCATCACCCTGCGTATTTCTTCATCGCGACCAATAACCGGGTCGAGCTTTCCTGCTCGCGCACTAGCGTTTAAGTTGATCGCGTATTTATCAAGCGAATTGTATTTAGCATCCGCACCTTGCTCGGTCACCTTGGTTCCTTTGCGCAGTTCAATAATTGCCGCGCGCAGTTTCTTTTCTTCTACGCCTGCTTCTTTCAAAACCTTCGTAGCATCGTCATTCATCGCCAACATCGCGAGTAGCAGAATATCTACACCCACAAAGGTGTCTTCAAAATCTTTCATCACTTTGTTTGCCTGCAAAAGCAATTTGCCGAAATTGGGCGAAGGCACCACATCGGCATTGCCGCCCGAAACCTTCGGCAGAGCTTTTATTTTCTCTTCCACTTTGCCGAGCAAAATGTTTTTGTTGACACCCGCTTTTTCGAGCACAAAAGGCAAAGCATCTTCATCGGCAAGCAGCATACCCTTGAGCAGGTGAATGATTTCCATCTGCGGGTTTCCGTTGTTAAAAGCTTCTTGCTGCGCGGTGCTTAGCGCTTCAAGGGCTTTGGTGGTGAAATTGTTAGCGTTCATTTTTTGAGTATTGACTAGTTAGTATTGAGTAATGAGAAAATATAGAATGCAATGCGCATGCAAGGTGGCAAATCTCTGTCCACGCTTGTTATGATTACAATTTGGCAGGGGAATAAGCTGAATCAATGACAGAAAGGATGTTTAGATGGAAATGTGGCTGATAATTTTGCAGGTAGAAAGGTTTACGGCTTTACAGTTTGAAATCGAATGAGTTCCCTGTTCAAACCTAGCGCAACGGACAAGCCACTTTATATTCCTCAAAATCTTCCGCGCTCTTCCCTTCAAAATTTTACATTCGCGCCTCCTAAAAAGAACGGTTGATAGTTCAAAGGTAATGGTAAACAGAGAACTGAATTACCTTGAACCGCCAACCAAGAACCGTCAACTGTAAACTCTATGATAACCGTTAATAACTTATCGCTGCGCTATGGTAAGCGCGTTTTGTTCGAAGATGTAAACTTACAGTTTACCACTGGTAACTGTTATGGAATTATAGGCGCGAATGGTGCTGGCAAATCAACCTTTCTTAAAATTTTACAAGGCGAAGTAGACCCTACTACGGGTTCGGTTGCTTTTGGAAAGGGAATGCGTGTGGCTTCTTTAAAACAAAATCAATTTGAGTTTGATGAAAATACAGTAATGACTACAGTGCTCATGGGGCACAAAACCTTATGGGGCGTTATGCAGGAAAAAGAAACCCTTTATGCCAAAGCCGATTTTACCGAAGAAGACGGCAATCGTGCCGGTGAGTTGGAAAACATTTTCAACGAAATGGATGGATGGAACGCAGAAAGTTCTGCGGGTGAATTGCTCAGTCATTTAGGAATTAAAGAAGAGGTGCATCAAAAACTAATGAAGGAATTAGATGGAAATCAGAAGGTGCGCATACTTCTGGCGCAAGCACTTTTCGGTAATCCCGATATTTTGTTTTTAGATGAGCCTACAAACAACCTCGATGTTCACACCATCAACTGGTTGGAAGATTTTTTAGCCGATTATCAGGGAATTATTTTAGTGGTAAGTCACGACCGTCACTTTTTAGATGCTGTTTGTACCAATATTGTAGATATTGATTTTAGCAAAATGACGATTTACAGTGGTAACTATTCATTCTGGTATCAGAGTTCGCAATTGGTGGCCCGCCAAAAGGCAGATTCGAACAAAAAAGCGGAAGACCGTATTAAAGAGTTGCAGGATTTCATTCGTAGATTTTCAGCCAATGCCTCCAAGAGCCGACAAGCAACCAGTAGAAAGAAAGCGTTGGATAAAATTAATCTGGAAGACATTAAACCATCCAGCAGAAAATATCCCGGTATCGTGTTCAATCAGTTTTTGCGCGAAGCAGGCAATGAAATTTTAGAGGTAAAGAATTTGTCAAAAACGGTTAATGGCGAACTGTATTTTAGCAATGTAAACTTTACCGTAAAGAAGGGCGACAAGATTGCTATACTCGGAAAAAACAGTGTAGCACTTTCTGCTTTTCATAACATTCTCTCCGGTGCCGATAAAGATTATAAAGGAAGTGTGCAATGGGGAGTTACCACCACACAGGCAAGTATTCCCAATGATAATGCTCCTTTTTTTGAAGGTGTAAATGAAAATCTAATTGATTGGCTTCGTCAATACTCGCCCGAAGAAAAAGATGAAACCTATATCCGTTCGTTCCTGGGGCGTATGTTGTTTAGTGGTGAAGAAGTTTTGAAACAGTGCAACGTTTTATCGGGTGGCGAAAAAATGCGCTGTATGTTTAGCCGAATGATGTTGATGCGCGCAAACGTGTTGTTGTTCGATGAACCCACCAATCACTTAGATCTGGAATCTATAACGGCACTTAACAACGGCATGAATGATTTTCGCGGCACTGTTTTATTTAGCTCGCGCGATCATGAGTTGGTAGAGACTATTGCCAATCGAGTAATTGAAATTTTCCCGAAAGGCATGCTCGATAAAGAAATGGATTTTGATACCTACATTAATAGCGAGAAAGTAGCAGAGCAACGAACCGCGTTGATCAAATAAATATAAGCACCCTTGTTTGCTTTTACTAAACGGTAATTTGTTTTAGAGCTAGCCTAGCTTTCGTATAAAACCGCGGAGTTTTTTTTGCTTTTTTCAAGGTTACATACGTTTCACTACTATTGCACATGCTCAATTTTATCTACTGGAATCCCTCTCCCGACTTTGTTACCATTGGCACATTCTCTATTAAATGGTATGGCGTTTTTTGGGGCATGTCGCTGTTGTCGTGCTTTTTTATTGGCCGCTATGTTTTCAAAAAGCTGAACTGGGACGATGAGAAAGTAACACTCCTTATTCAATATATGTTTGTTGGTGGATTGATTGGTGCACGATTGGCGCACATCGTTTTCTATCAACTCGATTTTTACATAGCGCATCCCGAAGACCTGATTGCCGTTTGGAAAGGTGGCTTGGCAAGTCACGGTGGTTTTGTAGGCGCAGCAATTGGGTTGTGGTTGTTCTGCTATTACCACAAAGAGTTTAATTTCTTTCGATTGCTCGATGTGGGGGCAGTGAGTGTTATTGCTTTGGCGGCTCTAATTCGTTTGGGAAATTTGATGAACTCAGAACTTTACGGCAAAGAAACTTTTGTGCCTTGGGCGTTTGTGTTTGAGCAGGTAGATAATGTGCCGCGTCATGCGGTGGTATTGTATGAGAGTGTGGCATATTTCATTCTGCAAATAATAATTCTGCTTTTGTTCAACCGTTACAAACTTTCCAAGCCGGGAATGTATTTGGCGTTTTTCTTCACTACTGTTTTTGGGGTCCGGTTTCTGTTAGAGTTTTTTAAAGTGCCCGATGGACAAATGATTGGCTTCATCAGCAAAACGCAATTGCTCAACCTTCCTTTCATCATTACAGGTCTTGCATTAACTTATTTATCTGCTAACGATAAATTGAAGTACAGCAATGAATAGTTTTACTTTATTCCATTCTCGCATTCTCGCATCCTCACCTTCTCAAATTGCTTTCTAATGCGTTACGAAAAATGGTTGGGTGCAGGTTTAGGCTTTGCGTTTACCGGAAACCCCCTTGGTGGTTTGCTCGGCTTTATTGCGGGCACTTTAATTGAACGCGGAAACAAAAACGAAGCAGAAAAACTTGCGGATGGCGTTACCGAGTTTGAACTGAACTTGATAGTAATCGCCTCGCACCTCATTAAAATTGATGGAAAAGTTTCGCTAGCCGAAATAAATTTCCTTCAACATTTTCTTGATACACATTTCGATGAAAAGTTTTCTGCCAAGCGGCAACAAATAATTTCTCATTGCCTGACTAAGGAATACGATTTAGATGTAGCCTGCAATCAAATACGCATGAACACGCCTCATGCTACGCATATTCAAGTTGTTCGGTTTCTTCTCGACATGGCTTTATGCGATGGTGAACTGAACGAACGCGAGAATTATTTTGTGTTTCGCCTTGCAGGATATTTGAACGTGAACGATGTTGATTTTAAGCGCTTAAAAACCGAGCACACCGAAGTAAAAGTTTCGGCTTACGAAGTTCTGGGGGTAAGAAGTGAAATGAGTTTTGAAGAAATTCGAATGGCTTACCGCAAATTAGTTTTGAAAGTTCACCCCGATAGAAATAAAGATGTAAGTGAAGAGGAACGCAAAAAATTAACCGCGCAGTTCCAAAAAATTCAAGAGGCTTACGAGGTCGTTAAGCAGGAGAGAGGCGCGAAATAATCAATTACAAAAAATAATGTTCTGATAACAAAATGTGCGTTGTGAACAACAATGCCTAAAAACAAACATCTGTATTTAGCTGGCGTAAGATGTAGAAAATGATTTGACACCATGCCTGCTTACAAAACAGATTACGAACACTACAACCTATCGCACAGCAACTTTGTTGCGGCTTATAAATTGATCAACGAGTACGTTACCGATTTGTATATGATGCCGAAACATTTTTCGGAAGAAGCCGGAAAGGTGATGGATGTAATTCATAGAGAGTATGCAATTCCACAAGCACCCGAAAAATCGAACGAAACTTTTCGTAGCGTGTTAGAATTTGTAAAACAGTTGGATGCGTTTACGCTTCACACCATCAATTTATTCAACGAACATAAAGCGCATTTAGACTGGTCAGAGGTATACATGAACAATGTGGAGCGAATGAAAAATGCCGGTGAAGTAATTTCCGATTTGGAATATTCGGAATTGGCAGAAGAAGTGAATGAGCTTTTGAGCGGCTTGAGAATGATTAAAGAAAAAGCCGACAAGACTATTGAGTGGCTCGATCAATTGGATGTGCGTTGGGAAAGCATTAGAGAAAAATTAGGATAAATTTTGTTGGTGATAAAGCCAACTCGCTTTAACGAGCAGCAAAACAATGTGTTTCGAAAAGAAATTAAGATTTCACAAAACACGCGTTGTTCGTTACAAGAGGCAAAACATTGATAAGAGGCGGGGGGCAACATATATTGCATGTATAAAATAACAACTTATGCTGCAAACAGAAAATCCCCAAGACCGTTTTATGAATTTGCACCTTGAATTTGTGGAGCAGTTTAAAAGTGTGAACAGCGATATGAAAACGCTATACGCTTTGCCACACAAATTTATTGAAGACAACGCTTCGGCTATTGATCAGTTTTTAGCCACCGCAAGTATTCCTGGTGCACCGGAAAGTTTTGATCGTTCGGTAAAAGGAGTAAAGGATTTTTTGTATCAGATAGAGGATTTCAAATATCAAACGATGGAATTGTTTTTTGAGCATCGTTCGTATAGCGATAAATGTGTGGAGTATTTGAGAAGATCGCAGGAGATTAGAAAAAGCAACCTCAGCGGAATTAAATCAACTAAAATGTTGAATGGTTTAATGGAAGAGTTGACCGCGTTGCGTTTTGGATTAACACGCTTGCGCGAAAAAGGTGGAGAGATGATGATTCAACTCAAAACCATACAAGGTAAATGGCAAAACATAAAGAGTAATTAAGATAAGCCCCCGACACTAACAAAGAAAAGAAAGAGCATGGTGGTTCAAATGAGGCCTCTCTCGCGAAAGCGGAGGGGTTTCTTTTTTTGTATAAGTTGAGTCTCTAATTTATCTTCCTCCATACGGTTCCATCCGAAATAATTTGGAGCGGAGTGTCCACCGCCAAACTGCTAATGGTTGTAGCACTACCTACGGTAACGCTAGATATATTCAGTGCCACGGTGCTATGATTGATGATGGTGTAAAGTCTTCCAACACTGCTACCAGCAGCTGGAATGGTAATTGTTTGGGAAGTGGTGCTACCGGTAAAAATAAGGCATTGATCATCGGTTGCAAGGGTAGTGCTTGCCGTAACGTTTCGAACTGCTAAAGCAATGGAGCCATTTACATGCAACATACTGGTAGGAATATTTATTCCAATGCCAACATTGACGGTGGCAGTGGCACCGTTTACTCCATTCACACTTCCCAGCACCATACTATTACTTTGGTTTACCCTGGCATTCCATCCAATAGCAGTTGCGTTGATATGGTTCACCGCACTCACATCGGCACTATCGCCCAAGAAGGTATTTCTGCTTCCAATACCGTTAAAGGCACCGGCTTTATAACCTACTGCGGTATTTGAATTGCCCGAAGTAGCTGGCAAAGCTTGTTGCCCAAAAGCAGAATTAAAACTACCCGATGAATTGGTAGTCATGGAACTGCTGCCGTATGCTGTGTTACTACCACCGGTAGTGTTGTTAATTAAACTGAAATAACCATACGCTGTGTTATCGCTACCTGTTGAGTTGGATAATAAAGGTCTATCACCCACACCGGTGTTTCTATTGCCGGTGCTGTTTGCTCCTAATGCAATATTTCCAACCGCAGTGTTAGATGCTCCCGTTGTATTTAACTGCAAGCTTGTATAACCAACTGCTGTATTTAAATTGGCAAGGTTTCTTTCCAAAGCTTTGCTTCCTAAGGCCGTGTTTTGTGTGCCGGTAGCATTTAAGCGCAGCGCACTATCACCTATTGCTACATTGTTCGAAACGGTATTGGTATAAAGCGCCTTTGAGCCTACCGCTACATTGCTATTGCCGCTAACGTTGGTATAGAGAGCCTGGTACCCAAGGGCTGTATTTGCCCCGCCCGTTGTAGTAAAATAAAGTGTGTTTGTGCCAAAGCCGGCATTGTAACTTCCGGTGGTGTTGTTAAATAACGACTGGTTACCATAACCCGAGTTAAAAATTCCTGTTGTATTTACTCCTCCTGTTTGATACCCAAAAAAGGCATTAGCCAGCAAATGGTCAATACGTCCAGCTTTTTGGTTGTTTACCTTAATGGCAAAAGGAATGTTATCGGTTGTTCCAATGAAATTAGTGCCGTCAACGGTGCCCGTATTACCGATAAGACCCCAAGCGCTGCTAACTCCATCGGCCCCGCTAGGTCCTGTGGCACCTGTAGCACCAGTTGTTCCTGTGCCCGTTGAACCAGTTACCCCTGTTCCTGCTGCTCCAGTGATACCGGTTGTTCCGTCTGCACCGGTAGCTCCAGTAGCTCCTGCTGCTCCTGTAGTACCTGCCGCTCCTGTTGTTCCTGCTGCTCCTGTGGCGCCTGCCGCTCCTGTTGGGCCAGTGTTAACAGCGTTAGAAGCTGCGGCTATCCAGCGGTTATCGGTAGCGTTGTAATGCAGGGTTACAGAACCAAATCCATTTACGGTTAGGTCGGTACTGTTACCACAGTAAATTCGGTTAGAAATGGTGGAAGAAGTGCTGTTATGAGTTAAGGTCATGTTGAAAGCAGTAGCGTTGTAAAGCACTAGTATTCTTCCATCCTGACCGCCTGTAAATCCGGTAATGTTGAATGCAGCAGTAGGACCAGTAATGCGATAGAAACTTTTGCCCGCAGGGAAAGGATTGTTGGCAGTAACTACGTTATTGTTTGCTCCGTTTGCCAAGGTGAGCGCGCCTTCGCGCAGAGCTAAATCTCCGTTAATATCCAGGTAGGTAAGGGGCGAGCCTCCAATACCTACCAAACCGTTTCTGTTGATACGCATACGCTCTACAGGAGTGGAGGTGGAGTTCCCCGGATTGGTTGAAAAAGCAATTCTGCCTGCCATATTACTTGTCCCAGAAGTGGAGTCAACAAGCATTTCAATTCGAGCGGCATTTATGTAAACAGAACCATCATAACCACGACCGTCAATACGGCCCAAAGAGCCAGCGCTACCAATAAGGGTTGGTGCCCCAATAGTGCCACCTGAACGCCTGAACCAAAATTCATTTGGATTACCATAATTGGTTGATATATAGGTTGGATTGCCATTTTTTGTGTTTGTTATTTCAAGCATGCCACTCAGAGAAGGAACGGTGGTACCAATACCCACTCTGCCACCGGTATCTATGGTCATTCTGCGAATATTATTGGTGCGGAAGCTGAGGTAATTTTGGTCGGTTGTGCCCACAAAATGTAGGGAAGTATCGATACCGCTATTGCCCTTAATTTTCCAAAAAGGAAAGGCAGGGTTTTGGGTTTCAGCCTGACCGAATACGCGGTTTGCAGATAAAAATAGAACGAGAACAAAATGGAGTAATGGTTTAAAACGAGCGCAAGAATTCTTCATAATTTTTGAAATGAAATAGAGCTCTTTCTTCGTGTGTGTAAAGAAATAAGCGGTGCAATGTACACCGAAGAATTGAGAAAACAGAATCAAGAAAGTATTGGTAATGAAGAAGGCTTAAGCTTTGCGTGAAAGTTTTGAATAGCAGGGGTTATCTCTCAATTGCCAGCACTTTTTTCTTCGCTGAACGAGGTGTGGGTATTTACTCCACATGCAAAACTAATCCCTTTAAATAAAGTCCTTCGGGGTTGAAGATGCTAACGGGATGGTCCGCAGGTTGAGTGATATGGTGTAACACTCGAATGTTTCTGCCGGATTCAATAGCAGCAGAAGTAACCGCACCAATAAACATTTCTTGATTGACCACTTGCGAACAAGAAAAAGTAAAAACAATTCCCCCATGCTTAATTTTTTTAAATGCGGAAGCATTTAATCGCGTGTAAGCTTGAATGGCATGATGACGGGCTGATTGTGCTTTAGCAAAGGCTGGCGGGTCTAGGACAATTAAGTCGTACTGATTGGTCGATGCTTTTATAAAATCAAATACATCGGCTGTAAAAGCTTCGTGGCTTCCTGTAATGTTGTTTAGTCTTACATTTTCGTTCGTCCAGTCTATAGCTTTTACGCTGCTATCCACGGAGTGAACGAGAGTAGCTCCAGCTTTTAAGGCATAAACTGAAAAGCCTCCTGAGTAACAAAAAGTATTGAGTACGGTTTTGCCTTGTGCATAACGCGCCAGAAGATTTCTGTTATCGCGTTGGTCAATAAAGAAACCGGTCTTTTGCCCTAGCACCCAATCAACCTTAAAACGATGATTGTTTTCTAAAACTAATTTTTCTGACTCAGTTCCATATAAATATCCGTCTGTAGATTTCTGAATTTTCAATTCTCTACTCTGAATTTCCTCCTCGCTCTTATCGTTTATGTCTTCCTTCTTTTCACTATCAAATTTATGATTCAACGTTGTCTCACTTTTATCATACACAGCTAAAAGCCGATCGCCATATCCTTCTTTTAATACCTGCACAAAATTTTCTTTCACAGTATTCATGCCTTTGCTATGGCATTGGATAACCGCAGTGCCATTATACCAATCAACAATCAGTCCCGGCAGGCCATCACCTTCTACATTAATTAAACGATAAGCATTGGTAGTTGTGCTTTCTGTTAAACCTAAACTTCTTCGCAAAGCAAAAGCAGTTTTAAATTTTTCGCGCCACAAATCCTGTAGGTTAGTCACCTTTTTAAAACTAAAAATGCGCGCGCTCACACTGCCTGTGCCGAAATGCCCCATGCCGAGGAACTCCCCGTCTTCAGAAAATATTTCTACTACATCGCCTTGGTCGGGGTTACCATTTTTACTTTTTACAGCTCCCGAAAACACCCACGGATGAAAACGTTTAATAGCGTGTGTTTTGGCGCGATGAAGTATAAGCGAGGGATAGGTTTGTTTAGATGCAGCCGGAGTTTCGTTCATGTTCGGGTGGTTGCGCTTTTATTGAGCGCGATAAAAATATTGAAATGCGGCAGACTACATATTTACGGAAAAGAGGAAAAGGCGTTTATAACCAAGTTGAAAACTTGCGCCAAAAATAATGGTTAAGCAAATTAGCTTACTTACCTTTATGCTTAAATAATAAGCTATGAACTATATTCAACGTATCTCTGATTGTTTGGATCAGGAAGCCGAAAATGTTGCCTTCCTTTCCTTCTTTACCACTTCAAAACTTGAAGAGAAACTTTTGTTAGTGCGCAATCAAATTGCAATTGCCACAAAGCACGAACATCAAGATGCACTTTCGCTTTTACAACTATGGGAAAAACAACTAACCGATGCGCAAGAATTAAAAATACAGTTTAAATCCGATGAGAATCCGCTACTTGATATGAACATGCAATTGCCCGAAATAATGGCGTATGAATTACTTCAAAACCGTCAGAAACTTTTGAAAAACAAATTGTTGAAGGAAGAAAAGGTGAAAGAGAAACTGTGATGTTGCTCAAAAGCAAAACAAAAAGCGCGACTCAAATTTGAATTTGAGTCGCGCTTTTGCTTTAGTGTGGTGTGCTGTTATCTTATTTTGCTTCTGAATTTGAAGTTACTGCTATGGTAATATTTTCAACAGTTCCTCTTATTCCTAAACTAGGAGTATATTCTTCCGAAGTTTTAACCCCTTCTACTTGGCATTTGAAATCGGCAGATATGGTCATACTCTTATGATCGGCACTCCAAACGGCTTTCTTTATAGTAAGTTCGGTGGATTGCGGATTGCTGTAGAATTTTTCTTTGTTGAATTCAAAACTCACTTTGCTTCCCGAAGCCAAGCCAATTACTCCGTCTTTTAAGGAAAACTCGACACCTATTTTTTGAGGATTGTAGTTGCCACTTTTATCCTTCACATCATTTCCGTATAGAATAACTTCTGCGGTAGTGCCATCTTTTATAGAAGCTTCGTATTTGTGGTCTTTGTGCGCATCAAAAGCAAATCCATCAATGCGGGCTGCAAATGGACCTCCGTTTAATGAAGGTTCAAGTGGTTTGCGGGTTTCAATTCCTTTGAACGAACTGGCCATAATAATCACGGAGAACATGCTGGCGGTAAAAAACAACTTTTTCATAGTATTTTATTTTAGTTACATCTTCTTACGCACAAGTTGGTGAAAAGGTTCGTTTCATTGAATTAAACAATTCGACTTGCCTCAAAAATTTCAACTCGCAGCTTGTAATAATTAAGTGAAAGGTTTCGGAACATAACTACAATACATGCGTAAGAATTACCAAGAGCCTTAACCGGCTTGCTTATTTACCACCCTAAAAGAATTTGATATGGCCACACAAGAAGCGAAAGATTATTATTATCAAAAAGGTCGTCAGGATTTTATGATTGGCTTTTATGAACAACCTTTCCCAAGCCCAATGCTTATGGAACTGGATGAGTTTGAAATGAATTGCAATAAATCGTATAAAGGCGGTTATGGCGATGCGCAGGATGAACTTAAAAGAAGATAAGAAAACTGAATTTCTAAAAATGAATGCCGCTCTACAATGAGCGGTATTTTTTTTGACCGATACACAACAAACGCAACAACCGGGTTTATTTGATTACAAACGTCTTCAAAATCTTCTGGGTAAAGTCTATGTATTCCTGGCGGTCTTCTTCATAAGGAAACATGCGCCATTCAAACAAATCTTCGGGGAAAGTGGTTTCGTAGTTGTAGTGGAAATAATTGATTTGCACAAAAGCAGTGGTGTTAGGAATATTACCGGGCACTACCAGCAACACTGTAAAATTCGATTGCAGTTTTTCAATATCGTTGATGTAGTAAATCACTCCTTCTTTTCCCTGCGCAGTTTTAAATTGTTCTGTTGAAAATACTGAAGCATTTACTTTCTCAGTAATTTCTTTCGGGTCAGCGGTCATGCCGGCTTCTTTGTAATAAGCCAACATGTGTTTTTTTACGTCAGCCAAAACCATTTGCTTTTTTTCCTCAAAAGTTTTTTTGATGGTGTTCATGTTAATGATTAAACCCTGCACTAACTTTTTTGACTGAAGCGGAAACGTAGAAACAAGCGGGTCGAAATCAGTCTTCTGCAATTTGTATTCAATAATAGACTGCAAACCTTTCTCCTTCCAAAGCGGATGGATAACAATCGAAAGATTGTCTTCCATCAACTTATTAGCATTGGTATCAACGGCTGCTTCGGGTTGTGCTATCAGCATATCGGGCAGTTCTTTCAAAACTTCGCTTGCAGTTTTCTTGGGTTTTGTTTCTTCTTTTTTTTGTGCCGATAAAAAAGAAGAGCTGCATAACAGCAATAATAAAATCAGGTGAGATGTTTTCATGTATTTGTATTAATCGGTGAAATCAATTGTCGTTATCCGTGAAATCTTTGCGAAGCATTCTCAACCAATTGTATTAGCGAAGCAGTGCATTAAAAAAGCCACTGACGAATCAATGGCTTTGAATTTATTTTTTAGATTTTTTTTTAGTTCCAGTCTACCTGTTCATCATCGGTTATATCAGGAGTGGTATTAGGGGTAATGTTTTCACTTAGTTTATTCGCATCGGTATTAACAGGAGCAGCCGCTTTAACGGTGTGATTGTTTTCTGAATGATTTGATTCAGTTGCATCGTGGGTCCTAGTTTGACGGTCTGCATCATAATCATAATCAGGCAACAATTCTGTTTTAATGTAATCAACGGTTTCGTTTAAGGCTTCCAGAAATTTTTTGAAATCTTCCTTGTACAAAAAGATTTTGTGACTATCGTAACCTTCGCCTTCAAACTTTTTTTTGCTTTCGGTAATCGTCAAAAAGTAATCGCCTTGCTTTGTGCTTCTTACATCAAAGAAATATGTTCTTCTTTTTCCGGCTTTGAGTTTTTTGCTGAAAAATCCACTGAATTTTCCGCCATTGTTATTTTCCACGTTTCTTATTTTTTTGATTTAAAAATAGCTGTTCCCGAAATCTTATATGCTAAAATATATTTTTATTCTACAAAGATTGTACCGCTCATCTCCGTTTTCTCATCGCGTTGTTCTTTCAATTGCTTTTCAAAAATTTCGGCATACAATCCCTTCGCTCTCAATAGTTCTTCGTGCGTTCCCTTTTCGGCAATTTTACCATCGTCTAATACTACTATATTATCAAAGTGTATTAAGGAGAATATACGGTGCGTAATAATAACAGCAGTTTTACCATGCAGCACTTCATCTAAATTTCGTTGAATCTGCTTTTCGGTAGCCGTATCAACAGCACTCAAACAATCGTCTAGCAAAAGAACATTCGGTTGCTTTATAAGAGCGCGAGCAATTGAAATGCGTTGCTTTTGTCCACCCGAGAGCGTAACGCCTCTTTCGCCCACAATAGTTTCGTAACCCTGAGGAAAACTTTCTATCT
This sequence comes from Bacteroidota bacterium, assembly GCA_947479455.1. GTDB lineage: Bacteria > Bacteroidota > Bacteroidia > Chitinophagales > LD1 > Bog-950. The sequence goes on from CANJZE010000006.1 coordinate 29,278, forward strand.
CATTGGCAATAACAGCATAGCCGGCAAACCGCGCGGCTTCTTCTTTCACAGCAGCCTTTACTCCAAAAGAGATATTCTGTGTAATGGTTTCCGAAAACAGAAACATATCCTGCGGCACAAAACCAATTTGTTTGCGTAGTGCACCTGTGTTGTATTCACTTACTTCGGTTCCGTCAATAAAAATTTTACCGCTTGTTACGTTGTACATCCGCAAAATCAAATCGGCTATAGTTGATTTGCCTGAACCTGTTCTGCCTATAATAGCTAACCGCTCACTTGCGCTCACCTTAAACGAAACATCTTTCAACGCTTTGATTCCCGTGTCGGGATAAGTGAATGAAACATGCTCAAAAGTAATTTCACCTTTAATCTCTTTGACCACTCCCCCTTCGGTGGTAATGGATGGTTTGTAATTCAAAAATTCGCTAATTCTTCGTTGAGATATAGCCGCACGTTGAATCATTGAAACGGTAAAGCCGAGCGAACTCACCGGCCACATCAACATGTTGGTGTACATCAAAAAAGCGGTGATATCGCCCACCGTAACTTTTCCAGCAGAAACTTCTTTGCCGCCTACGTAAACCACAATGATGATGCTACAGCCAACTAGAAAAGTAATAATGGGAAAGTAGAGTGAATCAATACGTGCTAGTTTCAATTGTAAGTTACGGTACTCTTCTGTTTCGCTTTCAAAAAAACCAAGCATTTCCTTTTCGCGCGCGTATGCCTGCACCACACGAATGCCGGAAAAAGTTTCCTGCGCATTCGTAGTAAGGTCTGAAAGCTTCGCCTGAATTTTTGCGCTGTATCTTCCTATAAAAGCATTGATGACATAAATGGTAACAGAAAGAAGCGGAAGCGGAATTAGAACTTTAAGGGTGAGCGATGGACTAATCAACATCATAGAACCCAACGCAAATGTGATGGTAAAAAACAAGTTGACCGAATACATAATAGCAGGTCCAATATACATACGCACTTTACTTACGTCTTCTGTTATGCGATTCATTAAATCGCCCGTGTTATTTTTTCTGTAAAAGGCTAAATCTAGTTTTTGATAATGGTCATAGATTTCGTTTTTCATATCAAACTCTACCAATCGTGAAACCACGATAATACTTTGGCGCATCATGAATGTAAATCCTCCAGCCAGCATCGCTACTACTAAATAGCGCAGAAACAACCACAAAACATCGGTGCTTATTTTGTTTCGAACCACATTATTGAATTCACTGGCGTTGTTCACATTTTTTAAATTACCAACAATAAGGTCAACCGCATTTTTGGTGATGATAGGATTGTAAACACTTAGCGCATTGGCGCTTATGACAAACAGAATACCTGCCATGAAACGCCATTTATAACGGGCAAAATATTTATTAAGAGAGATGAGTTCTTTCACAATTTTTCTTCTGAAAATTATTTATAAACGAAAACAATTCATGCTATTTTTTTGCGTTTGGTAAAGTCGAAATCCTTGTCAACTTTGCCGCGCTTTAAAACGGGGGCGAAGCTAAAAAAATCAAATTATGAGCCGTGAATCAAATGTTATGAAGAGCGTAGAAAGAAAAAGTGCGCACATCTTTGAAATGATAGAACCTATGGAACATGAACAGGTCATGTATTTCAACGATAAAGATACTGGGCTTAAAGGAATAATTGCCGTACACAACACGGTTCTCGGTCCTTCTTTGGGTGGTTGCCGAATCTGGAACTACGATAATGAAAGTGATGCACTATGGGATGTGCTGCGTCTTTCGCGCGGTATGACTTTCAAATCAAGTATCAGTGGAATCAACTTAGGCGGTGGCAAAGCAGTTATCATAGGCAACCCGAAAGTGAAACGCGATGAAGCGTTTTGGCGTAGATTCGGAAAATTTGTAGACAGCTTAAACGGGAAATATATTACAGCCGAAGATGTGGGCACCAGCACCGAAGTAATGAGCATTGTAATGCAGGAAACCAAACACGTTACGGGCAAACCAGTTTCAGCAGGAGGCACAGGCGACCCTTCGCCATTTACTGCTTACGGAGTTTTTCTTGGTTTAAAGGCAAGCGTAAAAGAATTGACGGGTAGTGATTCGCTGGAAGGAAAACGTGTGGCGGTGCAGGGAGTTGGTCATGTGGGACATAGTTTAGTGGGTCAGTTAACTGCCGCAGGTGCTAAAGTTTTTATTACAGACATCAACCAAACTAATCTACAAAACACGGCTAAAGAATTTAACGCAACGATTGTCGGGACGCACGAAATTTATGATTTAGATGTGGATGTTTATTCCCCTTGTGCACTTGGTGCCACAATAAATTCCGATACTATTTCTACTCTCCGCTGTTCAATTATTGCTGGCGCGGCAAACAATCAGTTAGCCGATGAAAATTTGCACGGACAAATGCTATTGGATAAAGGGATTATCTATGCCCCAGATTTTTTGATTAACGCAGGCGGTGTCATCAATTGCTATCGCGAAGTTCATTCACTGGGAGAAGCTGACTCGAGTTTGCTGATTGAAAATATTTATGGTCGTACACTCGAAATTTTCAAAAAATCAAAGGCGGAAAATATTCCTACACAAGAAGCAGCTATACGAATAGCGGCTGATAGAATTGCAAAAGCCAAGTTGAATTAAGAGAAGGTTAATCGTATCAATCATAGTTCTTTAAAAAACTGTTCATGCTCGGAAGAAGAAATTTGCGGATTAAGGTAATGCAGATATTGTATGCTTGGGAAATGGATCGCGACATTCCGCTCACCAAACTCGAAACTCATTTGAGCGAACAGATTCAAAAGTCGGTACAATTGTATCTCACTAATTTGCTCTACCTGGTAGAGGTTTGCAACTATTCCATGGTTGACAAAGCTAAGCGCCTGGCAAAGTATATTCAAACAGAAGAAGACAATATTGCCAGCACTACCATTGCCGCCAATTCTATTATTCAGTATTTACAAAGCAATGATGCTTTTCTTGCGCTTGTAAAAAAAGAAGGCATTCGCCACCACATTGCAACAGATGTGGTGAAAAAACTTTTTAATGAACTTTCTTCTAAACCTAAATATAAAGAGTATTCGGCTTTGGCTCAACCTACACTCGAACAAGACAAAGAAGTTATCGGCTTCATTCTCAAAAAAATATTTCAAAGCGAAAAAGATTTAGAGCATCATCTTGAAGAAATTTTCATCAACTACGATGACGATAACACTTTGCTCATTCACGTTACTGGAAAATACATTGACACCTTTAGTGCTGACAAAGCCGACAACTTTTTTCAGGGCTTAGACCAATGGGAAGAGGAAAAAAAGTTTGCGATTCAACTGCTTATCAAAACCATTCAGAACAACGAAGAACTCACCGCCATTATCGAACCCAATTTGAAAAATTGGGAAATGGATCGCGTAGCAGTTCTCGATTTGATATTGATGAAGTTAGCCGTGTGTGAATTGAAATACTTCCCTACCATTCCAGTAAAGGTTTCTATCAACGAATACATTGATATTTCTAAACTATACAGCACTCCTAAGAGCAAAGATTTTGTAAACGGAGTTCTAGATAAAGTAAAAAATGGTTTGCTCGAACAGGGCGGCATCAAAAAACACGGAAGAGGATTGATGGAATAATTGCAGACATTAGATGTTAGACTTTAGACAATAGACAACAACCGAGTATGTTGTTTTTTGAAAGTCAAATCTTCAAGTCTAACATCTATTGTCTAATATCTATAATCTTGTCAGTAGCTTCATCGAGCATTTCATAAACTTCTTCGTAATGCTTTTCGCTTTGTCCCCAAGGGTCAGGAACGGGTTGGTTCATACCAGGATTTACTTCATTCATTATTAAATGCACCTTCGAAATTTCTTCTTCGCTTTTCGCCATGTCGGTTACATCTTTGTAGTTGCTGCTATCCATTACATAGATAACATCAAAGTGCTCTAAATCTTTTCTTCGCAAGGGGCGACTGCGCTGATAATTAATATCAATACCATGCTGCTTCATCACCTTAATTGATTTCTCATTCGGCAACTCGCCTTCGTGCCAATCGCTTGTGCCGGCCGAATCAATTTCCCAATCTAAATTTTTGAGTTCAGCTTTGTGTTTCAACAAACCATGTGCAATAGGAGAACGACAAATGTTTCCAAGGCAAACGAACAGAATTTTTAAAGACATAATTTCTGCAGCACTTATTTATTAGAGTGAAGTGCCATACGATTTCCTTCGCTGTCGAGGAACAAAGCCATGTAACCATAGTCAGGAGAGATCTGACGTTTAGCTAATAAAATCTTTCCTCCGGCTGCCTCTACTTTTGAAAGCACATCGTTCAAATCAGGATTCGCATTCAAGTAAATCAACGAACCTTCTGCCGAAGCTTTGTAATCAGGTCCGGCACAAATCGCTCCACTTACTTTGCCTTCATCGTAAGGAAAGAAAGCCATCTTGACTTCCATATTCATGGTTTGCATAGTTAAACCGAAAATGGTTTCATAAAATTTTTGAGCGCGGTCAAAATCGCTTGCAGCAATTTCAAACCAGTTGAGCATGTTCTTCATATTGTAAATTTTGATGCAAATTAAAAATCATTTTACCGAACCAAACATTCTTCTTTACTTCGTTGTCTAAACCCTCAGCCATGGCACAATTCATTTTACTCATTCGCGAAGACCTAACCCGTTATCCAATTCCAAAAGAAGAACTCGATGCAATTATTGCTGCGCATATGAAATGGGCCCGTGACCTTACTGCACGCGGTATTTTCAAAGATGGTAACGGCATTCAAAGCGATGGTCGCCTCATTGAATTAATAGGCGGAGATTTAGTGGTGCAACCTGTGCGCGATGTGCGTCAGGGCGTTGGCGGTTACTATATTATTGAAGCCGAAGATTTGCAAGCGGCTGTTGAAATTGCAAAGGAATGCCCAGCGTATAAGGATGGCGATTTAGTTGAAGTAAGACCTATTGGCGGATAGACGTTTAGGTTGTGCTGACTAAACTATTTGAATTACATTTGAGCCAAAGAACAGATTATGGCAATTGTTATTGACGATAAAATTTTAATGGCAGCGAATATTACTGAGCGCGAAATGCTCATTGAGATTGCTTTTATACTTTATGAAAAAAATGTTTTTGGGCTTGGAAAGGCAAGGGAGTTCTGCGGACTTTCATTAATGGATTTTGAAGAAGAAATGTATAAGCGCAACATCTCCAGATTTTCAGAGGAGAGTGTGTTGCAGGATATTCAAACCATGAATAAACTTTTTCCGAAATGATTGTTGTTTCAGACACTTCGCCAATTACATATCTTTTCCAAATACAACAGCTTCACTTACTGAAATCACTTTTCGAAACGGTAATTATTCCGCCAAATGTTTATGATGAATTACTGGAAATTCCCGAGCAGAAGGCTTGGCTAAAAGAGAACTCATCCAATTGGATTCTGGTGAAATCCGTTTCTGACAAATCAGTTGTGGCAGAATTTCAAAAATTATTGGATAAAGGCGAATCAGAAGCCATTGCCCTAGCAAAGGAATTGCATGCTGATACTTTGTTGATTGACGAAACAAGAGGTAGGGCTATAGCAGAAAAAGAAGGATTGCAGGTAACCGGTGTAGTAGGTGTTTTGCTCCGAGCGAAACAGCAAAACCTTGTTTCCGCAGTTAAACCATTATTAGATATTCTTATTGAAAAGCGGTTCAGAATTTCTGACAAAGTGTATCACGTAGTTTTAAAATCCGCTAACGAACTTTGATTTCCTCTGATACCATCGTGGCGCTCGCCACACCACACGGAGTTGGAGCCATAGGTGTTATTCGTTTGTCGGGAAGCGAAGCCATTCAAATTACAACGAAAGTTTTTCGTGGTAAAAATTTAGAGAAGCAAGCAAGCCACACCATTCATTATGGTCATGTTGTGGATGGAGAGAAAGTAATTGACGAAGTAATGGTTGCGCTTTTTCGCGCACCAAAAAGTTTTACTACCGAAGATGTGGTGGAAATTTCCTGCCACGGTTCTCCATTTATTGCTGAGCAAATTATTCAGTTGCTGATTCAAAACGGAGCGCGTTCGGCTAAGCCTGGTGAATTTACGTTGCGTGCTTTCATCAATGGCAGAATTGATTTATCGCAAGCCGAAGCAGTAGCAGATTTAATTGCGAGTGATTCGGCCGCTTCACTTGATTTAGCATTGAAACAAATGCGCGGTGGTTTTTCTAACGACATAAAAATTCTTCGCACCGAACTCGTCAACTTCGCTTCGCTCATTGAATTGGAATTAGATTTTGGTGAAGAGGATGTAGAATTTGCCGACCGTAAAAAACTTATAGAACTGATTGATGCTATTCAATCAAAACTGAAACCGCTGATTGAATCTTTCAAACTCGGCAACGTAATTAAGAACGGAGTAAACACTGTAATTGCAGGAAAACCGAATGCCGGAAAATCAACTTTGCTCAATGCTTTGCTCAACGAAGAGCGCGCCATTGTTTCCGAAATTCCCGGCACTACACGCGACACAATTGAAGAAATACTCAACATCAACGGCATTCAATTCCGATTCATTGATACTGCAGGAATAAGAACTACAGAAGATGTAATTGAAAAATTAGGTGTGGCAAAAACAATGGAGAAGTTGAAGCAAAGCTCCGTTTACATTTATCTGTTTGATGTAAACTCCAGTACACCCGAAGAATTGGTAAAAGAAATTCACGAACTCGAATTGCTCGGCTTCAGTGGAATTATTGTTGGAAATAAAATTGACAAAGCCAGTTGGAAAGCCACTGCTCCTTTTTATAAAGTGATGGAAAAGACGATAGACAATAGACAAGAGACTATAGACAACCCGGAACTCCTTTTTATTTCATCAAGTACTCAATACAACATTCCATTGCTGAAACAAAAACTTTACGATTTGGTTTTTCAATCGTCAATCGTCAATCGTCAATCGTCAATCATAACCAATGCTCGACACTACGAAGCTCTTTTAAAAGCAAGCGAAGCATTGAACGAAGTGATGGTTGGAATCGAAAACCAAAACACAGGTGATTTGGTGGCACTGGATATTAAGCGCTCCTTAGAATACCTCGGACAGATCTCAGGTGAGGTAACTAATGATGAGATACTTGGAAACATTTTCTCCAAGTTTTGCATTGGGAAATAAAATCCACAAAACCTTTTTTAGTTTCACGATTGCAACTCCCAATTCAATAGTTCATTTAAAATATCCTCAATGAAATATTTTCAATTAATTTTCTTTCTACTCTTTTTTTCTTCTGCTTTCTGCCAAGACACCACAAAAACAAAATTAGAGCAGTATAAAGAATGGCACGACAAAGGTTTAATTAATGATGAAGAATATGGCTCAAGCAAAGCAAAATTATTGGGCATATCACAATCTAAACCAGAAGTTGCAACCCAATCTATAAAACAAACTACAGTGGTATCTTCAGCACGAATTTTTAGACGAGATACTATGGATTTAAAAGATTTAAGAAAAGAATATAAATCTGATTTTGCTTCATGTGCAGTAGTTTTCTCAATGGGCTCTGTACTCCTTATAAGCGATATGATTTATGCCATCGCAATGAGTAATGCCACATATACCGGAACTTATGACCAACAAGAATTTAAAAAAAAATCCATAGCAATTAATGAAAAAGTTATAGCAGGATTTGGGGGTCTACTTGTCGTTGCGGGGTTTATACCTCTTGGTTTTGGAATAAAAGAAAAGACGGTTTATCTAAATCGTAAAAAACAAGCCCTGTCACTTAATATCCTTCCATCCAAAGTCGGTTTGGCATATGATTTCTAAAGTTCCCTATTCAAAACTCTTCATTCAACTCCACTCCCAACTTCTTCAAATCATCTCTGGTCTCAAAAGGAATCATGCGTTTCAAACCAAGCAAATTTTCTTTCGACACAGGAAATGTCAAATGCAGTAGTTCTACTAATCCAATCGCAATATCTGCAACAAAATACGGAACAGGAATAAACAACGGTGTTCTTCCGCTTTGTTTTGCAGCGCGTAAAAAAATTTCTTTCAATGTGTAAGTTCTGTGCGATGCCAGACAATAGATTCCTGTAGTTTTCCTTTCAATACAAAGCGCAATTGTTTTCACTACATCACTTACTAAAACAATTTGTTCGGGTTGATTACCGCCACCTATCATTGGAATGATTCGTGATTTTGCTACAATGCTTTTAATACGACTGTAGAGTCCTTTAGCACCAATCACCAATCCCAATTTCAAAATCAAGACCTTAGTTGTGTCTAACTTTTTTTCGAGTTCGTATTTGTGCTTACCGTATTCTGAAAGCGCAGTTTCATGAGCAGAAAGAGTGGAGAAGAAAATAAACTGCACGTTATGCTTTATGCATTCTTCACTTAAAGCAAACGTTTGCTCTACATTCTTTTTCGAAGAATCATTTCCATTTTCATAGGGCACGAAAGCCGTATGAATCAATACATCAAGTTTCGAAACATCAAGAACCGTGGAAGAATCATTCAAATCGAAATGAACAAATGATGAGTTCGCTTGAAGCGTTTCGGGTTTTCTGCGTTGGTATAACACCACTTCATTTCCCTGCGAAACAAAGTGCTTCAGCAATTCACTGCCTATAAAACCATTCGAACCCGTAATTCCTACACGCATTTGTGGTTAATTATTTCAACGCTAACAAAGAAAGTATTTTTAAGAATTCTATTTTTAGCGCAATGAATCAAACTATTCGCGTAGCGGTTATCATTCCGGCATATAACGAAGAAGCAAGTATTGCTTCGGTGGTTACTGCCGTGCATGCGGCAAGCAGCGATAGCATACAACTTACGCCTGTGGTGGTGAACGATTGTTCTAAAGATTCCACTAAAGAAATTATCTGGTCATTGAATTGCGTGGCGCTGAATCTCCCTATCAACCTCGGAATTGGTGGTGCGGTGCAAACAGGAATTAAATATGCTTTTGATAATGGTTTCGATTTTTGCGTGCAGATAGATGGAGACGGTCAGCACCCGCCACAATTTATTCCCGTGTTGGAAAAAGAGTTAGTAGCAAATGGATGGGACGTGGCTATTGGTTCGCGGTATATTGAGAAGGAAGGTTTTCAATCTACCTTCATGCGCAGAACGGGCATTCAGTATTTTCAGTTTCTGCTTAAACTCATTACCGGTGAAAACGTAACCGACTCTACTTCGGGTATGCGCATGATGAATCGCAAAACCATGAAATTGCTTTATGCTTATTACCCCGATGAATATCCCGAACCCGAAGCATTGATTATTTACAACCGCAATGGGTTGAAGTTTGGCGAAGTTCCTGTGCTAATGAACGAACGCATGGGCGGACAATCATCTATTCGCGGACTGGGTGCTGTGTATTATATGTTCAAAGTAACCATAGCCATTATTTTTACTTATCTAAGACAATAAGCATGGAACGAATTCAAATCATTGCCATTATCGGAAGTCTTTGTTTTCTCGGCTATGTAATGTGGCAAATCAAAAAAGGGAAACTGCGCGAGGAATACGCGTTCATTTGGATTCTCTCCACTTTTGTTTTGATAGTTCTTTCAGTATGGCGCAACGCACTTGAAATACTGGCGCACAGCTTTGGCGTAATTGCTCCGCCCAATTTACTTTTTGCAGGAGCTTTGTTTGCTGTGCTTATCTATTTACTTCATCTGTCGCTTACCGTTTCAAAACTGCAATACGAAAACAAAACACTGGCACAGGAACTTGCTTTGCTCAAACAGAAAATTGACAAGAAAGAAAAAGTATGAGCGAGTATTCGATTAGCCGGCAAGAGATGAACTGCTACACGAATTATTTGCTCGGCAAGAATGCCGATGAACAATCGCTTTCTTTATTTGAACGCGCTATAAAACAAGAAGCCACTATTTTAAATGAAGAAGAGGAAAGGCTGCTACGTTTCATGCTGAACAATTTATGGACTGTTACTTTGCTTGATGCTGCCTTCGGAATGTTTTTGCCTAAACACAAATTGCGCAAGCGAATGATTATTGCTTTCGCTATTCTCGAAACTAATCCGCTCTACTTTGATTTCTTCGAGCCGAAACAATTTTCCGTTTTACATTTTTTCAGTTTAACCCTTCGCGCATTCTTTCAATCACTGAAAGCATTTGCTGGAAGCATCATTCTACTTTTCTTTCTGGATTAGGTGTTTAAAAAATCCAAACAACTTCGTTGATGATTACGCAGATAACAGCCAAAGATTTTAAAGATTTAATCCAAAAATCAATGTATTTATCTGCGTAATCATCCGTCAGGTAATAGTTTTGTATTTATGTGTTTAACCCTATTTTCCTTTAACTCGATTGAACAAAAACATATTCCATAAATGGAAACAGCCGACTACATCATTATTGGTTCGGGATGCACGGGAGCAATGGCAGCACAAACGCTCGTAGAAAAAGGTGTGCAGGTGCTTATGCTCGATGGAGGAATTACCGATTCAAAATATGCAGGCACAATTCCTGATGATGATTTTTTATCGGTAAGAAAAAATGAAACCGCACAACACGAATTTTTTATCGGGAAAGATTTTGAAGGCATTCCGTTTGGCGATGTAAAAACGGGTGAGCACTTAACGCCTCCGCGTAAATTCATGATTCAAGAAGTCAATCGCTGGATGCCGATGTTGTCGAAAAATTTCTCTCCGCTCGAATCGCTTTCTCTCGGTGGATTAGGAAACGGATGGGGATTGGGTTGTTGTGTTTTTTCGAATGAAGAATTAAAAGCTGCGGGTTTAGATGCGGCACAAATGAACTCCGCCTATCAAACTGTGGCTAATCGCATTGGCATCAGCGGAACAAAGGATGATGCAGAGAACTACACTGCTTCTTCTTTGAACAACTTATTGCCTACGATTCATTTTGATTCAAACGGAAAAAATCTTTTTGAAAATTATTCGAAGAAGAAAGGGAAGTTGAACGCGAATGGTTTTTACATGGGCCGCCCTTCATTGGCTTTGCTTACACAGCAAAAAGATTCGCGGAAGGCGTATCAATACAAAGACCTCGATTTTTATTGTGACCAAGACAAGAGTGCATATCGTCCTTCTCTTACGGTGGAGGAGTTGAAGAAGAAAAACAATTTCAGTTATCGAGGAGGTTTGATTGCAATGAAGTTTGAAGAGACAGATGGTTTTGTAACCATTGAATGCAAAGCCATTTACACCAACGAAACCATTTTATTCCGTTGTAAGAAATTGATTTTGGCTGCGAGTTGTTTAAGCACTGCGCGCATTGTGCTGCGCTCGTTTAACGCTTATGATGTCAAGCTACCCGTTATCTCAAATCCTTATAGTTACCTACCTGCTATTCAACCTTACCTTCTAGGTAAAGATGCCGATGCACGCAAAATTGGTTTCGCACAACTTTCGCTTTTTCATGACCCGCAGAAAAATAATATGGATGTGGCAATGGGTTCTGTTTACAGTTACCGTTCGCTTATGGCGTTTCATATTTTGAAAGAAACACCGATGGGTGTAAAAGACGCTTATCGTTTTCTACAATGGATGATGCCTGCGTTTACTATCGTTGGTTTGTTTCATCCGGAACGTGGCAGCGAACTGAAATATCTTTCGCTTAAAAAAGATACCGCGCAACTTAGTGGCGATTCGCTATTTGTAAATTACGAACAGAATAATTTAGAGCAGAAAAAAATAAATGAGAACGAGAGATTGTTCTCCAGCGCACTGCGTCAGCTTAATTGTTTTGTGCTTAAGAAAATAAACCCCGGCAATGGTTCGGGTATTCACTACGCAGGCACTTTGCCTTTTGCCGAAACCAATGCGCGCTTTACTATTCACAAGAATGGTTTATTGGGTGACACTAAAAATGTGTTTGTTGCCGATGGCTCAGGAATAAATTATCTGCCTGGTAAAGGACTCACGCTTTCGCTAATGGCAAATGCGCATAATGTAGCGGAGAGTGTTTTAGTAAATCATTAGAACAAAGAAATCATTACACAAAGACACGAAGACGCTAAGTTTGAAAACCTATTTCTGGTTTTCTTTGCGTCTTTGCGCCTTCGTGTAAACTGAATTTGAATTAATTACTAAAAACGTAGCGCAAAATATTCGCGCCCATCTTCAACGCTTTCTCGCGCACTTCGGTTGGGTCTTTGTGAACGCTTTGGTCTTCCCATCCGTCACCTAAGTCGCACTCATAAGTGTATAGGGCTACTAATCTTCCTTCGTGAAATAATCCAAATGCCTGTGGTGTGGTACCATCGTGCTCGTGAATTTTAGGAAGGCCGTTAGCGAAATCAAATTTTTGATGAAACACAGAATGCGAAAAAGGAAGTTCAATCAGTTTGCTGCCGGGGAAAAGTTTTTCGAGTTGTACGCGAATGAATTTATCCATGCCGTAATTATCATCGGCATGAAGGAAACCACCACCAATTAAATACGCGCGCAAATTATCGAGTTCCTGTTCGTTGAACACCACATTACCGTGACCCGTCATGTGCACAAACGGATAGTTGAACAAATCGGCACTGCCTACTTCCACCGTTGGAATATCGGTTTCAATATTCATGTTCAAATTTTGATTGCAATACTTGGCAAGATTTGGAAGTGAAGTTGGATTCGCATACCAGTCGCCTCCACCATTATATTTCAGCAAGGCAATCTTTAACGGTTTATCAGCAGGAGTAAACGAGGAAACGAGAATAAAAAAAGAAAAAAGAAAAATTATTTTTTTCATGCAGAGCTAAACTATTATTCGTTTGCCAAATTAAAAACCGAAGCGGCAAATATACCCGCGGTTTCTAAACGCAAACGACTTTTACCGAGTGATACTGTTTCAAATTTATGTTGAGTTGCCAGCAAAACTTCTTCCTTGGTAAAATCACCTTCGGGTCCAATCATTACTATGGCATCAATGTTTCCGCGGTAAGCATTTTTTAAATGAATAGATTTTTCATCGCAGTAAGCAATGTATTTATGTGCATCATTTTTTTGCTGCGCAAAAAAATCTTGGACATTAGTCATGGGATTCAAACTTGGTAAGCGAAGTTTTAAACTTTGCTTACATGCGCCTAACAAAATTTTTTCGATTCTATCGGCTCGTATTTCTTTACGTTCTGAATGCTTACACAAGAGCGGAGTAATTTCGTTTATACCAAGCTCAGTTACTTTTTCGGCAAACCATTCAAAGCGTTCAATATTTTTTGGCGGAGCAATAGCAATATGAAGTTTTGGTTTTTCTATTTCTGTGTTTTCCATCAACCGCACCACATGCACCATTACTTCTTTTTTGCCAATGCTTTGAATACGCGCATCATACAAATTTCCACGACCGTCAAAAACAAAAAGTTCTTCGCCTTCACGCTTGCGCAACACATTGGCTATGTGCCGCGACTCGGTTTCGTCAAGTGCGCAGTATTCATCGAGGGTAGCTAATGGGCAGTAGAAGATGTTCATTTTAAATTAGCTTAAAACTTCACCACCTTAAATTCTGTTCTTCTATTAACAGCATGTTCAGCATCGGAACATTCAACTTTATCAGTACAACTATTTTTCAATTTTTCTTCACCAAAGCCAATGGCAATTAAATGTGTTTTGTCCACCCCTTGCTTAGCCAGATATTCCACACACGCATTTGCTCTAAACGCAGAGAGCATGTAATTATATTTTGCTTTTCCTCGGCTGTCGGTATACGAACTCATTTCTACTTCCAATTCAGGGTTAGCCCTCATAACTGCGGCTACTTTATCGAGTTCCTTTTTAGCTGAGGTATTTAAATCCCAACTACTATACTCAAAATAAATATTTGGTAAATCGAAGCTTGCTAAAATTTCGGCATAAGTAAGTGTTACATTTTCGCTAAGCTTTTGTCCTTGCGTTAAACCAACGGTTGAAATAGTTTTTACGAACTTATCGAAAGCACCTTCCTTGGTAGTCAACGGTTTTGTCACCTTCAAATCATAATCCTTATTACTATACAAATCGAACTTTGTTTTGCCAACCGAATCAGTTTTTTGCTCAACCGTTTCGCCCGTTTGTTTGTCAATTACAAACACAGTTGCGCCTTCCAATTTGCTTCCATCTTTTTGAGCAACATCAACTATTAAATCAATTCCGCCTCTCGGTTCGAGAGAAATTATTTTGTTTTCGTTTTTAGCTGACTGAACTTCTAAATTGGTTTCAAAACTTCCGTAGCCATCTTTCGAAGCTTCAATTTTATAGTTGGCATTTGGAGTAAGATTGAAACAGAAATCGCCTTTCAAATTTGTTTTGCCTTTGGCAGTATCGCCTTGCGAAGAAACAATAACGATATTCACATCCTCCACTTCTTTTTTTGTTTTTGCATCAACTACTGTTCCGCAAATACTTTCAGTTTTCTTTAGGAACTTGTAAATATCATCGTCACCTAAACCACCTGGGCGGTTCGAAACCAAAAAACCATTTCGCAAGGTTTCGTCACTTACATAACCAAAATCATCGTGTGCCGAATTTACAGGTGCGCCTAAATTACGCACGTTAATGAATTTGTTGCCTGAAGCATTTGCTGAATAAATATCGAGGGCACCAAGACCAACACGTGAATCTGTAGAAAAATAAAGAGAGCCGTCATCGGCAATAAACGGGAACATTTCTCTGCCCGGTGTATTGATTTCTTTGCCAAGGTTCACGGGGTTTTCCCAGGTAGTTCCGTTCTTTGCCGAAACATAAATATCTGTTTCGCCAAAACCATTTGGCATATCGCTAATGAAATAAAGTTTGTTTCCGGTTTTAGAAAGAGCAGGATGCGCAGTGTTGTAATCAGTGCTATTGAACGGAAGCGGCTGAATATTGGTCCAACCTTTCTTTTCGTTCCAATCAGCATGATACAATCCTAAGCTGCGCACTCCGTCAATCCCTTTCTTCTTATAATTCGTGCGTGTAAAAAACATTTCGTTTCCATTGGCACTAAAAGTGGCGGGACCTTCATTGAATCTTCGATTAATTTTTCCTTTTAGCTTTTCCACGGGCAACAGATCGCCCGGTGTACCGGGTTTTATGCCATACAAATCGTAGTAACCTCTGCCGCTCCACAAGTCAGAAATTTTGATGCCATGCCCCTCTGCCCGATTTGAAGAAAAAATCATATTACCATTCCAATAAGCAGGACCAATATCAGATGCATCCGAATTTTCGGGCACGTTGCTGAGTTCATACGTTTTCAAATCTGCAATTAGCGGCATAACATCTTCACCAAAATTTTCGAATTCATTAGCGCGTGAATCATTGGGAGAAGCAAGCGCGAAGTCTTTATATGCTTTTCCTGCTTCATCATATTTGCCATTGATGCGAAGCACTTGACCCAAATAAAATTTATTGATTGGCGAAGAAATTGGATTGGCTACAATGGCTTTGTAAATAGCTTCAGCACTGGTGTAATCTTCTTGCATCATTAAAGCCATACCCAACTTTTGCCAGGCAGCAGTATCTTTTGTATCAAGATCTACTGCTTTCTTATAACTGGCCGCGGCTTTGCCAAATTTTGAATTATGCATTTGCCTATCGCCACGCATGATAAAATCTTGTGCGCTCGCTACACAAACAAGACAAGTAAAAACGAGTAGGATTGAAAATTTTTTCTTCATGAAAATTATTTAAACCAATACAAGATCCTTCACTTCGCAAAACTTGCGTTCAGGATGACAAAACTCCGTTTAAAAATATTTTACTTGTCGTGGACTTACAATTTTTCCTTTGCTAAAATCGAAATCGAAACTGGCCATTATTTCATGTGAACCCGATGTATATTTATTGAGCGTTGAAACCGTAAGGTCGTAGCAATATCCAATGCGCAATTGTTTGGTAACGTTTGCGGCCAGCATAAAACCGTAAGAATCGTTTAAACGATAACCCGCACCCAGCCAGATTCTGTCAACAAAAATAAAAGCCACATTAAAATCAAAAGTGATAGGCGCATGAACCGGTACATACTTCATTAACACCGAAGGAACAAACTTCACTTTTTTACCAATGCTGAAAACATAGCCACCGGTAAACAGCAAATGATAATACTGCCGCGCCACGGTGGTTGACATGGAGAAAACAGAATTGCTTCCGTTGAGTTTGTTAGCGAGAATATGCGGAACAGAAACGCCCACAAAAAATTTTTCGTTGTAAGCATAAATGCCGAAACCAACATTTGGTAGCCAGCGGTTTACATTACCTGTGAAATTAGGATCGTTGGCATCGGTGGTAGCTACATCATTTAAATTGCTGCTGTAATTTGTAACACCGGCAGAAATGCCGATGCACAAACGTACTTTCTTTTTCTTACCAATAGGAATTCGATATGCAAAATCTGCATTCACCGAATGGGTTTGCGTAACACCAATGCGGTCGTAACTATAAATCATTCCCAAACCTATTTTTTCGTTCTTCAAAGGCGAGTGAATAGCAAACGAACCCGACTGCGGCATGCCGGGCATCTTTACCCATTGTGCGCGGTAAATAACCATAGTGTTCAACACCTCGTGACTGCCCGCATAAGCAGGATTAATATACAAACCGTTGAAACGATACATGCTGTATTCAGCATCCTGCTGCGCATAAGAAAAAGTAGCGGATGATAGAATGAAGAGGAGAAGATTGAATCGCAGGGTCTTCACAAAGCCGATAGACGCTACGTTGACAAAAATATAGAAGATAGAAAGTAGAAATTTCCTCATGCTGCTATTTGAAACCGAACAAAGATAAACGCAGAAAATTGAGAGCGAAAAAATTTATCTACAACACTCCATCAAATCGTTTTACGTCAATTGCAAAAGAGTTGTTCAGAAACTTATTTTTGAGCCATGAGTGATGTGAAACGAATTAAACCGAGCTTAAGCAAAGGCACCCGCGATTTTTTGCCAAGTGAAGTGGCAAAGCGCAATTATATTTTCAATACAATTAAGAGCGTGTTGCGCAAATACGGTTTTGAAGAAATTGAAACACCCGCTATTGAAAAGTTAGAAACACTTACAGGAAAGTATGGTGAGGAAGGAGATAAATTGTTGTTTAAGATTTTGAACAGCGGAGATTACCTAACCGAAATACGTAACGGGAAATACGAAATACGAAATTTAGATCCTAAAGAAATTACTCCCCTCATAGCTGAAAAAGGTTTGCGTTACGACCTCACTGTTCCTCTTGCTCGCTATGTGGTGCAACATCAGGATGATTTAGCTTTCCCTTTCAAGCGCTTTCATATTGGTCCGGTTTGGAGAGCTGATAGACCACAAAAAGGACGCTATCAAGAATTTTATCAGTGCGATGCAGATGTAATTGGAAGTAATTCGCTTTTGAATGAAGTGGAGTTAACAAAAATTTATGTGGAGGTTCTTTCACAATTGCGAATTGCCAATTGCAAGATTCGAATTAATAGCCGTAAAATTCTTGAGGCTTTAGCCGAGTATGCCAACTGCAAAGATTTGATTACAGTTATAACTGTGGTGATTGATAAACTTGACAAGATTGGCATAGAGGGAGTAAAAACAGAGTTAAACAAGCTGAATCTTTCGCAAGTTCAACAGGAAAAAATTTTAGCTCTTCTTCAAACGAAAACATTAACAGAGCTGAGTTCTGTTTTAGGCAACATTGAAAAAGGCAAAAAGGGTATTGAAGAACTGAATCTAACTTTCAAAAACGTAAACTCTAAAAATTTATTTTTTGACATTACCCTTGCGAGAGGATTGAACTATTACACCGGAATTATTTGGGAAGTAGTTTGTAACGATGTTCAAATCGGTTCCCTCGGTGGTGGAGGGCGTTATGATAACCTGACCGAAATGTTTGGCGCACAAAATATGAGCGGAGTGGGTATTTCATTCGGCATTGAACGCATTTACGATGTCCTTGAAGAACTACAACTGTTTCCTGAAAATATTACACAAGGCGTAAAAGTATTGTTCGTACCGCGCGAAGAATCAGTTGAGGAATTTACTTTTCAACAAGTACAGCTACTACGCGATGCTGGCATAGCAGCCGAAATTTTTCTCGGCAACGTTAAGAAGCAGAAACAATTCAATTATGTAGAGCAAAAACACATTGCCTACCTAGTAGAAATAGGCGGTAATGAAGTGCAATCGGGCAAGTTCCGTTTGCGCAATTCGCAAACACGCGACACCGAAGTTGATCTCACCACCGATGATATAATCAGCCGACTTTCCTGAAATAATCAGACCGCGATTAAACTATTATCAAAAAAATCGCGTCTTGGTATAAACATTGTTTAAACAATGACTTGACTTTGGTTCTCATAGGATTTAAATTGCGTAGCATTTTGATTCGAACCACCAGTTGAAACGTAATTTACTAATTGACCTTTTCATCCTGAACATGAAAAAAATCGGATTGTTATTCTTACTGATTTCCTATTTTTCTAACAGCACTTTTGCAAATGTTGGAAAGAAACAAATTCGATTAAGGCTGCTCGATACACTGAGCACTGTATATGACGAAACCAATATTTATCTCGATTTAGGTTCAACCCCGGCATACTTATATCCAGAAGACGGACAAAAAATTGTTGACACTTCTTCGGGTGCTCCTTATATATATTCTTTCACTTCTAATAATGTTACTTGCTTTTCTAACAGCTACGGAAGCTTTACAGGACCTGTGAATATTCCAATAGGATTCCGAGTAGGAACAAGCGGCACTTTTCGTTTTATGACTACGCTGCTCGATAATTTTGACCAAACAAGTATTATCCAGTTAGAAGATAAAACACTTGGCATTTTTCATGATTTGCGACTCGGAGATTTTGAGCTTGATTTTACACAGGCTCAAACAGACGACAACAGATTTGTTTTGCACATCTCCTACCCGGCAATAATTACAACAGCCGATGCAGATTGTAATAACGCAAATGCAATCATCACGGTTACTCAAGATACCAGCATAGCTTGGTCGCTTTGCGCCTTGTATGATGACAGCTTGAATCAATTGGGTTCTTTTACAAACATTAATGGCGTGTTCAATTTTTCATTGTTGCCCGAAGGCGACTACAATCTTGTTTTTGGATTTGGCGTTTATAGCACCATCGTTCCGGTTTCGGTAAGTGGGCATCAAATTTTAGTGAATGCTACAGCGTCTAAATACTACGCCAATGTGAACGAGTTCATACATTTCTCTGCCTTTACGTCACATGTGAACGACTACGTTTGGGATTTTGGTGATGGAACTATTATTACTGGTGTAGCCAATACTGATAATTATTACCCAACAGCTGGAGAATATTTAGTGAGTGTTACTTGTTCCAATTCTTATGGCTGTTCTGCTGAGGATACATTTAGTGTTTTCATAGCAACATCAACAGGAGCTACTACACTGAATGGAGATTTGATTTCGATTAACGCGGAAGGGAAACATCTTACCGTTATAAATAGAAGTGATGAAGAATTGACAATTCAAATTTTCAATACCGCAGGAAGTTTGCTTGATTGCAGAATGATTACAACTTCTACTTTGGATATCAACTTACCTTCTCTTGCATCCGGTGTGTATATCGTGCAATTGAAAAGCACTAACAGAAATTTGACGAAAAGAGTTTTTCTAGATTGATTGATTATGTGTCACGCTGAACTTGTCGAAGCGTATTCTCACAAATATCCTTCGACAAGCTCAGGATGACATTTTTCACTCAATTTTCCTTTCGATGTTTCTTCTGCATTATTTCAAAGAAGAGATACATTTGGCCCCTATTACTTAAAGCTGAATGAGCACTTTTACCATTACCAACCAACCTATTAGTTTAAATGACCTTCGCAATTTTCTTGCGGATGGAAATCAAATTAAACTGAGTGACGAATCGAAGAAGAAAATTGATTCGTGTCGCAAATTTTTAGAAAAGAAAATTGGAGAGCCGGGAGCTAGATATTACGGAATCAATACAGGTTTTGGAGCTTTGTGCGATGTGGAGATTGCACCTGACCAACTCGAACAATTACAAGAAAATTTAGTAATGAGCCATGCCTGCGGCATGGGCGATGAAGTAAAAAATGAAGTAGTGAAACTGATGTTACTTCTAAAAATGAAAGGTCTTGCACAGGGGCATTCGGGAGTAACAGTTGAAACGGTTGAAAAAATTGCCGAGCTTTTCAATGCAGAAATTTTCCCCATCATTTGGGAAGTAGGTTCGCTTGGTGCCAGTGGTGATTTAGCTCCGTTGGCACATCTTACTCTTCCGCTTATTGGTAAAGGCACTGTTCGTTACAAAGGCGAAAAGAGAAATGCCGCTGAAGTATTAACAGAGAAAAATATTTCTCCAATAAAATTGAAAGCAAAGGAAGGACTTGCACTATTGAACGGAACACAATTCATGAGCGCGTGGGGGTGCTACTCACTTATAGAGGCAGAGCGTGTGGAGAGATTGGCAGACTTTACAGCAGCAGTTTCGGTCGATGCTTTTGACGCGCAAACAAATCCGTTTCATCCGGCTATTCAACAGGTAAGAAATCACCAAGGGCAAATTGAAAGCGCGCAGAATGTTTTAAAATTTTTAGAAGGAAGCGAAATTTCCAATCAAGCCAAGGACAATGTGCAGGACCCTTATTCGTTTCGTTGCGTGCCTCAAGTTCATGGTGCAGTGAAATATGCCATTACTCAAGTGCGCGATGTTTTTGAAAGAGAAATAAATGCGGTGACCGATAATCCATTAATTTTTGAAGAAGAAAATTTAATTCTGAGCGGTGGAAATTTTCATGGCGAACCCTTGGCAATTGGCTTAGACTATTTAGGAATAGCGATGAGTGAATTGGCGAGTATTTCTGAGCGAAGAACGTTTCAATTGATTTCAGGCAAAAGAAATTTGCCTAAATTTTTGGTGAATGATTCGGGTTTAAATTCCGGATTAATGATTCCGCAATACACCGCTGCTTCTATTGTTTCTATGAATAAACAATTGGCTACTCCTGCCAGTGTAGATACGATTACTTCAAGCGATGGACAAGAAGACCACGTAAGCATGGGTGCAAATGCCGCAGTAAAAACTTACAAGATTGTTTACAACATTGAAAAAGTTTTAGCCATCGAGTTTATGACGGCTATGCAGGCACTTGACTTTCGCAAACCTTTAAAAAGTTCCCCGTTGATTGAAAAAATAAAATCTGATTATCGTAAGGTTGTTCCCTTCTACGACAAAGACAGAATTATTTACGATGACATTCAGATGACCGTAGACTTTATGCGTGGATTAACTTTGGCTTGAACCTGCTGAAGAGAGATAATATTTTTTTATCGTTTCTAAGTGATGTCCATTGTGATGTATGGTGAAGTAAGCCAACTCGCGAACGGTAAGCAATCCTAAAATAGGATGCGAAATTTGATAATGGTCGAGTTGTTCATCGTTCCATTTTTCGGCAATAGCACGAATTAAATTTTCGCCTTCGGCTTGCAGTTTATTATTCAGCTTTTCTTTTTCGTAGTTGGTTTTTTTGGGCACATAAACTCCTGTTGCCTTTGCTCCGCCTTCCAATTTTTTCTCATAGTTCTCTACAATTTTTAAATAGCTATGTGAGGCGTGACCTGGTTTTCCATAGAGTAGAACAGGAAGAAATTTAGGCAACACAAAAGCCATCGTGGTCATTTTTGTTGCTCGAACCAGATGTGAAATGTTTTCTGCTGTTGTCCATTTGTTTTCTTTCGA
Source organism: Bacteroidota bacterium (assembly GCA_947479455.1). Taxonomy (GTDB): domain Bacteria; phylum Bacteroidota; class Bacteroidia; order Chitinophagales; family LD1; genus Bog-950. The sequence continues at coordinate 50,908 of CANJZE010000006.1, forward strand.
GATGTTGAACATTTCGTTGCTCACTGCCGATGAAGCAGCAATAAGCGAATCGAAATTATCTTTCAACTCGTTAATGATTTGGTCTTTTGATTTTCGCATTTGTCTATGAATTAATAAAGAGACTTCTTGTGTGAAGGTTTATTGTTTAAAGTTTCTGCTCATCCCAATACCAGCTAAAGGCATCAAGAAATTTTTTCATTTCGTTTGCGTCCGTTAACAATGCGATTTTAAAACTTGGACGTGCATTAATTTTGCTCTCAGGTATTGATACCCCTTTTATAGAATTAAGTTTATCTAGTAGTTCCATACGCCTTTCTTCCTTGTCAAAAGGCGGTCTGCCTTTCATGTGCTGAAAATAAATTTCAACTATTCCATTCGTCCAAATTGCAAAACAAAATCTACTTAAATCTTTTGTTTTAAGAATTGGTGCAAACGAACCTTGTTTACCAACGCCATAATAGAAATAAGTCACTTTGGGTTTTATCCAATCAAAAATTTTACGTGCAGCTTCTGTTTCTTTTTGACCTTGTTGGCGCACCAATTCAGCAAAGAACGTTTCCTCAGTCCAATGCTCCTCTGCACCTTGTTGCTTACCCTTAACTATTTGAGCATTTGAAGTCATACCAATTACTCTTGGCACCAGCGTCTTGAGGTCTTGTCCAATAAACTGTTTTATCTCAACCCCTAATATTTCAGCCGGTGTCATTTGCTCGTTCAAAAACTCAATGATGCGCTGAAGTTCTTTCGGTATAACATCAGCAATAATCAGCAATCGAATTTTACCAGCTTTGAGATTTGTTTTTGTGGTTTCCCAAAAAGCTGTTGGTTCTGTTTCATTTCTTAAAAATTCACTAAGAGTAGTTTCTGAATCAAGATTGTTTTCCTTACAACTTTCTTCAAAACGAAATTTTATCTCTTCAATTGTCCAATATGAAACTGCGTTTGCGGCATAATCAAAAATTTGACCAATTACTTCTCTCCTAATTCTTGTATCCGTACTTCTTTTTACTTCTACCAAAGTTGGTATTCCATCTTGATCAATAAATAAATGATCCAAACTCCAACGATGTCCGTTATCTTTTTCATCTGGCACACCAAACTCACGCGAAATCAAAAGCCATCTTCTCGGTCGCTCAGGGTTTATTTGACTTCCTGAAATAAGTGAGGGATAATCAGCAAGAAGCTTCTGAAGCAAATCTTCTGTTAGATACGTAGCCTCGTTCATCTCTACGAGTTGCCCATTGCTGTTAAGCAGAAAAATAGTTTCGTTCACGGTTGTTGTTTTTGTGATTATCAAATATATGAACAGCAACTTCGAAAAACATTTATTTTAAGTCAACGGTCTGACCTTCGGTGCAGACTACGTTCGCAACTGCTCCAAAGTTTTTGAGCAGTCAAATCCCAACTGAATTTTTTGATTTGTGCTTTTCCTTTTTCTATCAGAGAATTTCGAAGAGCATAGTCTTCTACTATTCTTTTCATAGACGCAGAAATTTCTTCTACTGAATTTGGATTCACTAACAAAGCAGCATCACCCCCAGCTTCGGGCATTGAAGTAATGTTCGAAGCAATCACCGGCACTTCGCAACTCATAGCTTCTACAATAGGAATTCCGAAACCCTCGAAAAGTGAAACGTAAACCATGGCATAAGCACTTGCCACAATTTCACCGAGTTCATTTGGGAGAATGTGTCCAAGGAATTTCACATCTGCCTTAAACTTCATCTGCAAATGAGTTTCATTCACATCAGTAAAGTCCCATGCTTTTCTTCCAACTATTAAAAGTTTGAAATCAGAATTAGTGGCTTGTTTGAATTGCTCGAACGCCAACAACAACCGCTTCACATTTTTGCGCGGATGAATAGAGCCTACATACACGAAATAACGTTTACCATAGGCATATTTCTGTTCTACAGATTCTTTAACCGTATTGTTTGCAGGTTTGTAAACTTCTTTAGCTCCATTATAAACCACATCAATCTTCTCGGCCGAAACAGGATAGTGTGAAACAATATCTTGTTTCGAAAATTCGGAAACGGTAGCTATGCGATTTGCTTTTGCGGCAAAACGCGGCATAAAGTATTGATAGTATTTTCTGGTAAGAAACGATACATGCTCAGGAAAATGTTCGAAGGCTATGTCATGAATAACGAGCACTTGAGGAACACTACTATTTAAACATCCATAGCCGTCAGTAGATAAAAACAAATCAGGTTTGTTTTTATTGAGCCAACGAGCTACTGAAATTTCGAACCACCAATACCAAAGAAAAGGATGGCGTGCCTGCGGAAATAAAACAACAGGATGAACATTTTCAGAGAAGATAAATTCCTGGTCAAACTTCCTGTCGAACAAAAAGTAGAAATCAATTTCAGGATGCGCTTGTGTAATTCGCTTGAGCGATTCATAGGTAAACAAGCCAATACCTTCCAATTTGTTTTTAATCAGAAACCGTGTGTTGACAGCTATTGCTTTGCGTTTGCTCACCCGACAATAATATTACTTTTAGCCGTTGTAGTTCACGATGCGGAAAAAATTTGCCACCAACCTTATTTTCCTTTTTGCGATTAACCTTATAGTTAAGCCGTTTTGGATTTTTGGTATTGACCGTGTAGTGCAAAACAAAATAGGCACAGTTGATTATGGTCTTTACTTCGCGCTTTTCAATTACTCTTTCCTCTTCAATATCATTCTCGATTTCGGTATCAACAATTTTAATAATCGAGCAGTTTCAAGAAACTCAAAACGCTTAGACGAATATTTTTTGAATCTTGTAGTGATAAAGTTTTTTCTCGCCATAATTTATTTCTCGCTCACTTTCTTATCAGCTTACTGGAGTGGCTACAACGAGTTGCAATTAAAAATGTTGTTGGCGTTGGTGGTAAATCAAATTCTGCTTTCGGCTATCCTATACTTCCGTTCTAACATTGCGGCACTGCAACTTTTTAAAACTGATTCTGTCGTTTCAGTTCTCGACCGCTTGCTAACGATTGTATTTTGTCTTGCATTGCTTTATTATCCTGCTTTCAAAGATTCGTTCAACATTATGTATTTCATTTATGCGCAAACTGCTGCACTCTTTATTACCGCACTTGTTGCTGCATTCATTGTTGGCAATAGAGTTGTAGTGCGTGTAAAAATTTGGCAACTGAAACTCACGCGAAAAATTTTACTCAAAAGCGCACCCTTCGCTTTACTCGCATTACTCATGGGAATTTATTATCGAATTGACGGAGTAATGATTGAACGAATGTTACCCGATGGGAAAAATGAAGCAGGCATTTATGCGGCTTCATTTCGTTTGCTCGATGCAGCAAATCAATTCGGATTTCTGTTTGCCACTTTGTTGTTGCCTTTGTTTGCTTCTATGATTAGGAAGAAAGAAAACATCAATGAATTAGTAAAGTTCAGTTCAGAATTGATGCTTGTGCTATCCATCATTGCATCAGGTAATTGCTATTTCTTCCGCAATGAAATAATGAGTTTGTTGTATCAGCATTCAACAGCTTACTGGGCAGAAATTTTCGGATGGCTGATGATTACGTTTGTGCCCATGAGCAGCGTTTACATTTTTGGAACCTTGCTAACTGCACATGGGAATTTGAAAATTTTAAACAGCATCGCAGTTGTGGGAATGTTGTTGAATGTGTGTCTTAATCTCTTTTTCATTCCCGCATACGGAGCGTTGGGCGCAACATACGCTACGCTCATAACCCAATTGTTAGCTGCAGTCATTCATTTCATTGTAGCGCATCGTCAGTTTAATCTAAGCTACGACAGAACCGATGCGTTAAAGATTTCTGGCTTTATCATCGGCTCAGTAGTTGTCATTTTTACATCACTAAAAATCCCCGTTGGATGGCTTGCTGAGTTAATGATTTCTATAACAGGTTGTTTGCTTATTGCGGTTGCATTTAAACTCATTCCAATATCAAAACTCACTGCCCTTATCCGTACAAAAGCCGCTTCATAAATTATTTTACTTTAGCGCGCTTTCGAAGCAAAAACATCATTCTTAAAAATTAAACATGGATAAAGAATTTAATTTACTTACGGCTATTCGCACACTCCTTAAATGGAAGAAACACATTCTCACATTAACTATTTTTTCTGGTTTAAGTGCGGGTCTGTTTTCGGTGTTTGTTATGGATGAATGGTATTTTTCTTATGCTACTTTTTATCCAAACAATATGTCGCTTTCAGACCGCGGAGTTTTGTTTGGTGAAATTGCCACTTACATTGAATACTTCGGAGGAAAGGCCGATGTGAATCGCATACTTACCATTGCCAACTCAAATCCTGTACTCGATTACGTGATTGATTCGTTTCAGATTGCCGAACATTATAAGGTAGACAAAAGCAAACCTTATTGGCGAACCATGGTTCGCAAAAAATTTGAAAAAAAATACGAAGCCATAAAAACAGAGCGTGATGCCATTCAAATTTCTCTCTACGATACCGACCCAAAATTGGCTGCTGATATCATTAATACTGTTGTACATCGTGTGGATGAAATAAACAAACAGCATGCTAAGGATGCCAAAGCGAAACAATACGAAGCCATCAAATTACAGACAAAAAAATTGCAACTTGATGTTACAGTTTACAGCGACTCGCTTGCACGTGTGGGAGAGCACTATAATATTAAGGTATCATCTGGCGCTGATGGCACAGTAATTATTGACGGCAAGGACTATAAGGCGGTGCAACTTTACAAACAGATTATGTCAAAACAGAGCAACGCAACCCGTGAGTTGAACAACCTGAATAACATCATCGGACAAATTGAAGTAGCTAATCTTGGAAGCGAATCGTCACTTTATGTTTTGGAAAGCGCATTTCCTGCGGATAGAAGAGAAAAACCTGTGCGCTCTTTAGTGGTGTTGGTTACGGTAATGATTACGCTTTTTATTGCTTTAATAAGCGCGCTTCTGTTTGAACAAATTACTGAAATTAGAAAACAACTTTAGTTTGAACCGCGCTATAGATAAAGTTCAAACAGGAGCGTTTACTTTTTTAGGAGCAGCTACTATTCTATCGGTGTTGGCAGCTTTCTTCGCTGAGCTTTATTACCTCGCGCTTATTCCTTTCGGGCTTATTGTTGTCTATCTCGGCATTACTAATTTTCGAATTCTGTATTACCTGCTGCTTTTTTCTATTCCCATTTCAATAGAATTTAGTTTCTCCAATTCTCTTGCCACGGATTTACCCGATGAACCACTCATGATTGGCTTGATGTTGATTACGTTTGTCTTTATTTTTTCGAATTACAAATCTATTCCTACCAGTTTTTTAACACAGGTGATTGTACTTGCTTTAGTTGCTCATTTGTTTTGGATTTTTGTAACCTCCTTTACTTCCATCAACGTTTTGGTTTCGTTTAAAATTTTTGCAGCAAAAATTTGGTATGCTACCACGTTCTGTTTACTCACCGCCATTGTTATAAAAACAAAGGAAGATTTAAAACAGGCCTTCTGGTCTATTTACATTCCGCTTACCTTGCTCATCATTCAAGTTATCATTCGCCATGGGTTACTCGGTTTTTCGTTCGATGAGATTAACGAACCCATGACTCCGTTTTTTAGAAATCACGTGAACTACGCGGCTATAGTTTCTATTTTTTTCCCTTTCATTTTGCTGGCAAGAACCTGGTATGAAAAAAAATCCATTAAAATACGGCTACTCAATTTTTCAGTTCTGCTGTACATAGCAGCTATTTATTTGTCGTATACCCGCACTTGCTATTTAGCCTTGTTGGCAATAGTGCCCTGTTATTATGTTGTTCGTTTCAAATTGATGAAACCGGCTATTACCATTTTTGCAATGGCTATAACAACCCTCATGCTTTTCCTTTTTACCAACAATAATTACCTGAGATTTTCTCCTACGTTTGAACAAACTATTTTACATGACGGTTTGGGCGATCATCTTTCCTCCACCTTTGAAGGAAAAGATGTTTCGAGTATGGAGCGCGTATACAGATGGGTAGCAGCCGCCCGTATGTTTCAAGATAAGCCCTTACTAGGTTTTGGTTCAGGAACCTTTTACCCTACTTACAAACGCTATACGGTTACCAGTTTTGAAACGTATGTAAGCGATAATCCCGAGCGTTCATCGGCACACAATCAAGCGTTACTCATTTTAACCGAACAAGGAATTATAGGACTCGCCATCTTTTTAATTTTATATGCCATCATTTTCATTCAGGGCGAAAAAATTTATCACCGTACGAAGAACGAAGATTCGAAACGTACGATCATGATGTTGATACTTATGATGGCCATGGTGTTTGTAAATCTTACGCTCAGCGATATGCTCGAGAGCGACAAAGTAGGGCCTTTCTTTTTTATGGGAATTGCGTTGCTAGCAGCAATAGATATTCGCGAGCGCGGCTTACTTAAAGCGGAGACTAAGTAGAGTTATATCGTCATCAAAATCGGTGCCTTCCATAAAGGTAACCACCTCATCTAACAGTTGTGTATTGAAGGTATCGAGCGGGAGCGCGTGATTTCTGTTGGTATAGTCAACAATGCCTTCCATTTCAAACAGCGTTCCAGCTTTGTTGCTGGCTTCCGATAAACCATCGGTATAGGTTATCAAAATACTTCCTGGCTCTACTTTTACCTCGCCCGAGGTAATGTAGGGCAGGGTATCGAACATGCCCAAAATGGTGCAACCTAAATCGAGTAGTTGTACCGTTCCGTTCGAATATAAAATAGATGGGTTGTGACCTGCACTTACATACGAAAGCATTCGAGTGGTGTAATTGTAAGTGGCTACAAAAAGTGTAATGAATTTTTCGCCCTTTGTAATTTCAATCACCTTGGTGTTGAGTATATCAATAAACTGCTGTAATGAATATTTGCGGGTGAGCAAAATGCGCATGTTGGCCTGAAAGTTCGCCATTAAAATTGCAGCCGGAATTCCTTTTCCTGAAATATCGCTAATGCAGAAACCGACTTCGTTTTCATTAATGGTGATGAAATCATAGTAATCGCCTCCCACATTTTTGTGTGGTTTATAAAAAGCAGCTACTTCAATTTGTTCATTGTTTGGAAGTTTAGAAGGAACCAACATGTTTTGCATATCGGCAGCCAGTTTCAATTCCTTCTGCATGACCAATTGATCTAACTGGTTTTTGAAAAGTTTTTTGTTTTCATTGGCCACTACAATTACGTTAGTAATGGTTTGAATGAATTTTAGCTTTTCTTCTTTGGTATCGCTGGAGTCGTTACCAAATGCACCAATCAAAACAAAACCAATGGGCTCTTTTTTGTGCATTACCGGAATCAGAAAATCAAAATCGTTCAGCACTTCATCATTCATGGCTTTAACCGGTGTGGTAAAAGTAAAGAGTGAAAATTTAACTCCTACATCGTACTTTAAAATTTCAGGCGCGAGACCATCAGGGGTAATACACTCCCAGGTATCTTCTGTTTCTTTAATAAACAACGCCATTTGTTTTACACCTAACTGTGAATGCAAAATGTTTTCGTAGATACGGGCAAGCGCACTAATAGGCATGTTATTATTTACCGCGCGCGTAATTTCTAAGAGCGAATCAATTTGCTGCTGCTTAACGGCTAATAAACGCTCGGTAGAACCAAGACGTTTTTTAAAGAAATCGAGTTCAGAAAATTGTGGTTGTTGCGGTTCGGCCATTTTTTAATACTACGCGATTGAAATTACAATTTGCAAAGTATAAAATCTTACGCAGCTAATATGGTTTTGTTTTGCCTATAGTAAAACACAGCGTTTTGCTTGTGCAAAAAAAATCCCGAAAGGCTAACGCTTTCGGGAATTGAGAAAGAAGTTAAAATCAAGATTTATTTAGCTGCGGCAGCATTGTTCACAAAGAAATAAATCTTGGTGTTCCACTTGGTCGTATCTGTTTCGCTCATGGGGTCGCTAACATATTCTTCTACTACCATGTCGGGGTTCTCTCTACCAAGCGTTTTCAACTTTTCATTCATAGCATCGTAAGCAGGTTTCATTTTTTGATAATCGCCAAAGTAATTTATCAAGTATGCTTTTGATGCGGGCAAATTCAAATTGCTGTAGCCTTTTGCCAAAACATTTTTGTCTTCAAAAGGAATTGCCGCTGCTACATCGGCATTCATTGCTTTTTCATCGTACTTGTAAAATACGCCAAGAGGTATGCTAGGTTTTGCACCAGCTTTTAAAATGGCTTCATACATTTTACCGTAATGCTCACCAAAGAATTTCGGCATTTCAGCAAAGCCTACAACCTTACGAACAGCTAAGCAATTTTTTGCAGGCCAATCTACTTCCGTGATGTCATATTTAGGAGCGGCTTCACACATGGCTTTTAAGTTTGCTAAACCTTCTTCATAATCTTTACCGCCTGCTTTATCCATATTCATAAACAGCATCATAGCATTCATTGGAAAAGGCATGGTTCCTTTCATACCCCAAGTTAGTTTTTGTGCGCCTTCAACACTTTCCATAGTCATGTAAGCTTGGTTATGCGCTTCAAACGGAGTTAAAAAATCGAGCGCCCATTCCACACGGGCGTTGGGTTCAATTTTAGTAATGGTCATAGAACCTGCGCCTACTTTCTTGTTTCCTTTCCAGGTATGTTTAGCACCTATGGTTCCATCAATACCTTCTTCGGTTACTACCATGGTAGAATCTAATTTACTCCACGGGTTCCACTGGTTAAATGCTGCAAAGTGGCTGATGTTTTTAAAGACTGTTTCGGCAGGGGCGTTTATTACAATGCTTCGGCTGATATCAAATTTTTTGGGCGCAATAAGACCAGCTACTAAAACTAGAACCACTAGCACGGCTACGATGATTCCAATAATTTTTAAAATTTTCATGGTGATGTGAATTTGGTTGGTTGTAAACCTAGAATTAAAATTCCTTTTGAAGAAACTTATTGTTTTCTCTGTGCTGAAGCACAGAGCAATTCATGACGCAATACAAGGAAAAAGCAGAGAGCAATTCATGGCTGATTAAAACAAATCACAAAAAAAACAAAAGCCACTCTTGCGGGTGGCTTTTGCTTGAATAAAGATTTTGAAGTTTAATTATTGCACATCGCTGAGTGAGCGTATTGAAAGTTGATATCCTGTTGTAAAATTTCCTAACACACCGGTATACGATTTGGGGCCAGAAGGAATGGCTGTTCCTGCAAAACTTGCACCAGTAATTGTGCGATGTGTCAGTGTTCCTGTAGGATCAGTTAAAGTCAAATTTCCAGTATAAGTAGCACCGCCACTTATGCTAGCTGCATCTATTTTAAGAAGGGTAGATTCCCATGCAGTACCATTAGCTTGCACTTGTGCGCAAGTGGCTGTGCGTGGTGTAATAGTACCACTGCCGGTAACTGTTGCATTTGCCAAAGGCACACCATACGGTGATGTTGATTTATCTATTTCCAAAAGTCCGCTGTAGGATTTGAGGGTTAAGCCCTCTACATTAATGGCTACTACATCGCCCAGATTTAAACTGTGAGCCGCGGCAAAACGAACAACAATACCTCCCGTAGAATCTTGAATGATTACGTTTTTAGAATCGGTGTTGCCATTTACTCGGTCTGAAATAACGGTGCCTCGCGCAATGGTTCCGGCAGGCAGGGTAACATCGCTGCCCACATACAAATTTCTGATAGCCATTAAACCGGTTCCACTTACTACACCACCACCGCAACGAACACTATCTAAATGTAAATCCATTGCTGGGTCGCGGAGCAAGAGTTGCGCGCTAGAACCATACACACTGTAAATGCAGGTAATAGAACCATTTCCTGAAGGTGTAAGATCGTAAGCAAAATTAGCGAAACCGCTATTGTACGTTGCCAGCGAATGACCGCTGCAATCTTTAATGCTACGCGAAAGTGAAAACTTATTGAAACCATCGGCAAATGGTTTGCTAGCATCGCTCAATTGGTATTCTATATTTTTAATGAGGATTAAGCGGTTTTGATAATACAAACTGCTTGTGTTTAGTTGGGTAATACTTACCGTATCGGGAGCCACTTCATGATAGTAACTTCCTTTGATAATAAATTTATCGAAAAGCGAAGAAGGAATACCATTGAAAGAACCATCTTCGGCAATGGAGCCGGCTATTTGAATAAGGTTTTTATACTGCGCCACCCAAAGCCCTTTTAGTTTAATAGCAATTCTTCTTCCAATAGGATAGCTGGTGTAAATGGAACTTCCATCCAACAACAATACAATACCACCGGTAGAATCCTGCACTACAATTTGCTTGTAGAAATTTCCCGATTTATCATCGGCTGTTACAATACCTACAATAGTTTTGTCTTCGGTAAACTGATAGTTAACACCGGAAGAAACAAAACGGCCCTTAACTGAATCAATCGAAAAGTTGACGACCACGTTAGGGTCTTTTCCGCCATAAGGGGGGGTGTCGAAATTATCTTTTACACAAGAAGAAATTCCGGTGATGAAGAAGAAGGCGATTAGAATGCTGCTAATTTTATTCATGATTACTTGTTTGAGATTTATTGACTGTTCATTATTTACGATTAACTATTGCCTATTCACTTCTTACTAATTCATTCTAAACGCTATGCTGAAATAATAGCTGGCACCAGGTGCGTAAGAATATTTAGAAGGAAATTTATCGACTACATTGTTTCTGTAATCGAATCGCTGTTGTTCGAATCCTCCGGTAACAAAGTTTTTATTGTTACTAATATTGGTAACAGTGGCATTAAACACTAAGAAATAACGCTTCTTCAAATTCTTGAAATTGTTGTTCAACAACCAAGAGTAACCCGCGTGAAAGTCCATGGTGAATTGTCCTTTCAAGCGCTGTTGGTCAATGGTATTATCCCAATTTGAGGTGCCGGGTTCCAGTAAGTCAATACCCTGTGCCGTTCTGCGGGCAGGGTTAACGGCTAGCCACATCCAATCGTAATAATTAAAGTTTACTCCGGCAAACCAAAACTGGGGCGAGCGGTAATTGATACCAACGGTAGTAGCCAATTGCGGAGCGCCGGCTATGTTGAAGTTCTTAAGATATACTTTTTCGTTTTGCGCAATGAGTGATGCAGTATTATCTTGTGTAATAGTCAAACTAGGGCGCGATGAATATGTGTAACGGCCAAATGATGCAGCTGCTGTAGCACTAAAACCTTTGTAAATTTTTGCTTCTAATCCCAACTCAAAACCCCAGTGGCGTTGGTTAATACCGGTCATGGTATAGTTAACAAAGCTTCGGTAGTCATCGTGATAGAAAGTGGTGTTCGTAGTTTTGTTTACGAACTGCGTAAAGTAACCGGTCAATTTCAATTTTACATTGGGCATTACGAGTTTATAACCGGCTTCGACCGAGTAAACGCTTTCGCTCTTTAAATTGTCAACTACATCGTTTCGGCCGCGAGGCGATACATAAGCGTTCTCAAAGTAAGGGGCGTAGGTTTCATAGGCTCCGTTTACATACAAATAGTTTCTGCCGTTTGCTTTGTAGGTAAGGCCTCCCTTAATTCCGTAGTTGATAAAATTTTGAACTTCGCTTTTACCAAAACTGCGGGTAGGAAATAAACCGTTGACCATTTTGCCTTCGCGCCAAAAGCCAGTGTAAGAAAGTTGAGCAGCAACAAAAAAGTCAACCTTGTTATAGGTAAAAACCGATTGTAACCAAGCCGTAGCGCGGTGCACGTTTACCAAATAGTTATATCCAAACTTATCGCCAGTGTACAAAATGTGATTGGGATGCAGCAAATCGTTTTGTCCAATGTTGAAGCTATCGGGAAAATCGCGCACGGCAAATTGATTGACATCCAAATAAAAATCGGCACCCAATAAATCTTCTACACGCTTGTAGAAATTATTAATCACAAACTGATATGTTAAACCCGTGGAAACGGCTATATGACTATTGATAGCATTGTTATAAGTAGTGGCAAAGTCAAGTTTTTTAATATCCTGAATTCTGTTCTCCAGAATGTAGCGGGCTCGCTTTCCAGTAATGGTGTTACCTGCAAAACCATCGGCACTGTCAATAGTTTCGTGGCTCATATCATTGGCTTCGTAAAACTTATTCCAGTTTACTTGGCGCATATATTCGTTTTCACGAAAGGCGCGTTGCGATACGGCTTGCAAAGTTGAATCTTCTATATAGCTCGGTAAATATTTGTAATAATCGGGGCGAGGGTCGGGAGCGTTGTTCCAATCAATGGAAGTATACCCTCTTTGCCCAAAAGCAAAACCAACAGCGGTAATCATGCTTTCGTGATTGTTGAATTTGTAGTCGTGGGTTAAAATAAAGTTGGGGATGTTGCTGGTACGTTTGTGCACATTTCGTTTTATGCCGTGGTCGTAGCCCCAGTTGGGGTTGTAATAATTTGAGCCGGCTAGGTTGAACGATTCCATAGTGGCAGCGGAAGTTCCCGAGGAGGCTGTAGGTGAACCGAGGATAGTAAGATTGAGTGATTGGTTGCTGCCGAAATATTTTTGAACGGCAAGAAAATAAGAATAACCATCGTAGAAAGTGCCGGGCACGTAACCTTCTTTTGCCCATCTACGCGATGCCGAAACGGATACGGCCCAACCATGTGCCAATATACCGGTGGAATAAGTAGCCATAACCCGGTGACGGTAATTTCTGTTGGCCGTAGCATACGAAACCTGTAATTGTTTACGCTGCGTGGCCGCACGAGTGTCGAGAGACTGCACTCCTCCAACACCGCCAAAGGCAAAGGTTACGGGTGAAAGTCCAAAACTTAAATCGCGGTTGCGGAATACATCGTTTAATCCTGCCCATTCGTTTGTAGGCGTATTGCCTCGTTCTAAATCATTTACCGGAACACCATTGAGGTAGGTTTCAAACTCATCGCCTTCATAACCTCGAACTCTAAATCGAGCTTGGCTAAAGGTGTAAGAGGCAGCTGAAATAAAAGGGTCGCGCGAGGCACCGAGTACGCTCGACACATTTTGGGAGGCATCGTCCTTCGTATCATCTTCGGCTAGCGTAATGGTGGGTAAATTGTCGGTGGTGCTAGCGGTTGTTTCACCTGTTAAACCTTCGTATTTAAATTCCCCTAAAGTGGTTGCCTCGCTAGTAACTGCTGTTTCTTTTTCAAAACTGTTATCGTTAGTACTGTATTTAGCTTGGTAAGTGCCGTATGGTACTTCGAGGGTAAACTTTCCATCCGCATCGGTATGGGTAGAAAAAACGTTTTGCTCGTGTGTAAAAAATACCTGTATACCTTCTAAAGCATTTCCGGCATCATCTACTAATTTACCGGTAACCACCGAATTTTGAGAAAAGACAAATACAGGCAAAGCAAGGGCAAGGAGAAGTATGATATTTCGAAACATGAAAGCAGTTTGTGTGTCTTAATTTTAAGAGGCGGCAAATGTAGAAGAATTCGGTTCTGGTTAGTTACGGCAGTGTTAAGAATGAAATAAGGTGGATGGGAAATACCATACCCTCCCCACTCCGCTGCGCGGAGCAGAGGCTGTCTCAAAAACTGAATAAATAACACAGCCGCACAATTCTTTCCCAAGAAAAAGGCAGGGTTGATTTAGCGAAGCGGAATCGGGGCGCGAAAAAACATTCTCAAGTCTTCTATATTTGCCGCCCTTATGTATGAACTAATAAAAACTTTTCCAGAACAATTAATTAAAGCCCTCGAAATAGGAGAGAAGGCTAGTTTTAAAACGCAGTTCGATACGCCCATCAAGAACGTGGTGTTAGCAGGGTTAGGGGCTTCGGGTTTTGGGGGAAATATACTGGCCGAACTTTTTCGTGAGGAACTGAAAGTGCCTGTGCTGGTGAACAAAAGTTATTTCCTTCCGGCTTTTGTTGATTCTTCAACGCTACTAATTCTTTCTTCCTATAGTGGCAATACCGAAGAAACAATTTCATGTGCAAAGCAGGCATTGCAAAAGGGTCTCCGTCCCATTTGCGTTACATCGGGTGGCAAACTCGAAGACTTTGCCAAACAAAACAAGCTAGACCTGATTACTATTCCTTCGGGTTTTCCTCCGCGCACTTGTTTGGGCTACTCTACCCTTCAACTTTTTTTTATTGCTAATCATTTCGGTTTAATTAATGATTCGTTCAAAGCATCGGTGCTTAGAGTTGTTGAATTGCTCCAAAACGAGCAACAAAAAATAATAGACGACACACAGTTTCTTTCAGCTAAACTCGCTAGAAAAGTTTTGGTACTTTATAGCGAAGATAAATACGAAAGCACTTTGCTACGACTTAAACAGCAGATCAACGAAAACTCAAAAATGCACTGTTGGTATAATGTAATTCCGGAAATGAATCACAATGAGTTGGTAGGCTGGCGTGAAGAAAATGATGCCCTGGCTATTCTTATTTTTAGAGCCGATGATGAATATGAACGAAACACACACCGCATTCTTTTTAAGAAAGATGTGATTGAAGGCATTTCGAAAAACGTTTTTGAAATTCATGGCAAGGGTGTTAACAGCTTCGAGAAACATTTCTACTTCATTCACTTTGGCGATTGGCTTTCTTATCAACTGGGCGTGCTGCAAGGTTACGACCCCACCGAAATTGATGTGCTCAATAAACTAAAAGGGCATATGGGCTCTATTAAATAGTTTAAAGTTAGAAGACCGAAGCCGGAAGTCCGAAGTAAAAGCATCGTTTAGTTCGATTATAATTTCCCTATGAAAAAAGAAATAGAAGATGACGATGAATTGATAATTGCTGCTGATAGTGGCGATGAACTAGTAGAGGAAGTAAAATTTACAGTAGATAAAGGGCAAAGCGCCATTCGCATTGATAAATTTATTCAGGCACATTTGGGTAACAACGTCAGCCGAACTAAAATTCAAACGGCTGCCGGTGCAGGTAATATTTCGGTAAACGGCAAGCCGGTAAAATCCAATTATAAAGTTCGTCCGCTCGATGAAGTTTCGCTTTTGCTGCCTAAGCACGAACAGAATTACGACTTAGTTCCTGAAAATATTCCTATCGATATTGTATATGAAGATGATGATGTTATCGTCATCAATAAGGCTCCCGAAATGGTGGTGCATCCCGGCTTGGGAAATTATAGAGGCACGTTAATCAATGCTGTGCTTTATCATTTCAATAATCTACCAAAATCTAAAGAAGAATTTCGTCCCGGCCTGGTACATCGCCTAGATAAAGGCACCAGTGGTTTAATTGTGTTGGGCAAAACAGATCATGCCTTATCGCATTTAGCCAAACAGTTTTTTCAGCGCACTACAAAAAGAAAATATCTGGCTTTGGTTTGGGGAAGCGTAGAAAATGATTCAGGCACGGTGGAAGGAAACATTGGTCGTCACTCTCGCGAGCGGATGCAGTTTGAGGTTTTTCCAGAAGGTGATTTTGGTAAACATGCCATTACACATTACCGGGTACTGGAGCGCTTGAATTATGTAACACTGGTTGAATGCAAATTAGAAACCGGGCGTACACATCAAATTCGCGTGCACATGAAATACATAGGACACACCTTATTTAACGATGCGCGTTATGGTGGCAATAGAATTTTAAAAGGAACTATTTATTCCAAATACAAACAGTTTATCGAAAACTGTTTTGAACTTTTACCACGGCAGGCACTGCATGCGGCCACGCTTGGTTTTGTACATCCGGTTACCGGAAAGGAAATGTTTTTTGAATCGCCTCTTCCTCCCGATTTTAAGGCGGTGATTGATAAATGGAAAAAATATTGGATTAGCCCCAATGTGGTGGAAGAGTAGCCGTCTTTCTAATTGGTGTATCTGATGGGTAAATATCGATTAGTAATTCTTTGAATTTACGAGCGGTTATCAGACACTTATGTTTGAGGTTGGCATCTAAACAGTTAAAACACAAATCCTATTTGCAATGCAAAAGGAAACTGTAGTTCATAGCAACAATACCCGCTTGCCATCTCTATTAATCTGATTTTTGTTAATCTATTCATCACGCTATCGTAACTAAAAATACTTTCATTTGCGCCTCGATAAAATTAACCACGCTATACATGAAACAGTTTCAAATTCTACTCATTCTTCTCTTTACAGTTATTACTTGTTCGTCTCAGTTAGTTATTAATGAGTTATCACAGGGTCCAAGTGGTGCCAAAGAATATATAGAGTTACTGGTAACCGGCACTCCGATTTGCGGAGGAACAAATACGGTAGATTTACGAGGTTGGATAATTGATGACAATAACAGTTGGCATCGCAGTGGTTCAGGCACAGGTATAGCAGGCGGGCACGCACGCTTTGATAGCATTGCTCAATGGACAAATGTGAAAATTGGTGCTATCATACTAATTTTTAATGATGGCGACATGAACACCAATGTTTCTGGGCTTGCCATAGATACGAATGATGCGAATAACGATTGCGTGTATGTTATTCCTATAAGTTCATCGGTTATTGAAAAGAATATTACCCTTCCGGTGAGCAACGGTTCTATGTCCACTTATGCTGTGCCGGGTACTACTTATACCAGTGCTGGAAATTGGATTTGTCTGGGAATGGCAAATGGTGACGATGCGTTTCATACTGTTTCTCCCGCCAATTATGCGGTACCTTACCATGCCATTGGCTGGGGAAACGATACGGCTTTACTCAATATTTATTTTAACTCATCACAAGGTGGCAAAACAATTTGCATGGTTAATAGAATTGACAACAATCCTTTTAATGCTGCAAATTATATTGACACCGCTGCCATTTTTGAAAGCCCCGGGGCACCTAACAACGCAGCCAATGCCGCTTGGATTAGTAGCATGAATAATAACTGCCAATCGTTTGCGCCACCAGTGGTTACTTTCAATACTCCAGCTGCACTTACTTGTAATAACAACACCACCGTTTTAATAGCGAGTTCTACTTCTGTTGGAGCTATCTTTAACTGGAGTAACGGTGTTGCAGGAACAAACGACACGGTAAATTCAGGGGGGACTTATTATGTAACCGCAACGGATGCAGCTCAAATTTGCTCCACTATTGATTCTATTATTGTAGCGCCTGCAACAGGTCTTTCAATTTCTTCTTCATCGATAAATACAACTTGTGGAAATAGCAATGGTTCCGCCAATGTAATCGTAACAGTAGGCACCGCTACAGCTTTTCACTGGAGCAATGGTGATACTACTTCCACCATTACGAATCTTGGGGCTGGAAATTATTCAGTTACTGTAACCGGTGGAATTGGTTGCAGTGCCACCTCTTCTATTGCTGTAAACACAAGTAGCGTTTCACCGGTTAATGTAACCGTAGTTGATTCCATCTTTTGCAGTGGCGATAGTACACAAGTCTGCGCGCCTTCAGGGTTTGCAAATTATCTTTGGAACAATGGGACAACCTCTTCTTGTTTCTACGCAAAACAAGCTGGAAACTATTATGTTACCGTAACTGATAACGCATCCTGTACGGCCACCTCTAATCATTTAACCGTGTCGGTTTACCCGCTTCCTCCGGTTTCTATATCAGTAAATGGCGACACACTTTCTGCCTATAACGCGGTGACTTATCAGTGGTATTTGAATAACAGTATCATCAACGGGGCTAGCAATAATGTTTACATAGCGCAACAAACTGGTAGTTACACTGTGGCTATCAGCGATTCGAATGGTTGTACTGTATTTTCAAATCCTGTGAATGTTACTATTTCAGGCATTAGCGAAACAAATGAGACCGAGCAATTTTATGTTTATCCTAATCCTATTTCTTCTTCAAACTGGAGTATAATAATGGGTGTTGAAGGCATTGGCGCCAGCATTAAAATTTTTGACAACACGGCACGGTTGATTTTTAAAACAACTCTACTGAATGAGAAAACAGAAGTTGACTTTAATTTACCTAAGGGTATTTATTGGATACAACTTATTGCCGGTGAAAAAATGTTTCAGAAAAAAATTATTCGCTTGTAGTTAATTCTGATTTGTTTGAATAATGTCGGTAGTAATTTTCGATGCAATCCAAGGCGGAACCGAAACATTTACATCGCGTAAATTTCCTTTCAAAGTAACAACAGGTTGCGATTCAAACGGAAATCCCTGTTTACGTAAATGAAATTCAAACTGTGCATCTAAAAGAAAGTACGATTTATCGGCACTCCAATTTGTTTTAGAAATAACAAAATGATTTTCTTCCGGTAGAATATAGTAGTCTGCCATGTCGTAGTGCAGCTCGACCATAGCATTATTCATTTCTGGTTCCGATGAATTATTAAAATTGAATTCAATACTTAGGTTTTCGCTAAAAGGAGAATGGTCGGCAGTTGAAGTATCGTTTCCAAAAAAAGTAAGGCAAGCTACCGTTCTGTTTTTTGATTCGGGGGAAGTGGCGAGCGGATTTGTTTTTTTAACCAGCATTGCTCTGTAAAAATCTTTTTCTCTTAATTCAAAACTATGTGCGTTAACTGTGGCATTTAGAAATCCTGTTTCTTTGTACGTGTCCATATACATACTAGGCTTAAACGCTAAACACATGATGAGCACACCTAACACAAAAGTTGTCGCAAAAAAAGTTTTCATAGCTAATAGAATTGGTTAATCTACTTTACGAAGATTTCTATACAGCAACCGCGAATGCGATATTGTGATTAACAAGATAGAATAGATAAAGTTGAACCTATTGTTTTTGAAGCATCTTACCTGTGTTCCTTACTCAAACCTTATCGCCTTTACAGGCGAAATGCGCGATACGAGCATAGAAGGAATAATAAGCAGCACAATAGTGGTGAGCACTGTGCCTGCGTTAAGAAATAAAATCCAGCTCCAGTTAATAGCTACGGGCGCATACGAAAGGTAATACGATTCCTGCGGCAGGGTAATAAAATGAAAATGCTGCTGCAACAAACACAAGCCAATACCAAAAGCATTACCCGCCAGCAAACCCACCGCTATAATTACCACGCTGTAGAGCAAAAACAATCTGCGTATAGAAACATTGTTGGCACCAAGCGCTTTCATAATGCCAATCATATTGGTGCGCTCTAAAATTAAAATGAGCAAAGCGGTAATCATATTAATAGCCGCCACCACAATCATCAGCGAAAGAATAATCAACTCGTTCATGGTTTGTAAATCGAGCCAATCGAAAATGCCGGGTGTAATGCTCTTGATGGTTTGCACATCGAGCTTCGAATTTTCCATGCGCGAGTAAACCTCTTCGCCAATGGTTTCGAGCGGGTCGCGCTGCATTTCGTTATATTTTTCTTTGCTGAGTAAACCGCCAAACACGGTGAGGAAATATGAACGCCAACGGTTTTTGAAAAGATTTTCCTCTTTCAAAAAAACTTCAAAACCGCCTACGGTATCGCTGCCCCAGTTATTCAATTCCTGAATCAAGCCTATATCCACCATCGCATATTTCGAATCAAATTCTTCGAGCCCCGTTTCGTAAATTCCTTTCACCTTAAACGGTCGGTTGCGGATAGATCTGCCCATGAAAGTAACCACTACTTTATCGCCTGTTTTTAAAAGCAACCGTTTAGCGGTTTGTTTCGAAATCAAAATATCGCGCTGTGAATTTTCGGAACCCGTTTTAATAATCTCTCCGCTTTTGAGATAGGGCGTAAAGTTTTTCCAATCGTAATCATCGCCTACTCCCTTCAAAACAATTCCTTCAAAATCGTTATCGGTTTTAAGCAAGCCGCCTTTAAGCGCGCTTACCTGAATATGTTTTGCCTCGGGAATAATGTTTTGATTTTTGTAGAAATCCTGATACTTGTAAATGCCCTGTTCGTGCAGCGAGTTGGTGAGTGAGAACGGAGTAATTTCTAAATGCGACCAAAAGCTGAGCACTTTATTTCGAATCTCTTTTTGAAATCCGTTCACCATCGAAGTGGCAATAATCATAGTTGCTAAACTCAACGCTACAGCGAGTATCGCAATACGAATAATGAATGCCGAAAAGTTTTTCCGGTTGCTGAAAGCAATTTTGCGAACAATAAAGATTTCGAGATTCACGGTTCGAGTTTAAAGTTTAAAGTTTGAAGTATCAAGTTATGGTTTGGAGTTTGTTGTTTTAAGTTGAATGTTTGCATAGATGATGAAATTGAAAATATCGCTCGCATTTATTTTTTTGTTGGTGTTGAATAGTTGCAACTCGCAATCGTCAACCGTCAACCGTCAACCGTTAACTAAAATCATTTGCGGTGCCGAGCGCATGCAGGAATATCTTCCGGTGCTTCAAAACAAAAATGTGGCGTTGCTCGTGAACCAGACTTCGATGGTAGGCGAAACGCATTTGGTAGATACTTTACTTACTCAACACGTTCGCATCAAAAAAATATTTGCACCCGAACACGGCTTTCGCGGAAGTGCCGATGCAGGTGAGCATGTGCGCGATAGTGTAGATGCAAAAACAAAAATCAAAATCATTTCACTCTATGGCGATAAGAAAAAACCATCGAACGATGATTTGAAAAATGTGGATGTAATGATTTTTGATGTGCAGGATGTGGGCGCGCGTTTCTATACATTTATTTCAACGCTGCATTATTTGATGGAAGCCTGTGCCGATAATAATATTGAACTAGTTGTGCTCGACCGACCAAATCCAAACGGCTGGTATATTGATGGTCCTGTTTTGAAAAAGGAATTTCAATCTTTTGTGGGTGTTGACCCAATTCCTGTAGTGCATGGTTTAACCATTGCAGAATATGCGCAAATGGTGAATGGCGAAAACTGGTTACCGGATGGCAAACAATGCAAGCTCAAAATAATTTCGTGTTTAAATTACGACCACTCGATGCGTTATAGTTTGCCCGTGAAGCCTTCACCTAACTTACCTAATGCAGGCGCAGTTTATCTCTATCCCTCAATTTGTTTTTTTGAAGGCACCGATATTTCGGTGGGCAGAGGAACCGATGCTCCGTTTCAAATGATTGGCTCGCCAAATATTACGGTGCGCAATTTTTCTTTTCATCCCGAAAGCAAATCGGGAGCAAAAAGTCCACCGCATGTGAGCCAGATTTGTTTCGGTTACGATTTGCGTTGGATTGGTAACGATGCACCGGGCATCAATCTTTCTTATTTACTAGATACCTACCAAGCTATTAACGATACTTCGAAATATTTTTTGCCGAATGGGTTCTTTGATAAACTGGCAGGCACCGATGAATTGCGCAAACAAATTATTGCGCACAAAACCGAAGCAGAAATTAAAGCAAGTTGGAAAGCTGATTTGGAAATTTACAAAGCGAAGCGCAAAAAATATTTGCTCTACAAAGACCTATAATGAAGAAGTTGAGAATAGTTTTTATGGGCACTCCTGAGTTTGCAGTTCCTATGCTTAGCGAACTCGTGAACTCCACTCATGAAGTAGTGGGAGTAGTAACTGCACCCGATAAACCTGCGGGAAGAGGAATGCAGTTAAATGAAAGTGAGGTAAAGAAATTTGCGAAAGAAAAATCGCTGCACATTCTTCAACCTGAAAAACTGAAGAATGAAAATTTTTTGGCTGCATTGAAATCGTTGAATGCCGATTTATTTGTGGTGGTGGCGTTTCGCATGTTGCCCGAAGTGGTTTGGAATATGCCATCACTCGGCACTATTAATCTTCACGCCTCTTTATTGCCGCAGTATCGTGGTGCAGCGCCTATTAATTGGGCAATCATAAACGGAGAAAAAGAAACAGGTGTAACGACCTTCTTTATTCAACACGAAATTGATACAGGTAAAATAATTTTTCAGGAAAAGATTCCGATTCGGGAAAACGAAACGGTTGGAGAATTGTATGTAGAGTTAATGCAATTAGGCGCAACAGTGTTGCGCAAAACAGTGGATGCCATTGCTGAGAATAACTATCCGCAAATTCCACAGGACCATATCACCGATATTAAACACGCTCCAAAAATTTTTAAAGAAACCTGTAAAATAGATTGGAGTAAAACGGCTGAATACAATTACGATTTCATTCGCGGCTTAAGTCCTTACCCTTGCGCATTCACTTTACTCAATGGAAAGGTGTTTAAGATTTTTTCATCGGTTAAAAGTTCCACTTCTTTAAGGAGAGGAACTTTTGAAAGTGGAACTTCTGAACAATACGAAACAGATGGCAAAACCTATCTGCGCTTTTATTGCAGCAATGGAGCTATTGATGTGAAAGAATGTCAGTTAGAGGGAAAAAAGAAAATGAGTGTAGAAGAGTTTTTGAGAGGGGGAATAAAAGGAAGTTAAAAGGATGTCACCCTGAGCTTGTCGAACGGTTTTGGGAGAAGATGCTTCGACAAGCTCAGCATGAAATACTGCACCTATTTTTTTTTCTCACCTTCCTCTTTCAGCAAAATCTTTCTTGTTTTAGGAAAGTGCACCAAGTAGAAAATACTCACCACCACAATTCCTGCTATAAAAAAAATGATAGCGTATTGACGAAGACCATCCTCAAAGAAAAATTCACCCGTCATCCAGGTAGCGTTTGCACTTATCCAAAGGCAAACCGCAGTATTGTGAAATAAATCTGCAATGTTTTTGCGTGAACGCCAGGCAATGTGTATGGCAACTACAAGCGTGGGAATTATCATCGTCATTCCCGCAATCTTCCAATCCATTACCCAGCACGTATCTTTTATCAACCAAAAAACAATGTGCAAGTTTTCGTATTCGCGTATGTCTTTAAACATCTGAATTATTTTGCGTGAATATATGATTCTTGGAAATTGATTATTGTTGATTGTTCATAAGCACATTGAAATGATAGCCTTGCGTAAATTCAAAGACTTTATTCTGTACTCCAATATTTTTATTGGGGTGTGTGCATTGGCTTTGGCCTTTACTAATCAGGTTGCTATGGAAGGCGATATTCATTTTAATCACACGTATTGGTTTGTGTTTTTCTCCACCATGTTTACCTATTCATTTTTAAAATTCAGAAGAGTGGGCGAAGGACCAAGCGATACTTCGCACAGAACCTGGGCGCAGGAAAATCTGCAACTCTCCAAAAACATTCTAGTTATAACGCTAGTCGCAACGGTTAGTTTTTTCTTTATGCTCAGTC
The DNA here is from genome assembly GCA_947479455.1 of Bacteroidota bacterium. Taxonomy (GTDB): domain Bacteria; phylum Bacteroidota; class Bacteroidia; order Chitinophagales; family LD1; genus Bog-950. The sequence continues at coordinate 73,860 of CANJZE010000006.1, forward strand.
ATCAACAGCAGATAATCGTTGGTGTGTTAGCGGTGGTTACTCTGTTTTATGGCTTTGTAGATATTCCTTTTCTTAAACCCAGCAGAAAGCTTCGCGATTTTGGTTTGCTGAAAACATTTTTTGTAGCACTGGTTTGGTCGGTAACTACAGTTATTGTTCCACTATCAAACACTTTTGTTGAAAGCGACATGCTTGTTTTTCTCTTTCTCCGCAGATTTCTTTTTGTTATGGCGCTTACTATCGTGTTTGAAATAAAGGATTTAAAGAGCGATGAAGAATACAATCTGAAAACTATTCCAATGCGCCTTGGTATCTCAAACACTAAACTGTTAGCACAAGGAGTTTTATTTTTGCTTATGCTGATTAACAGCGTACAGTATTTTTTCTTCGATGTTTCGTTACTAAATATGATGGCGGTGAATCTTTCCTTGCTCGTTTCTATCCTTTGCATTCAACCAGTCAATGAAGAAACAAATGATTGGTGGTATTATTTCGTATTAGATGGCATGATGATGCTCCAGTTTATTTTCGTTTACGGGGCTGCTAAATATCTGTAGTGATGAAAAAAATAGCTATCAATATCATTTCGATTGTTGTTCTGTTATCCGTCATTGAAATTATCAGCAACAGAATCCTACGTAAAATCTACAACCGAAATTTTGATTCTTCCTTAGTCGTTAACAATAAATATTACACTTCATCAGGATTGAAAGAAAACACAATAGGAAAAGTTTGGGGAAAGGAATTTTATACTGATAATTTCGGTTGCAGAAAAAATAAAACTGCTTTTGATTCAAAGAAAAAAAAGTGGCTCTTCATTGGCGATTCTGTAACTGAAGGAGTAGGAGTGGAGGATTCTTCTACTTTTTCAAGTCTCTGTTCCGAAGTATTTACAGAGCATAATGTTTGCAACTACTCGTTGATTGGTTATTCAACTGCTGACTATGTAAACGTGCTGAAATCAGTTTTGGAAAAAGATTCAACCACTGAGTTAGTCACTCTCTTTTATTGTTTGAACGATGTGTACGGAAGTACAAAGGCAAAAGATTTACCAATAATAGCTAAGCAGAACTTCATTGGTAAACTGAATGGTATGTTGCAAAATTCTTGCTCTACTTATAAACTGATAAAGCTTTTTTTCTATCGGCATTCGAATCGTTACTTCTGTTACGATTTGCAGTTTTATGAAAAAGACAAAGTGCATTTCGTTCAGGCGATGAATGATTTGCGTTTCTGTGATTCACTTTGTAAGATGAGAAATATCTATTTCAATGTGGTAATGCTCCCTTATCAATCGCAATTGCACGATAAGAATTTCGTACCACAGCAATTGGCAAGAGAATATTGCACGAAAGATTCCATAGAATTTTCAGATGCTTCAGAATATCTTTCCAAACAAACTAACGTCAACTCTTTTTATCTTTTTGCCGATGAAATTCATTTTTCTGAGAAGGGTCATAAAGCGATTGCTGATTTTTTATCTCAGTAAATTATATTTGCGACCAAGGTTTTCAATAATCTCCCGATGAAACATCGGGATGAAACAAATAATCAATCATCAAATTACCAATGATTAAAAACGACTGGTCTCTCGAAGAAATTAAGGAAATATATTTTTCACCCGTGTTGGAATTGATTCTGCGTGGTGCTGAAATGCATAAGCAATATCAGGCAACAGGCGAAGTGCAGGTTTGCACATTACTTTCGGTAAAAACAGGTGGATGTTCTGAAGATTGTGCTTACTGCCCGCAGGCAGCTCGATACAACACAGGGGTGGAAGCGCACAAACTGATGAATTATGAAGAAGTAGTGGGCAAAGCGCTCGATGCGAAGAATGGCGGCTCCACACGTTTTTGTATGGGTGCGGCTTGGCGCAACGTGCGCGATAATTCAGATTTTGACAGAGTGATTGATATGGTGAAAGGAGTAAATGCCGTGGGCTTAGAAGTTTGTTGCACGCTCGGTATGTTGACCGAGCAACAAGCACAACGATTAAAGGAAGCAGGGCTCTACGCATACAATCACAACCTGGATACAAGTGATGAGCACTACGGAGAAATTATTTCTACGCGTACTTACAAAGACCGTTTGGAGACGCTCGACAATGTAGAGAAAGCAGGCTTGAGTGTTTGTTGCGGTGGAATTATTGGTTTGGGAGAAACAGATGATGACCGGATAAAATTATTGCACACGCTTGCTACTCGCGAGCAACACCCCGAGAGTGTTCCCGTGAATGCACTCGTTAGCGTGAAAGGAACTCCGCTTGAAGGAAGAGACCGCGTGAACGTGTGGGAAATGGTGCGCATGATTGCTACCGCTCGTATTCTTATGCCTAAGGCCATGGTGCGTTTAAGTGCCGGAAGAAATGAAATGAGTTTCGAACAACAGGCGTTGTGTTTTCTTGCCGGAGCTAATTCAATTTTTACAGGAGAAAAATTATTGACTACTCCTAATCCTGATTTTGATGCCGATAAAGAAATGTTTCACCTGCTTGGCTTAAAGCCACGCGAATCATATAAGGCAGAAAAAGAAAAGAAATTACAAACGGTTGGTTAAATATAACGCCATCTTAGGTTTTGGGCAATGCACTTTTAGGTTGTTGAAAAAACAGATTGCCAGGTTTCAATTACAAAATTACTTTCGGTTCGTAGCTGATATAAAATAATGTTCTTTTACAGTTACAAATGGAACTGATTCGTTCACGAAAAATGTTGCAATGGAAGAAAATGAATCTCAAGAACCCTCTTTTGGCGAAATCATTGATCTGGTAAAACAATATGAAGAGGCTGAAAAATTGAAGCGACCTATTTACTTAGATGAAGAACACTATGAGCAAATTATACAGTTTTATCAAGATAACCGTGCACCTCAAAAAGCATTGCGCGTAATAGAAGAAGCCCTCAATCAATATTCTTTTTCCGGCTATTTTTATATTAAACAAGCCGAAATTTTAGCTAACGATAAAAAATTTGATGAGGCGCTTTTAGCTTTGGAAGAAGCACAAAAGTTAGACCCCAGTGATATTAATATCTTTCTTATTCGTGCCGATGTGTATTTATGGCAAGGGAAACACGCACAAGCTTTGGCCGAAGCAGAGTTTGCTTTAACTCAAGCTACAGACCCTGAGGACAAATGCGAACTGTATTTGGAAATGGCAGATATACTCGAAGACCAGCAAAAATATCCTGAAGTTATTGAGGCGTTGAAAACAGCTGTCCGTTTTGATCCTAATAGTGAGGAAGCGCTAAATCGTTTTTGGTTTTGTGTAGAGTTGACACAAGATTATGAAGACAGCATTAAATTTCATGAAGAAATTATTGAGCAAAGTCCTTATGCTTATCTAGCTTGGTTCAACTTAGGTCATGCGCATGCAGGGTTGCAACAATATGAGAAGGCACTTGAAGCATTTGAATATGTAATGGCCATTGATGAAAAATTTGACGGTGCGTACATCTGTTGCGGTGATGTGAAATTTAATATGGAGCAATATGAAGAAGCCCTTCATTATTACATGGATGCCATTAAGTTATCAAAGCCTAATAAGGAGCTATATCTTAAAACTGCCGAAGCTTACGAGATGTTGAATGATTTTTCAAAAGCACGCGCCTTCTTGCGTAAAGCTATTGCGGTAGATCCGTATTACGATGAAGCGTTTTTTCGCATTGGCGAAACTTACAGGGAGGAAGAAAAATGGCAAAAAGCAATTTCGTCTTTTGAACGAGCGGTAAAACTGAACAAAGAAAATATTGAATTTTTAGCCGCACTTGCCGATGCTTATTTGAGTGTAGATGAAGGCGAAAAAGCGGTAGACATTTTTGAACGTCTCTTTCAACTTGATACGCAGGATAAGCAGAACTGGATAAATTTAGCCACTGCGTATTTTAATATAGAAGATTGCCGCAAAGCATTTCAAGTGTTGCACGAAGCGGAACAGAAATTTGAAAACAGTGCCGATATTTTTTACATCAAATCGGTATTCTATTTGCAAGTGGGAAATAAACACGAAGCCATTCTAAATCTTGAACGCGGCTTACTTACTAATTTCGATGAGCACACAATTATTTTTGACATGGACGATTCGTTACTCGATAACGAAACGGTGTTAAGTGTGATTGAGCAGTACAGAAGTTGACTACCAATTTTAAGGTGAACTACCACACCATTGCTTTCATAAGCACACAATTATTTTACTTTCGCGGCTATGGAATTTATAAAACTTGCGCTCGACTTTTTTCTGCATTTAGATAAACATCTGGCAGATCTACTTACTCAATACGGAACCCTCACGTATGCAATTTTGTTCCTTATTATTTTTGTAGAAACTGGTTTGATTGTGATGCCGCTTTTACCCGGTGATTCATTATTGTTTGCGGCCGGAGCCTTAGCCGCTGCCACCGGAAAATTAGAGTTAATGGTTATTATTCCGCTGCTTATTACAGCTGCTTTACTTGGAGATAACGTAAATTATTTTGTAGGGAAATTTTTCAGCAAGCAAATAAAAGCACGCTACCGCATTTTATTTTTCAAACGCGAATACATTGCAGAGACTGAGGCCTTCTACGAAAAACACGGTGGCAAAACAGTTATCATGGCTCGCTTCATTCCTATTGTTAGAACTATTGCTCCGTTCGTAGCCGGTGCAGGCAGCATGAGTTACCCACGATATATTTTGTTTTGTTTGACAGGCGCAGTGCTTTGGGTGGCCGGTATTACTTCACTTGGATACATGTTTGGAAATTATGAACTTGTAAAAAAGAATTTTGAATTGGTTCTGCTTGGAATCATTTTCGTTTCTGTTTTACCAATAGTATGGCAAATGGTAAAGGTGAAGTTTCTTACAAAAGAAGCATGAAAAACTTTGGATTGATAGGATTTCCTCTCTCTCATTCTTTCTCAAAAAAATATTTTGAAAAAAAATTTCAACGCGAAAACATCGCTGATTGCAGCTACGATTTGTTTGAACTAAAATCAATTGAAGAAGTTCCCGATTTGCTTCAAGCAAAACCGAATCTTATTGGCTTAAACGTTACTGTACCTTTTAAAGAATCAGTGATGAAGTATTTAGATGATATCTCTGCCGAAGCAAAGGAAATAGGTGCCGTGAATTGTATCAAAATTGTAAATGGAAAACTTAAAGGATACAATACAGATGCATTTGGATTTGAAACTTCATTTATTGAATTTATGAACGACAAATCCAACAATACTGAGACTGTCTTCAAGTCCCCTTTAGGGGATTTAGGGGTATTTGTTCTCGGCAGTGGCGGTTCATCAAAAGCTGTTTGTTACATTTTAAAGAAACTGAATTTGCCTTTTATGAAAGTTTCGCGACATAAGAAAAGCGATTGCATTTGTTACGAAGAAATTTCTCTTTTAATGAAAGAGACTAATTTCTTCATCAACACCACTCCATTAGGAATGTTTCCTAATGAAAATGATTGCCCGAAAATTCCTTATGATAAATTAAGTGACATGGATTTTCTCTTTGACCTAATTTACAATCCAACCGAAACTTTGTTTTTGCAAAGAGGGAAACAGGCAGGGGCTAAAACGCAAAACGGTTTACAGATGCTGCAACTTCAGGGGGACAAGAGTTGGGAAATTTGGTACAATGCATGAAACTTTTTTCAGCTTCAATCCGGAAATTATGCATTACTCAATACGGATGTAATCAATTATTGATTTTTTATCCTGCTTTAAAAATGGAACAAAGGATTGGGTATAATAAGTTCCATCCTGATACATTGGAGTTCCAATCCATAAAAACATTTGCTTATCAGGTATTCGAGCTGCATCGGTATTAATGATGGCCTTCTCTACGCCATCGAGTAAGAATCGAACACTATCCGGGTACCAATACAAATCGTAGGTGTGCCACGATTCAAAAAAATGTTCATCCATTTCGCTACCAATAACATTTGCCTGACGCTTATTGAAGCGTTCTATTTCGTACTTGCCAATTGTTTTTACTTCACCCGGTTTTACTTTTACCCAAGGTCCACGCATATAATCAACAATAGAATAATTGATAAACGCATTGCGATTCCAAATGGTATTTTCATTGTAAGCTGAAGCACTCCAAATTTCAAAATCAATTTCATATGGTTTTATACCGCTGCCATCAACAATATCCGGATATGGATCATTGGCAGATACCGGTTCTAGAAAACGTTGATAGAGCCACAGGTTATGAACTTGTCCGTTAGGCGTTCCTTGTTTATTCAACATATCTGAAAACTTTGCCCGCACCGTTAGGTGCCCATATTTAAACGAAGGCTGCATAACCACTTCACCCCATGTTTTATTGTAATTGCCTCGCGTTGATTTTGGACTGGTAAGTGTTATGCCATTGCTGTCAATCGTACAGTTCGATTCGCGCTGACCATAATTGGCCTTAACGAAATATGCCTTGCTCAGGTAACCATTGAAAAATTCTTCAGTGTTCCAGTTTTCTGTTATAACCGCGCGGTAGGTATCGGTACAAGTGTCGCATAGTTTTTTTTGCCAACCATTCAAAGGAACGTAAAGATGATTCTTGTCTAAAGCATTCGTACCATCAAAAAATTCTTCCAGAAAAATAAATTTGAAATGTTTGGGTGGAACGTAAGCAAAGCGCTGAGCGTACAAACGGCTATTGTTTTTTAACTCATCCTTTTTTACTTCTGCAAACGGATTGATTTTTTTTAAGTCAACAGTATCGTTCATTAAAACATTTTTGATGTCAGGCAAAGCCAAAACCATAAACTCGTAATTGCCCGGGCGTGCAGGGTCTTTCCATTCTTTACCGGGGTTTTCGCGTTTTGGATCCATACCTATCGTGTACGCAAATCTCACAATGGTTTTTTCATTTGCTGGCACTACAACTTTTTGGATCTGCGATACTCCATAATAATTATTAAGGTATTGCTCGTTGCTAAATTCGAGTTCATTATCAGTACGGTTCCAATAACTTGTGTTTTGATAAAACAAACGCACATAAAAAATTTTTGGTTGCGAAGATGAATTAGTAAGTGTTACTTCCCCTCGTGCGCTGTCCTTCGTTAAACACGTATTTGGAAAACAGACTTCGGCATATTTTAATGTGGTATCCAGAATATGGAAATCACATTCCTTACTATAAACATGGCGGTACTCTAAATTGAAATTTGGGTCGTAACCCAGTGGTTTAAAATCAGAAATAAAATCGGAGGAAACGTTTTCAAACGAATGATGGAGGGGTTGGTCTTTATAAAAATTGTCATCCAGTTTATACAACAAATACTTTTGATCGAAGTAAGTGGTCATCCAATTACGGGGTTTATCGGGGTCAAGTGCGATTTTTGTGTCGTGCTTGCAACCAGATAAAACAGAAAGCACCACGGCAACAAATGAAAAACAAGTTTTACTAAACTGCGACATAAAATGTATTGATGAAATGATGTTTAAACTAAATAAGCATTGCTTTTTCCTTTGCTATCAAACTCTACACGTATTTGTTCCTGTAAGGTAGTGGAAAGAGAGAGTCCAACAAAATCGGCAGTAACAGGAAAGAGTTTATGTTGGCGGTCAACCAAAACCGCTGCCTGAACTTTTTTTGGAGAAAAATCCATTATTGGTTTTAACGCGTAGTAAAGCGTTTTGCCCGTGTTGGCTACGTCATCAACGAGTAGAACTGTTTTGTTGTTTAACGATAATTTGCCCAGCGAAACAACTATTTTCTCTTCAAGTGGTTTCGATTTGTTGAGCGAAAGCTCCAGAAGAATAATTTTAATTCCACCAATAGCGTCAATTTCATTTTTCAAACTTTCGGCATACACATAGCCGTTGGGCTTTATACCTATCATCACTAATTCCTTTTCGTCATAATTATCCTCCACAATCTGATAGGCAATTCTGCGCGTTTTTTGTTGAATCTCTTCGTGGTTAAGAATCAAATTCTTTTTCATGCTCTTAGTAATTAATTGCAAATATAATTTTGCAGCTAATTCAAAGGCAGATATCGGGCAATGGTATCTTCAACCGCTTTTTTATATTGCGACCGCTAATCTTTTTTGGTAACGAAAGGAGAAAACACAAAAGCCGTTAATTCTAAAGTCTAAAAATCAATTGGCAACAAATCTGTAATTAGTAAACCCATTATTAAAATCTAAAAACTAAATTATGAAGCAACTCACACTCGCTTTATTTCTATTGGCAACTTTTGCAGTTGCTTATGCACAAGACGGAAACAATATTTGTGTTTGGAATGGCATCAACAATTACAACCAGCAGGCAGGACCGGAAGAATTAGAGCACGGCATGAAGTGTTCCGATGAAGCCAGTTTAAATGAATCTACCAGTGGAAAATGGAAAACATGGTTTTACCGCGGCCAGCTTTATACGCTCATTTTTATGGATAAAACCTTAAAACCCAAATATGGCACAGCTGCGTTTGAAGCAATAAAGGCGTTTAAGAAATTGTACGAAATAAACGATCCTAAGTTTAAAGATTGGGACGAAGCCTACAAATATATTATGCCATTAGCCACCAACACTTTTAACGAAGCGGTTGATTTGTATCAACAAAAAAATTATGCGCAGGCGTTTCAATATTTTTACGCTATAAAGGATATCAACGCTGTTCTTACTGGCAAAGGACAAAAACCAAACATTGATTTGACCGTGGCGTTGAAGAACGCAGCTATTTGCGCTGAGAACGCGGGCGATGTGGCAGGTGCTATGAATGTTTATCAGGATTGGTTGGCCATTGCACCCGAAGCCGCTGCTTATCGTAATTTGGCGGTTTCGTACAAGAAACAAGGCAAAGCAGATGACGCTAAAAAAACGGTGGATGAAGGCTTGGCTAAATTTCCTAAGGATGCTAATTTATTAGTGGAGAAAATCAATTTCTTTTTGGAAACTACACAATATACCGAGGCACTTACATACGTAAACAATTTGCTGGAAGTAGAACCAAATAATGATGGTGCTTTGTTCATTAAAGGGTTGGCTTATGAAAAAATAGGCAACGAAGACTCAGTGGTTTACTATTATGTAAGAGCAAGTGACATCAACCCGAAGAATATTAAAACTTACAACAACCTCGGTGCATTGTATGTGGCTAAAGCAAATGCGCTTGTTGAGCCTATGAATAAACTAGGCAACTCTGCTGATGATATGAAGAAGTATGATGCGCTTAAAAAACAACGTAGAGATTGGTATTTGAAGGCAAAGCCATACTTGGATAAAGCTCATGAATTAGACCCTAGTGATGCACAAATTAATCGTGTACTAAAGCAAGTGGAATTGTATACCGCTGAGTAGATTTCAACACCCAAGTTTGATAATAGCTGATGGAATATTCTATCAGCTATTGTTGTTTTAGTTCAAATATTTTCACCACGAACTCCTACATAACAATAGCAATTCACTTAGTCTAATACATTTGCAGCCGCTTCATTTCAGTAAGCACAATTTTTTAAAAAAAAATATGTCGAAATCCGAAGAAAAAATTAAACGGAAATTAATCAGCCGAAAAGAAATTGTCGAAGCCTTGCGCATCTATCGTTTCATACTTCCTTACAAATGGCAATTCAGTATTGGTATGCTATGTCTTGTGGTTTCTACCGGTGTGGTAAGTTTTATACCCGGTGGGTTTGGTAAATTGATTGATGCCGCTACACCTGCAAAGGAAGTTATTAGCAAAGTTGCTTCGGTAGTAAAATCCACTGCTTTGCCTGAAGATAAGTTAGTGCAAATATCTTCGCTCGTTAGTCATTATTCTTCCGAAATTTCTCCCGAAAAATTAAAAGAGATTGGCGTTATTCTCGGTATTGTGTTGTTGATTCAGGCCGTGCTTTCATTCTTCCGTATTTATTTGTTTGAATATGTAGCACAACATGCCATGAGTTCCATACGCAGATCGCTCTATGAAAAAATAATTACGCTTCCTGTTCAGTTTTTTGAAGAGAATCGTGTAGGTAATTTAACCTCACGAATTTCTAGTGATGTAACACAATTGCAAGATGCACTCACCAATCAACTTGCATTTTTTGTTCGTCAATTGGTTTTACCTATCGTTTGTATCCCTTTCATTTTTGCTATTTCGGTAAAGTTAACCTTCATTATTCTTGCCTTGCTTCCTATTTTGCTGGTGGCGGCTGTGGTGTTTGGAAGATTCATTCGTAATATTTCGCGCAAGGCACAGGATGAGTTAGCGGAGAGCAATACCATTGTAGAAGAAACTTTTCAAGCGGCTGATGTGGTAAAAGCCTTTACCAACGAAGCATACGAAACCAGAAGGTACTCCAAAATTAGTATAAGCGTAGCCACCATTGGTATGTATGCCGCTAAGTATCGTGCAGCATTTGTTTCGTTTATCATTTTCGCCATGTTTGGTACAGTAGTGTTTATAGTATATGCAGGATTGAATGAAGTAGCTAAAGGGAGCATGACCATGGGTGAATTGATACAGTTTTTCTTACTGACTCTTTTTATTGGAAGTTCGTTGGGCGGGTTAAGCGAGAGCTATAGTGTGTTGCAAAAAACAATTGGTGCATCGGAACGCATCAATGAAATTTTAGGTGAAACGAGCGAAACCCGAACAGCAGATGAACATCTCTCCACATTAATAAAAGGGGATGTGGAATTTAAAGGAGTTCATTTTTCTTATCCATCACGAAAAGAAACAAAGCTGTTTCATGACCTTTCATTCCAGGTAAATGCTGGACAAAAAATTGCATTGGTTGGCCCTAGCGGCTCCGGTAAATCAACTATTATTAAACTATTGAGCGGTCTCTATCCATTTGAACAGGGAGATATTTTGATTGATGGCAAAAGCATTCGCGATTACAATGTTACCGCGTTGAGAAAAAATTTCGGAACCGTTCCGCAGGATACTATTTTGTTTGGCGGAACCATTCGCGAAAACATTGCTTATGGTAAAACAGATGCCACCGAAGAGGAAATTGTTACGGCTGCACGAAAAGCAAATGCATTTAGTTTCATTGATTCGTTTCCTGAAAAGTTTGAAACTATAGTAGGAGAGCGAGGTGTAAAAATTTCGGGTGGACAGAAACAACGCATTGCCATTGCACGCGCTATTCTACGTGACCCCAAAATTTTAATTCTTGACGAAGCAACTTCTGCGCTTGATTCTGAAAGTGAGAAACTGGTAAAGGAAGCTTTAGATGAATTGATGAAGAACCGCACCACATTTATTATTGCGCATCGTTTATCTACCATTCGCGAGGCCGATGTAATTTTAGTTATTAGCAAGGGCAAAATTGTGGAACAAGGAACACATACAGATTTAAGCAAGCTACAAGACGGACTCTATTCTAATTTGCTGAAGTTGCAGTACGATTTAGAATAAGCATTGGTTTAGTAATGCCTTAAAAAAAATGCCCGATGTTTTAAAGCATCAGGCATTTTCTTTTAAACGGTTCAGTAATTTTCTATCGCTGTATCTGTAATTTTCCGGTCTTTTTATCTCCCGAAACAGTTTCTTTCAATTGATAAGAGTAAAATCCTTCAGCAAGCTGTTTTACATCAACTGTAATTTTTCCTCCGCTGATAATTTGTTCAGTCATCAATTTACCTTCTATATTAAAAATGGAGAAACTGAATTTGCTGTTTGCAGAATTTGTTTCTATCATAATCTGATTGTTTGCAGGATTAGGATAGAGCGTAACTTTGTCAATGGAAACATTTCCAATTGCTGAAGTAAAACTTACTGTTCCACATGCGGTAGTTGTGCATGAATTGTTATCAGTAACGGTAACACAGTAAGTTCCTACAACCAGCGATAAAGCGGTACTTGTTGAACTCACATTCGGATTCCAATTGTAAGAGTAAGTTGGCGTTCCACCCGTAGCAGAAATTGTTATTGACCCATCAGTTGCTACTGCAGAACTGGCATCCGTTGCATTGGCTTGAGCGTTAACCGCAGTTGGTTCTGTAACAGTAACACTTATAGAAGTTGAACAGCTATTGTTATCTGTAACCGTAACAGCATAAGTGCCAGCTGTTAGATTGCTTCCAATTAAAGGAAGCGAATTATAGGTGTAAGGAAGTGTTCCTCCTGTTGAGGTTACTTGTATACTCCCATCATTTCCGCCATTGCACAAAACATTATTATGAGTTTCTGAAAGCATTAACTGCGCAGGTTCATTTACGGTTGCCGCAATAGTGAACGAGCAATTATTCCCGTCAGTAATAGTCAGCGTGTAATTGCCACCGGGTAATGCACTAATATCTTCTGTTGATGCAGTAGGATTCCACAGATAAATGATAGTACCCGTTCCACCTGTGGTAGTAACGTTAATTGCACCATTCGCTGCGCCATTACAAGTTACATCTGTAGTTACCTGCGTTGCCGATGGACCGCCCGGAGCTGTAACGTTTGTTGTTGCTGTTCCTGAACAACCATTGGCATCAGTAATAGTGACCTGATAGCCGCCTGCACCTAACCCCGTTATTGCATCGGTGGTGCCACCGCTGTTCCATACATAAGAATAATTGGCTATGCCATTAGTTGGAGTTACCGTAGCGCTACCTGTATTAGCACCACAAGTAGTGGCGGTAGAAGTAATGGTAGAAGTAATTGCAGTGGTAGTTGCGCTCACTGTTGCCGAAGCAGTTCCGGTGCATCCGTCATTATCAGTAACGGTTACCAAATAAGTTCCGGCTGCAAGATTACTAATGCTGAAAGTTGTAGCACCAGTTGACCACAGGTAAGTAAAAGGAGAAGAACCTGCAGTAGTACCGGTTTCTGCTGCTCCCAAACTTGCCGTGCAAATCGTATTGGTTGAAGAAGCACTTGCTCCAATGTTTACTGCCGAAGCGCCAACCACAGGCGAAGCCGTTGCGGTACATCCATTAAAATCGGTAGCGGTTACGGTATACGTTCCCGCAACAATATTCGTGAGCGAAGCAGAAGTTGAAGCATTTGACCAAAGGTAAGTAGAAGCTAAAGTTCCATTTGTAGTAACTACACTTGCAGAGCCAGTGGCACTTGTGCAAGTTGCAATAGTAGAACTTGGTGTAGCCGTGTAGCCCGAACACATAACCAAATCTAAATCATCAACCCACAATTCACTTCCCAAAGGAAAACCTGTCGTACGCGTGCTGGTCAATAAAATCACCACCAAGGTATCGGGAATATTTGAAGAAGAGTAAGTAAAGTTTACAGAGAACTGCGTGTAACTTCCCACCGTTGCATTCTTCGTAAATTGTGCATGACCAACCTCTTCGCGCACATGTGTGTTGCTATTCCATTTAGAAAGAGTCGCTTCAATAGAACCGGTATCTGTTCCTGTAACAGTGTATTTATACCAACCGGTCAAAGCAATTGGTCGTTTGTTGTAAGCTAAACCGCCATCCACATAGCCTCCTGTATTGAAAGTTCCTGTAGCGGCAACACCTGGCGCGTTTCCTTGAAAAGGAATATTAAGCGATTCTAGTTTTATAGCGGCACTGCCACCATGTACATCACCCGCTAGAGTAGCTTTAGTTACTGTTCTTGCTCCTAAAAAATAAGTTAGTCCGTTAATGGTCCCCCAATCGGCAGGGTCATCATAGTTAGGGTTAGCATTCCAAATTTCGAAGCCAGGATTTGGAATCGGATTTTGTGCTTGGGCAAAATTAAGCGTTGCCAAAAAGGTAATGGCGAGTAAAACTTTTTTCATGGTCAGGGGTTTTTGGGTTAAGATTTTTGATGTGATAAATGGGGAAGAAAAAATGCCGCTCGTTCGTTAATGTATTCTGCATAAAACGAAAGAGCAGCACTGTTTTTTGTTTTCGAAAAAAATTATTCAATCACAATTTTGCGTGTGGTTACTGCATTCTTTGTGCGGAAGATTATATTATACATACCTGCCGACAGGTGATGTTTTAAATCCACTTCTTCTAAATAATTTCCTGCAGGCTTATTTTTTTGTTCCAAGGCAAAAGCAGTTTCACCCAATAGATTGGTGAACTCAATTCGAATATCTGATGCTTGTTCCAAAACATAATTCAAATGCACCGCATCAATAGCTGGATTAGGAAACACCTTGAATTGAATATTTTCTTTATCGTTTTTAGCAATAGAAAGTGGCGCTAAAACATCCCCTTGAATATATTGAAAGCCCATCACCATCATTTCTTCGGCAGACGTTAATCCCCAAATAATCGGGTCGGGTCCATTGGTGTTTCTCCATTTTGCACGGTGCACTAAACCAATGCGTGGGTCAATCTCTAACAATGAATCGTCTGGAAAATATTCAAACGTAACATCTACACCTGTGCGGTAATATCCCACCATATAATCTTGCTCGTAACTATACCAGCCTTCATACAATTGGTCGCCTGTTGTCCCGTTTGCATTTCTGCGGAACACATCGTAGTCGGTTCCATATTTGTGGGTGTGCGTGTACAATTGCCATATCTTCCACATGTGGGTTTCATTCGTATCATTAGCTACTTCTACATCTTCATGCTCTTGCCCATCTTGCGGAATAGAAATGGTAAACACCGGGAAATTGCGTATTAGCATAAAGTGTTGTGCAGTGCCCACTGGCTGTGTAAGCACATTGAAATAAAGGTCGGTAGCCAATACAGAATCGCTTGTGTTTTTGATGTGCAAATTAAAATCAAGCGCAGTATTTGCTGGCCAGAAGTAGGCGCAATTTGGAGGCAAATTATAATCCCATAATCCTTTGCCCATGCCTATTCCATCCAACACATCGGCATGTGAAGTTTGTTCTTCCGGTCTCAAACCTTCGCTGTAATTATTTTCTCCGCCCGGTAAAAATTTATAGATAACCATGTGGTGCGTTGCCTGCGGCATCATACCGATAATACGCGGTATCTCAATGTTACCGCTGAACTCAGGTTTGTGTTTAATGTAGTAATAAACTTCTGTGTGAGGTGCAATAAATATTTTGCCAGCATACATTTGGAAGCCCGTGCCTGCGGCTGGTGCAGCATGTACAGGATAGGTATCATCAATTCCACCCTCGCGATAATATTTATTGATAATAGCCGTGTCCACTACAGTGCCATGCAATGGCGCACCAAACAAAATCCATTGACGAATTAGCTCTGCTTCCTGTGGAGCTAAATGATTAGGATACACATCAGGCATTACGTTTCCTTCATTAGCGGTTAAAGCTAATCGGTCACTTACGTTTGGAATGCTATGTGCAATTTTGCGCAGTAAAAAACTTCTGTCAGGATAGCCCGGCACAACCTGCTTATTGGCTTTAGCTGCAGCGGCTGGATTTAATGGCGCTACATTAACCAATTGGTTGTAGAGCAATGAATCGGAAAGTGTAACATTAAATGCCGGTGAGCCACTACCATCGTGACAGCCAGAGCCGCCACAGTTAGTTTGTAATAAATAATGAATATCAGAGAAAGTGCTTTGCGCATTACTGTTTATGAAAGCGAAGCAAAAACAAAGGACGATTGAACTGGTCGTGTAAATTTTTTTCATGAGGTAATTTTATGCAGCTAATGTAGCAATTCCAAAACAGCAATAAATTATTTTCTCTCCATAGAAATTAAAAGGTTAAACCGAGTTTAGGCCAACAGGTAATCTTTCAATTCTTGGTAATTTGCGTTAAGCGAAACACTCGTTTTATGTAGATGAAGTAATTGTTGCAAGGCAGAAGGAATAGTAACAGGAACTCCCGTTGCTTCGCTCACCACATTTTCAAATTTTACAGGATGGGCGGTTTCAAAAAACATCCCTTTACTTTCAACGTGCACTTGCAAATACTTCTCTAACGAAGCAAAACCAACAGCTCCATGTGGGTCTAGTAAATAATGGTGTTGCTCAAAAACACGCGCCATTGTTTTTCGCGTTTCGTTATCATCAATGCTGTAAGCATTAATGAAGTTTTTTATTTTTTTGAAATCGTGCGTGAACAATTCTAACACCCGAACAAAATTACTTGGGTTACCTACGTCCATTGCGTTTGAAATGGTGGCTACTGCAGGTTGTGCAACAAAATTTTCCGTTGCTAAAAAATTTACAAAAGCATTGTTGTTGTTGCACGCTGCTACAAAATGTTTGATTGGCAAACCTGAAACTGCGGCAATCAATCCCGCACAAATATTCCCAAAGTTTCCGCTGGGTACTGAAATAATGGGCGGTTCATCATGGCGCCATTGTTGCAAGGCAAAGAAATAATAGAACTGTTGAGGCAACCAACGAGCCACGTTAATAGAATTGGCTGAGGTGAGAAATATTTTCTCGTTAACTTCTGCATCGGTAAATGCCTGCTTCACCATTTGTTGACAATCATCAAAAGTTCCTTGCACTTCGAGCGCGGTTATGTTTTGTCCGAGTGTGGTCAGTTGCAACTCTTGAATTTTACTCACCTTCCCCGAAGGATAAAGGATAACTACTTTCACGCCTTCAACGCCTAGAAAGCCATTGGCAACCGCACTGCCTGTATCGCCTGAAGTTGCAACAAGCACGGTAATCTCGCGCTTATTATCTTTTGAAAAATAACCTAGACAGCGACTCATGAAACGCGCGCCTACATCTTTAAATGCAAGTGTTGGTCCATGAAATAATTCGAGAGAGGAAATTGAATCAGTAATTTTTACCAATGGGAAATCGAAATTGGAAGTGTGTTCACAGATTTGATACAAATCGTCATCAGCTATACAATTTCCTACATAAGGTTTTATAACTTCAAATGCAATTGCCGCTTTAGACTTGTTTTTGAATTCCTTCAAAAAAGTTTTATCCAATTGCGGAATACGCTCAGGAAAATACAATCCTTTATCGGGTGCTTGTCCTTTAATGGTAGCTTCACGAAAATCTACTTTAGCAGAATTTTTATTGGTGCTGTAATACAACATGATGCTTCACAACGATTTTAGGATGAATACAAATGATATGCTTCGCAATGATTTCACAGATAAAGGCAATTGATTACACAGATAATACTAAACCACATGAACTCCCTTTTGACTGATTGTAGTTACATGCGTATGAAACTCCACACCAACTTTATTGTAAACATCTTTCATTGCGACTTCCACTTTTTTTGCGGTCTTTAAATCTTTACTCAGCATAAATACCGAAGGACCAGAACCGGAAATTCCTCCGCCTAATGCTCCTGCTTCTTTGCTTTTTGTTTTCAGTTCAGCGAACGCAGGAATGAGAATGCTTCGCACAGGTTCTACAATAACATCTTCAAGCGAACGAGAAATTAAATCGTAATCACCCTTCATAAAACCGGTAATCAATGCCGCTACATTTGCCCATTGCGTTATCGCATCCTTTAAAGGAACATTTCGTTTTAATATTTGCCTTGCCTCGCTGGTCTTAACTTCAATTTGCGGATGAATTACTGTAACGAATAATTCGGGTGCGGGAATGGAAATAATATCGAGCGGATTCAAACTTCGGATGAGTGTAACGCCACCATAAATACAAGGTGCAATATTATCGGCATGTCGCGAACCGGACGCCACCACCTCACCGCACATAGCAAACTCTACTAATTGCTCCTTTGAAAAACGATTATTTAATAAATGATTGGCCGCTACCACAACTCCTGCTGCACTTGCAGCGCTTGAACCAATTCCGCTACCGGGTTTTATAATTTTGTTGCTGATTATTTCGAAACCAATTTCATCATTCATTTCTTGTAATAAGGCAAGCAAGGCTACACCTGCTACATTTTTTTCGGATTCGGTAGGTAAATTAAAATTGTCTTGGTTGGTAATTGTAACTCCTTTCTTTGCTGTTTTACGCAGTGTAAACGTGTCACATGGTTCAGCAATAGCAAAGCCCAAAACATCAAACGCGCAAACCACGTTCGAAACAGTAGCAGGAGAGTAGACCGTTACTTTATTCATTCATTTTCAATTGATGTTGTAATGAAAAACAAAAAAATACACTAATCCGAATTATACCAACGAACATACAGTTGCCGCCATGCTGTTTATATTACAAATCTTCGCGAGTAAGTTCCTCTAACCTATTATCCTATTTTTCGTTTAAGTTCAGTAGAGCTTGTTATGAAATTTAGATTCTCCATCCTCTTATTGTTTTCAATTTGTCTTCAACAAAATATTTTTTGTCAAAAGATAAATGGTGAAATTTTTATTCCCCTCAACAACAGAAGTGAAATTTGGTTGAAACCCAAATTAGATACACTCGACAATAAGCACGATTATGAATTTAAAATACGTGTATCTCCAGACTTCAAAATTTCCCAGTTTTTATTCGAAAAAGGTTTAGCAGTACAAAACGACAGTCTATTGGTCATTACTCCAAACAGTTCTAAATGGGGAGATTTTGATACAGCTACACTTCGTGTTATAGTAACAAGTACCACCGGCTCGCGCATAATGCTTTTTCAAAAGCAGTTTATTATTCGTGTGCCTGAGAAGATGTATCCGGTAATTACCAACCCTAAAATAAATTTGGTGAAGTTGAACGACAAAATATTTTTAGAAAGGAACAAACCCTACTCCAAGGAATTGTTTACTCGCACGCAACCTTGGGTTAGTATGTATGATAATCAGGTTACCATGAATAAAATGGAAGTGAAAGAAGTAACCATTGCGCTTTATGAAAAGGAAGGAAAGAATTATATTTCGAAAGGCGATACAATTAGTTCAGAAGCTATTCATGAGATTAAAAAAATAAAAGACCCTACTCCGGTTTTTATAAAAGTAGATGCTCTCAAAGGCAAATCGAAGAAGAGTGTTTGGAACAGGATAATTATTTATAACGATTAATAGCCACCTCATCCGTCCCGCTGAAGAAACATCGGGACCCCTTTTCCGAAGGAGAAGGAAAATGCAAAAGACAACTTAGGCGTTTAGTGCTTGTTTTAATTCTTCAAAATACTTTGCCGCATATTTCAAACGGCTGCCAAACCAACTAAACATTTCGCCATCCACTAAAACAACTTTTGCTTTTGGATAGAATTCTTTGAATTCATCGAAATGTTTTTCGGAAAAGGAATACGGTTCGCTTGAAAGAAAAATAAAATCGGGCTTTCGCTCAGCTAGTTGTGCCGGATTAATTTCAGGATAACGTTCTAAATCTTTAAACACATTTTTAACTCCCACTACATGAAGCATGAAATCAATGAATGTGTTTTTTGCTGCCACCATATACGGTTTGCGCCAAATGAAGTAGGCAACAGTTGACGGTTGACAGTTGACAGTTGACAGTTTGGAAAAACTACTCTTAATTTCATCAATTATTTCCTGTCCTTGTTTTTCACGATACGTAATTCTCGCTACTTCGTTCATCATCTTACACGAATCTTCGAGCGTAAAAATATCGCTCATCCAAACCGGAAAGTGTTTTTTTAATTCAATAATTCCTTCTTCGTAGTTCTCTTCTTTATTGCCAATAATTAAATCGGGTTGAAGCGATTTTATTTTTTTAAAGTCGAAATTCTTAGTGCCGCCTATAGTCGCTTTGCTTTTTACTTTCTCCTTTGGATGAATACAAAAACGAGTAATGCCGACAACCTCTTCATCTAATCCTAAATCAAAAAGTAACTCGGTTTGCGATGGAACTAAAGATATGATTCGCTTAGGAGGAAAACTGATTTTGATTTTATTGCCTAGTTGGTCAATAGAAGTAAAAGTATTCACGTGTTTTTCCATTTCGTAATTCTTACTTCGTGTTTCATATTTGGCTATGCCATTGCCTCTATCAAGTCAAACTCGGTAATAATGTGCAGCATGCCCGAATTAGCTTTCACCAACACGGCTGTATTTTCTTTTGAAATGTATTTTGAAATATCGGTTGCAGTTTCATTTAGGTTTACAAATGGAAAGGGTTTGCCCATTACATTGCCCACTTCATCTTCGCGGTGGTAAGGATTTTCCATCAACAATTGCAAGATGCCATGCTCGGTTAAGCTACCCAAATTAATTTCGCCCTCCATAACCGGCAATTGTGTTAAAGCCATTTCTTTCATTTTTTTGAAAGCACTTGCAATGGTTTCATGGGGTTCGGCAAAAACGAGCTTCGTTATTTTCTTCCGCTCAATAATTGTTTTAGCGGTAACCACTTCATCCGTCAAAAATCCGCGTTCGCGCATCCAATCATCGTTGTAAATTTTTGCCACATAACGACTGCCGTGGTCGTGTAAAATAATTACTACCACATCATCTTTGGTAAATTTATCTTTTAACTGAATCAATCCCTGCAAAACAGTTCCGGCACTATAGCCACAAAAAATTCCTTCCTCACGGGCTAATCTGCGCGCCATTACTGCCCCTTCCTTATCGGTAACCTGTTCAATGTGGTCAATGTATTTCATGTCATAATTTTGCGGCACAAAATCTTCGCCTATACCTTCCGTCATGTAGGGATAAACTTCGTTCATATCCAACTCTCCGGTGTCGTGATATTTTTTTAGCAACGAACCGTACACATCAATGCCGTACACTTTTACTGCCGGATTTTTTTCTTTCAAATACATGGCTACACCCATCACGGTTCCACCCGTGCCAATGGTGGTAACATAGTGAGTTACTTTCCCCTCGGTTTGTTCCCAAATTTCGGGACCGGTAGTTTCGTAATGCGCCTGACGATTGCTCAGATTATCGTACTGATTCATGTGAATTGAATTCGGAATTTCTTTGTTCAATCTTTTTGCCACAGAATAATAAGAACGAGGGTCTTCGGGCTCCACGTTTGTTGGACAAACAATTACTTCGGCTCCCAACGAGCGAAGAATATCGAGTTTGGTTTTCGATTGCTTATCGGTTGTAGTAAAAATACATTTGTAACCTTTTACCACGGCACCGAGAGCAAGTCCCATGCCGGTGTTTCCGCTGGTGCATTCAATAATTGTTCCTCCGGGTTTCAACTTGCCGCTCGTCTCGGCATCTTCAATCATTTTAATTCCAATGCGGTCTTTGATGGAATTGCCTGGATTGAAATACTCTACTTTTGCGAGAAATAAGCCGGGAATATCTTTCGTTATTTTATTGAGTTTAACCAATGGCGTGTTCCCTACTGTATCAATAATGCTTTCGAAGTACTTCATCGTTTTTTATTTGGCGCAAGTTTAATTTTTTCTGATAAAGTGATTTTCGAGGGTTACAAACATTTAGGCTATTGTCGATTAGTAAGCCGCCTCAATTCAAAGCACAATACAAATTTTGAATTTAGTACAATCAAAAAAAATATTGTAGCCGATTGAAAACGAGAAATTGTTTTTAATTGAGAACCAAATTTCCAACCCATCACATGACTCCAAAAGAATCTGAAACCTTCTACCCTTCCTCTGTTAAACAATGGAGAAATTGGTTGCACAAAAATCATGAAACCAAGACATCAGTTTGGCTCATCTGTAATAAAATTAAATCGGGTAAGCCAACCATTAGTTGGAGCGATGCTGTAGATGAAGCACTCTGTTTTGGTTGGATAGACAGCACGAGAAAAACGGTTGATGCTGAAAAATTTATGCAGCTTTTTGGTAAGCGTAAAAAGAATAGTGTTTGGTCAAAGGTGAACAAAGAAAAAGTAACGCGGCTGATAGCCGAAGAACGCATGACACCTGCCGGTTTTGCAACCATTGAAGCGGCCAAGCAAAACGGTTCCTGGACCATTTTAGATGCCGTAGAAGAATTAATAATACCGGCTGACCTCCACAAAGAATTTAAAACCAAACACGGGTCTAAGGAATTCTTTTTAGGTTTAAATAAATCAACACGAAAAGCCATTTTACAATGGCTGGTGCTAGCCAAACAAAAAGAAACCCGCCAAAAACGTATCAGCGAAATAGCGATGCTCGCGGCAAGTCAGCAAAAACCAAAACAGTTTAGATAAGGTTGTTTCAAAACTAGCTGGCAGCCATACAAGTCCTGTACTGTATCTTTTCAATTTTACTTGCGTATGAGAGTGAAGCCATAAGTGTTTTTATGGCGCACTACTAAACTTAGGAACATGAGAAATTTTACACTGCCTGTAATGCTTATAGCTATTTTTTGTCTCAGCAGTTCGTTCACCAGATTACCTGAAGATGGTAACGGGCATTACAAAAACAACGGTTACTTTTTTGCCATACTCAACGGCACCATGTTCGAAATGCGTGATGATGATAAGTACCGTGCTGAACTCATCAACAAAACAGGAACGATGAGCAATAGTAGTAGCGGCTTAAGCCGTGTGGCTAATTCATTAATTTTTTATGGTAATGAATTTCGTGACGAAAAAGGAAAACTCTTTGATGAGAATATCGATTTTGAATACACCTTCGATGAAGGTTCGTTAGGTGAACCAAAAGATTTGAAGATTGAAATTCACTACGATATGCACGATTATTATCAAATTCCGGAATTGACCAAGTTTGTAGTAAAGAATGTAACGTGGAGCGAAGATCGAAAAGAATTTATCATGACTGCTGATTTTGATTGCCGTATGCGCAGGTGGGGTTTCCCTGCCGAAAGCCAACCGGTGGTTCGTTTAAAAGGAAGAATGGTGAACATCAATGTAACTGCACCGGCTTGGATAAAAATTAAAGACCCGAGACAAGTGGCGGGGAATTAATTCGAAAAATCTTGAGTAGCTTTTACATACCGTGCTCCATTCTTGTTTTTTGTTTCAAAAAAAGATCCGCATCCTAATGCTCCGAAATTTTTATTGAGCATATTTTTCTTGTGAGGCGCAGAATGAAACCAGTCATCTACAATCAGTTCACCTAATTGCACATAAGTAGTTTGAGAAGGCATAGCAATATGTGTGTAATCAATATTCTCCCCCGCTGCATTGGCAAAGGTTCCGAATAACTGAATGCGATTATCAGGAGTTCGCAATGGAATACTTCGTTTGTTGAAATGGTCGAAGAATTTTTTGTCAACCATCTGATAACTATGCACCAAAGCTGCATCGCGTAGCTTCGGTGAATAGCTAAACTGTTTCATATTCTTTTTTTCGCGTAGCTTATTGGTAGAAAAGAAAACTGCCGCATTAAGCAAATGCAAATCGTAATTATCGGGATTTACAATTTCGTTGGCTTCCTTCAGTTGCATAAAACTTTTCCAATCGTGTTCTGCATAAACTTTCTCTTTGAAAAAAGAATCGTTGTTGTAGGAGGGAACCTCATTCAGAAATTTTTCGGCATTGCCCGAACCAAGAAAAAGGAATAAAAGCAGAAGTGGAGTTTTCATCTTAAAAGGTTAACGTTATTTTGGCGGTAAAATTATAAGTATGAACGAAACTATCTACGAACAAATTACAGCGGCACAAAAAGAAATTGAAACAAGCAGAAACAAAATACTTGAACTGCGCACACAATTAGAGCAAGAACCAATAAACGATTATACGTTGAAAGATTGGAACGGAAATGAAGTCATGCTTTCTTCCTTGTTCGATGAGCGTAACGAATTACTGGTGGTGCACAACATGGGTAAGAAATGTGTTTACTGCACTTTATGGGCCGATGGTTTCAGCGGCTTTGTTCTCCCGCTCAATGACAGAATGCCCTTTGTAGTTGTATCGCCCGATTCACCTGAGGAGCAAAAAGAATTTGCTGAAAGTAGAGGTTGGAAATTTAAAATGCTTTCGAGTGATGGAAGTACATTTACAAAAGATATGGGTTTTGAGCCTAAACCAAAATCATACTGGCCTGGTGTCTCTGCCTTCATTCGTAAGGAGGGCAAAATCTATCGCACATCTTACGACTACTTTGGCCCCGGAGATTTTTATTGCTCGCCTTGGCATTTGTTCGATTTGTTTCCTGCCAATGCGAAAGAATGGCAACCGAAGTACAACTATTGATACTTTCTTACAGCAAATCAATCTCGCTTTAGCCAGCCTGTAATACTTAAACGTGGTTTATGCGTAAGTAAAACTTCGTGCAATAGCGTATTGCTTTTGAAGAAAACACATTTGCCATTTGAAGGTGAAATGTTTTGCAAACGGTTGTGGTGATGAATACATAATTCACCGCCATGGCTCGGCTGCCAATTCTCATTCAAATACATAATCATAGAATAAGCGCGGCTGCTATTGTTCTTAAAGCGGTCAATATGTTTTTTATAAAAGCTTCCTTCCTCGTAGAGCGTATAATGAAATTCATAACCGGTAATACCGGTGTAGCAGGTAGCATTTAAATAGATGATGAAACTATCCAGCAGTTTTAAAAAACTGTTCTCGTGAATGTTTTTATGCTTGGCATCAAGCCAATAAATTTTATCGTTGCGTGTAGTTTTATCGTGTGTAACAAGTTTATTATTTCCGGTGCCAGCAAATTCCAGTTTTTCAGTTTTATATAGCAACTCTAAATTTTGTTTTAGGAATGACGCTAACTCGTCAGTCAAAAAATGATTTGCAATGCCTACTTCGTTTTCAATAAAACTATTGATAAGGGTATCGAATATGGCTTGCAATAGGTAAGTTTTGTGCTACCGCAGAATGCCAATAGGGTTTGAAGGTAGTTTTAATTGATGGTGCTTCGCATTTTAAATAATAAGTCGAAACTATTTTCAGTGGCAGACTTAAGTATCGGCAGATTCTATTAGTCTTGCCGCCTTAAAAAAAATAGAACAATGAAAGTTGGAAGAAAAGTAAACTTGGGTGAGTCGCGCATTGAAGGAGCCGGTATAGGATTGTTTGCGGCTGAAGATATTAAGCGTGGGCATTTAATTGTGAACGTAACCGGCCCTCGGTTTTCTGTAGCGCAAATAGAAGAATCCGAATCGGCAAATGATTATTTGCTCGAATTAAACGATGGCACCGGAGATTGTATTGAAGTGCAGGGCGAAGCTCGCTATGCTAATGATGCAAAAGGAAAAACAACCACACCAGGTATAGTCAACAACGCACAGTTTTGTTCTGCTGATGACCACTCTATGTATTTAGAAGCTACACGCAGCATAAAAAGCGGAGAGGAGATTTTAGTAAACTATGGTAAGGGATATTGGATATAGTTTTTCGTGGCATAGTCGGGAGAAGACTAAAGTTGACTCCATAAAAAAACGCTGTGGGCATAAGGTCCACAGCGTTTTTTTATTCTGCATATCGAAACTTCTTATTCGCTTTTCTTTTTGCCTACCCCACCAAAAACATAACTCAACTGAATGGTATAGTTGCGAGGTGCTTCTAAATAAGCAGGGCGAGGAGTGTATTCCCAGTTCAATAAATTTTTTACGATAAATGCGATACGCACACCTTGTTTGAAGTTATAAGCCCAGTGCATGTTCCAAACAATATCGCCACGACCTTTGCCTATAGCAATAGACTCTTTATAGTTTCTGTATTGTTCTAAACCACCAAAAGCAGATCTTCCGAACAATTTAAACACAGGGCTTTGGAAAGCGTAATCAACGTTCTCCATGTAACTTGCATATTGCAGATTGGTGTTCCACTCAATACCTTTCCATTTCATGGTAAAATCAAATTTGAAAGTATGGCGGTTGCGATATTTCAAAACGTTAGCGGTAGAACTCGATGTCATACCATAACTGATAGCAGTATAAGGTGAATCTGGTGTATTTAATTGATTGTATGCTCCGGAGATGTTAACGAGTTTTTCTCCTTTATAGTTGAACAGATCTAAAGAGTCGTTGCGATTAAGTGAACGAGGGTCAATGAAAGTATATCCTGCAAGAATTGATAACTCAACCTGTCCAATCTTCCCTTGCCCGGCTATAACAATCTCCGTTCCCAGGATTCTGGTTTTGCCTATGTTTTGTGATGAGAAACCAAAACCTGCTGTTCCGTTATTGAGATCACCAAACTGACCGAAGGTAAACTCCATCATGTTCTCATACTGATTCCAGAAACCGGCAAGGTCTGCATAACCAACCCAACCTTTTCCTAAATTGAATCCTTGTTTGATACCCACCTCTGCACTGTAACCTCTTTCGGGTTTTAAGTTAGGATTAGAAGCAATGAATAATGGTCCCACACTGGTTGTTATATACCGCTCGGCAATGGTAGGGTAACGGAAACCTTGACCAAATGAGGCGCGAATGTATGTAGCTTCTGCCGCTTGATAGTTAATTCCAATACGGAAGAGAGGATATTTCAAATCGTTCAATGAATTTTGAGTAAGGGCTAACTGTGGGGTATGAGTAGTATCAGTTCCGTTGATGACTGTGTCATTTTCATAATGACGCATTTGGAAATATTCCCAACGAGCACCTAAGGTAATGTTCAGTTTTTTAAAGAATTTTAAATCGGTTTGTGCATATGCCGAAAAATTATAGCTGTTGTTTTTGCCAAACAAACTTCCAATTGCACCTTTGGGAGGATTTACATCATCATATACATTTACTATACCACCCACCACGTTGAAATCAAATTTTTTGAACTCAATTTTGCGATGAAATTGCAGTTCGGCATAGTAGCGATTAGGCACTGAACCCTGACCGGTGTTGTTGGTATTAGTTGCGTTAAAAAATCTGCCATTGAACTTAAATTGATTTCCCTTTTTATCTGTATAATCAATAAAAGGGTCAACCGTATAACGATACGATTTGTATTCGGTAATAGTACCGGGATATGGTCTATAAGCAAGTGAATCAAAATTCTGAAACTTTGGATTTGCTGCAGTTCCAATATTTACATCCTTGATTCCATTCCAGAAGAAAAAAGTTTTTCCCCAGCTGTAATAGCCGCTTACATTAATACCCATGTTTAAACCGGGAACACTTTTTACACGGTACCGGTATTTGATATTACCACGCACGGCATGTCCATCGCTTGAGTCTAAATAGCCCGTGCTCATGTCAAATGCACCTCCGAACACTAAATCGTGTTGACCAAATTTTTGACGGTGAGCAAAATTGAATCCACCTGACATCGGATTTTTGCTTCCCCACCAAACATATTTCTTGTTTTTAGGTGCGCCAAAAATGCCTGTATAAACAGTAGCCTTTGTAACCGGTTCGTTGATAGGATAAGCTGTTCTTACGTTGATAATTCCGTTCAAAGCACCCGAACCGTAAAGAGCCGAAGCAGCTCCTTTAATTACTTCCACTTGTTCTACATTTTCCATTGGCACAATGCTCCATTTAGCATCAGATGCATCAGCAGAAAGTAAGGGTAGGTCATCTACCAAAACCAATACACGACTACCTGCCCCGTAACTCCATCCTGCACCTCCGCGAATATTCACTTGTCCATCGGCAATAGTTACTCCAGGCACACGAGTCATTCCACCATCTAAACTGGTAATATTTTGGCTGGTAAGTGAACTTCCCTTAATTACATCCATCGAAACAGTTTCTTCGCCTAATTTCTTTTCGTATTTACTTCCAGTTACCACCACCACATCAATCATTTGTTGTCTTTCCTTCAACACTACATTCAATGTCTTTTTTTCGCCAGCAGCAAGTGTAATTTTATGCTTCTGCTCTTCTTTACCAATGTAACGAATGGTTACTTCGTAACTCCCTGCGGGAATACTGAGTTCGTATTTGCCGTCAAAATCGGTTACTGTTCCTTGCCCTTTGCTGGCATCAATAACCACGTTTGCGCTTATAACGGCTTCCCCGTTTTCCTGTGTAACAGTGCCGCTCAGTTTGGCATCCTGCGAAAACAATTGAACCGAGATAAAACAAAAGGAGAGAAGTAGGTAATGATTTAACTTCATGGGTTTGATTTTTTAGTGCGACCAAAAATAGATTTTTTTTAAAGCGGTGCAATTTTCATTTAGATACTAAAATTGGAGTGCGTAATACTGAGCAGACAAAAATTAATTCTCTTAAGTAGCATATAACTTAATTATTGTGACGAGGGTGTGTTAGGCCTTTACGCGGCAATGCGCTTGCCCTTTGCAAACTCATTAATATTGAGCGGTATGTGTATTTTACTTCCCTCTGCTATCTTCGGTCTTCTGACTTCCTACTCGCTTCTCTCTGTTTCAATCCTTTCTATATATTGCGCCCCGCTTAACCTTTTCTATTCATGAAAAAATTTATAACAGCCGTTTTTGTTTGTGTTTCTGTATTTGCGTTTGCTCAAAAAGGAAACGTAAAGGGATTTATTTACGACAAAGCAAATGGCGAGCCTATACCATACGCTACAGTAAGAATTGAAACCACCGATTTTGGTGCCGCTACCGATGACCAGGGTTTTTTTAATATTCCTAATGTGCCGGTGGGCAGTTACAAAATTAACCTCTCCTATATTGGTTACGAAACCCAAGTGCAGGATATTGAAATAGGAAAAAGCAAAACGGTGAACCTTAAAATTTCGTTGGGTGTTAAATCAACTGAATTAAAAGATGTAGAGATTAGTGCCGAAAAACAACGGAAAGTTACGGAAACACGGGTGTCTGTAATTTCAATTTCGCCTATGGAAATGCGCAAAATGCCTTCGGTAGGTGGTGAAGCAGATATTGCGCAGTACTTACAAGTGTTGCCTGGGGTAATATCAACCGGTGACCAAGGCGGACAAGTAGTTATCAGAGGCGGTACTCCGATTCAAACCAAATTCTTACTCGATGGTATTACGGTGTATAATCCATTTCACTCTATCGGGCTTTTCTCTACTTACGAAACCGATATTATTAAGAACGTAGATGTTTATACCGGAGGTTTTCCAGCACAATACGGAGGAAGAATTTCGGCAGTGGTAGATGTAACCACTCGCGATGGGAACAAAAAGAAGGTGAGCGGAAAGATAACAGCAAGCCCGTTTATGGCGCATGCGCTTTTAGAAATTCCTGTCATTAAGTTTAGGGAAGATAAAAACAGCAGCGCTTCACTTATTCTAAATACTAAAGTTTCGTATCTCGACCAAAGTTCGAAAGTACTTTATCCTTATGTAGGTAAAGAAGGTTTACCTTATTCGTTTTACGATGTGTATGGAAAGTTTTCGGTAACAGCCGGTAAAGGAATTAAGCTCAATCTTTCGGGCTTTAATTTTACCGATAAAGCAAACTTTGCAGCCGCAAGTTATAAGTGGAACACCTTTGGTGTGGGAATGAATTTTTACGTTACTCCGGCAAACTCTAACTTATCGCTCAACACTCACGTTAGTTATTCGCAGTATAAAATTACTTTGGCCGAAGCCGATGGTTTATCGCGAAGCAGTTTGGTTGGTGGCTTTGATATTGGAATGGACTTTGCCTATTACATTAAAAGTGGAGAAGTGAAATACGGATTAGATGTAGAAGGCACTCGCACTAATTTTGATTTCACTAATCCATTTAAACAACGTGTGGTGCAGGATCAAAACACCACTGACCTTAGCGTGTATTTCATGGTGCACAAATACGTAAAGAAGTTTGTGGTAGAAGCCGGTGGACGTTTTCAATACTATGGAAAGATTGGTGGTATTTCGCCCGAGCCGCGTTTCAGTATGAAGTATAATGCTACTGATTATTTACGTTTTAAAGTGGCGGCAGGTATGTATTCACAAAACCTTATTAGCAGCAAAAGCGACCGCGATGTGGTGAACTTGTTCACCGGTTTTCTTACCGGTCCCGATGAAACGGCACAAGATGCTACCGGAAAGAAGTACGATAAAATCAGAAACATGCAACGTTCAGTGCATGCCATTTTTGGTGTGGAGTTAGATTTACCTAAAAACATAACCGTAAATATTGAGCCTTACTACAAATACTTTTGGCATTTGTTCAACCTCAACAGATACAAACAATTTAATGAAGAGTCGAATTATTTGATTGAGAAAGGCGATGCCTTTGGTTTAGATATTATGTTCAACTGGAAGTACAAAGGGGTTTATCTCTATGCAACTTACTCGCTTGCTTACTCACACCGCAACGATGGTGTGCAAACTTATGCACCACACTTCGACCGAAGACATAATGTGAATTTGATAGCTGCTTACACATTTGGCAAAAAGAGCGATTGGGAAATTAGTGCCCGTTGGAATATGGGTAGCGGTTTTCCGTTTACACAAACACAGGGTTTTTATGAGCCTAATTATTTATCGAATGGTATTACCTCCAACTATACTCAAACAAACAACAATAACGTAGGTATTATTTACGACACAAAATTGAATGCCGGTCGTTTGCCGTACTACCACCGCTTAGATATGGGTATCAAAAAAATATTCAACATTAAAGACAAGTTGAAGATTGAAATCAATTTAAGTGTATCGAACGTTTACAATCGCAAAAATATTTTCTACTTCGACCGGGTGCATTACACAAGAGTTAATCAGTTGCCGATTCTTCCAAGTTTATCGGTGTCGTTTGCGTTTTAAATAAATGAGCAACCTTGTTTCAATCTTCCATCTTCGACCTTACAGATTTTACTTATACCTCGGATGAAACTGCATAATAGTACTGCGAAGAAAATCGCGGTCTAAATGCGTGTAAATTTCAGTAGTAGTAATAGAAGCGTGACCAAGCATTTCCTGCACCGCTCTTAGGTCGGCTCCACCTTCAATTAAATGCGTGGCAAACGAATGCCGAAAAGTATGCGGTGAAATAATTTTCTTTAAACCAATAGTTGCCGCGCATTCTTTTATCACCAGGAAAACATACATGCGCGTAAGGTGCTTTCCTCTGCGGTTCAAAAACAAAATATCTTCTTCTCCCTTTTGAATAGGAACATGACAGCGAACTTGTTCGTTATACATCGTAATGTATTTCACCGCCTGCGAACCAATGGGAACCAGACGTTCTTTATTTCCTTTGCCTATTACTTTTATAAAATCATCTTCAAAAAAAAGGTTAGAGATTTTGAGATTCACCAATTCGGTTACCCGCAAACCACAACCGTAAAGCACTTCGAGCATAGCGCGGTTGCGCATGCCTTCGGGGGTGCTTAAATCAATAGTGGCGAACAGCGCGTTTATTTCTTCAACCGAAAGTGTATCGGGTAATTTGAGTGAGCGTTTGGGAGTGGTTAAAAGTTCGGTGGGGTTGATGGACAGAATATCTTCCATCAACAAATACCGATAGAACGCCCGTATGCCCGCAACTATGCGCGCCTGTGAAGTAGCATCAAATCCTAATTCACTAATGGCTTTTACAAAACCTTCGAAGTGTTTCAGTTCAACTTCATCTACATTAAGTTTAAGATTTTCTGTTTCGAGGTAGTTGACAAATTTGCCAATGTCGCGCAGGTATGCTTCCACCGTATTTGCCGACAGCGATTTCTCTAACTGTAAATAACTTTTAAATCCTTTGATATAACTAGGCCAACTCATGCAACGATTTTAGTTTTTACATTTTAGATTTTAGATTGCAACCGCACAATTCTATCAACTACCAAAAGTGTAATGAGCAAAAAGAAAATCATCATCATCAACGGTCCCAACTTAAATTTGGTAGGTATACGCGAACCCGATATTTACGGCAGTATGAGTTTCGATGAATTTTTCAACGATGTAAAAGATGTTTACAGCGATGAAATTCAACTCAGCAGTTTTCAGTCGAATGTAGAAGGAGAGTTGATTGATAAAATTCAGGAAGTTGGTTTTACTTACCACGGAATAATTCTGAATGCAGGTGGATACACACATACAAGCGTTGCGCTGCGCGATGCCGTAGCTGCTATAAAAACTCCGGTAATTGAAGTGCATATCAGCAATCCTTACAGTCGCGAAGAGTTTCGGCATACTTCATTAATCAGTGGAGTGTGTAAGGGGGTTATTGCGGGCTTCGGAATGGAAAGCTATGTGCTTGCTTTGGATAGTTTTCTGTAGTACTTGCCTCCGAGTTTTTTTAATTCTACTATTTGGTTTATTCTCTTACACTTCCTTATTTGGAATAATGGAAGGATAGAATAGTGGATGAAAACAATGGTTTTCTTTTTCAACATTCCAATATTCCATTTATCCAGCTCGCTACTCTACTACGAAAATATTTTGCATTTAAACGAACGAACTCTCAATCGTTACTTGATAATACCGCTCTCTCTTCCATACTTATTGTATAACTCAATAACCGTTTTGGTAATTTCGTAATCGGTGCTGTATTTAAGGAAATCGGGAGGCAGATTGCAGTAGCTGATGAACTCTTCAAAATTACGCTCAGGTAAATCAGTGAAACCGTTTTCGTTGTAGTAGCGCAGTAACTCTTTGAAAATTTTTCTGAACTCATCGTCCTTCATTTGCTCTTTCAACTTCTCACGCTCTTTAGCTCTGCCGCTCAGCAATTCATAAATAGCACTAATAGGACTGCTGAAAGAAAGTTCGGGACGGTCTAATTCACGTGGAGTAATACCCATCTTCTTCCGGTCTTCTTCAATTTGCTCTAACGTTTTTGGTGCTTTAATAATTACGTTTTGCGATAAGCCTGTAACGAGCGGGTCTAATGAAAAACGCAAGGTATATTCCTTATTTATAACCGAATCAGCTAATGAAAACCGAATGGTTTTGTATCCGGGATAAAATAGAAACAACGTATCATGGTGACTCATATCAGGCCGTACTTCGCCACGCGCATCGGTAGAAAGAGTCAAACTTGTTTTAGGATTGATAACACTTACACCACTCATGGGGCGTTTAGTGTAGCTATCTAGCACCGTTACTTTAACTTTAAGTGAATCTGGTTGCGCAACAACAAAAGAGGATAAAAAGCAAAGTAGAAAACCAATAACAGCTAACCTCATGGCGCGAATATAACTTTGAGAACTAAAACGCGCTTGCGTTTGAAAAAGTATTGACCTTAAAAAAAGTTAAGCAGTAATAGTCCGATGTTACAAGCCTTATCTCGTTTTAGTTTTCTGTTTTATCTTCTTTCCCTTTATTTGCGGTCCAATTTTAATCATTCAAAAGAACAAACAATGAATTACGACTTACTTGTTATTGGCAGTGGTCCCGGAGGATATGTAGCAGCGATTCGCGCATCGCAATTGGGTTTAAAAACTGCCATTGTAGAGCGCGATACACTTGGAGGAATTTGTTTGAACTGGGGTTGCATTCCTACAAAAGCATTATTGAAAAGCGCACAAGTTTTTGAATACATCAATCACGCTGCTGATTACGGCATTACACTAAATGATCCGAAAGCAGATTTTAGTGCAGTAATAAAACGCAGCAGAGGAGTAGCCGATGCTATGAGCAAGGGCGTTCAGTTTTTGATGAAGAAAAATAAAATTGATGTCATTAGTGGTACAGGAAAATTGAAAAAAGCAGGAGTAGTAGAGGTAACCGATGCAGCGGGAAAGAAAGAAGAACATTCGGCAAAACACATCATACTCGCTACCGGAGCACGCAGTAAAGAATTACCCAATGTAAAACAGGATGGAAAAAAAATTATTGGCTATCGCGAAGCCATGAATCTAACCACACAACCTAAAAGTTTAGTGGTAATGGGAAGCGGTGCTATTGGAATTGAGTTTGCTTATTTCTATGCAGCCCTTGGAACCAAAGTTACCGTGGTAGAATTTCTCGATAGCATTTTGCCTCGCGAAGACAAAGATGTTTCTAAAGAAATGGAGCGCGTGTTTCGTAAAAAAGGAATTACCTCACTTACTTCTACTTCGGTAGAAAGTGTAGATACCAAAGGCAAAGGTTGTGTGGTGAATATTAAAAAGAAGGATGGTTCACTCGATAAAATCGAATGCGATGTCGTTTTATCTGCCGTGGGTATTGCAACTAATATTGAAGGGCTTGGGTTAGAAGAAGTCGGAATAAAAACGGAGAAAGGTTTAGTGCTTACCAATGATTTCTACCAAACAAATATAACAGGCGTTTATGCCATTGGAGATATTACAAAAGGACCTGCATTGGCCCACGTTGCCAGTGCCGAAGGCATTACTTGCGTAGAGAAAATTGCGGGTAAAAACCCTGAAGCAATTGATTATGGAAATATTCCTTCGTGTACATATTGCAGTCCTGAGGTGGCTAGTGTGGGTTTAACTGAAGAGGAAGCCAAGGCAAAAGGAATAGAAATTAAAGTAGGTAAGTTTCCTTTTACTGCATCAGGCAAAGCAAAAGCTGCCGGTGCGGCAGAAGGCTTTGTGAAGGTAATTTTTGATGCGAAATATGGCGAGTGGCTCGGTTGCCATATGGTAGGTTATAATGTAACTGAGCTAATTGCTGAGGTGGTTGTAGCTCGTAAATTAGAAACTACCGGTCACGAAATAATTAAGTCCATCCATCCACACCCCACTATGAGCGAAGCTATTATGGAAGCTGCTGCTGCTGCTTATGGAGAAGTGATTCATTTGTAAAGCCGGAAGTTAGAAGACGAAAGTCCAAAGGATAAATACAAAGATGTGATGTCAATGAAATTTTATATCCCTGTTGCTTTGTTGTTTTTTGCGGCTTGTAGTTCTCCGCAAAAATTACTACTCAAATCGTGGAAGATTGATGAGGTTATATTCATTGACTCAGTCAATACATTCACCCCACAACAAAAGCAAAACATTAGTTCGGAGTTAAAAAATGCATTTGATCTTACCTTTTTAGCCGATAGTACTTTTCACGTGCATCACAATGGCAAACTGTTAAAGGGCACTTGGTATTACGATGTTAAGCAAAAACTTCTTTACAGCAATACGCCTGATGAAGGTAGGGCGGTTTCAAAAGTTTACGAGCTAAAAAAGGATTTATTAACGTTCGAAACTGGAAACGCTGATCATCAACGTTTCATTTATAGCTGTTCGCCAGCAAGCATGCAAACCAAGTAATTTTCAAAAAACAAAAGCTCCGAAATTTCGGAGCTTTTGTTTTATATCAATTTCTGTTTCAATATTATTCTGCAACAGGGGCTTCTGTTTCGAGCATTCTTTTTTCCTGAATACGCGATGCCTTACCAGTTCTTTTGCGTTGATAGAACAACTTAGCTCTGCGCACACGACCAGTCTTGTTCACCAAAATTGCATCAACAAACGGAGAGGATAAAGGAAATACTCTTTCCACACCAACACCATTGCTCATTTTGCGAACGGTAAATGATTTAGTAGCACCGCTTCCGCGCAATTGAATTACATCGCCACGGAACTCTTGAATACGCTCCTTGTTACCTTCAGTAATTTTATATGATACTGTAATGTTATCTCCGGGACCAAACTGTGGATGCTTGTTTACAGGGTAAAGAGCATCTTCTACGGCTTTTAATTTTGCATTCATGATTATTCGCTTTTGTTTTTTTCTAAAGGCACGCAAAAATATAAATGTTTACGACAAATGAAAGTGATGCAAAAGAGCATTTACTTAAAGGCATCAAGGCCTGTAACATCCATACCGGTAATGAGCAAATGAATATCGTGTGTGCCTTCATATGTAACTACCGTTTCTAAGTTCATTAAGTGACGCATAACCGGAAACTCACCAGTAATTCCCATTCCACCCAGCATCTGCCTGGCATTGCGAGCCACTTCCAACGCCATATCGCAACTGTTTCGCTTAGCCATTGATATTTGTGCAGGTGTAGCCTTGCCTTCATTCTTTAAAGTGCCTAATCGCCAAACCATTAATTGTGCTTTGGTAATTTCCGTAATCATTTCGGCTAGCTTTTTTTGTTGCAATTGAAATTGACCGATGGGTTTGCCGAATTGAATTCTTTCTTTGGAGTACCTTAATGCAGTATCGTAACAATCCAGCGCTGAACCAATAGCGCCCCAGGCTATGCCATAACGTGCTGTAGATAAACAACCGAGTGGTCCTTTAATTCCGGAAACATTCGGCAACAAATTTTCTTTCGGCACTTTTACGTTATTGAATACTAATTCACCCGTGCACGAAGCCCGTAAGCTCCATTTACCATGAGTAGTGGGAGTAGAGAAACCTTCCATTCCTCTTTCTACAATTAAACCTTGAATTTTCCCCGCTTCGTTTCTTGCCCACACCACTGCTAAATCTGCCAAAGGAGAATTGCTAATCCACATTTTTGCTCCGTTCAATAAGTAATGGTCGCCTTTATCTTTAAAATTAGTTTCCATGCCCGCAGGATTCGATCCGTGGTTGGGTTCTGTTAATCCAAAGCATCCAAACAATTCGCCTGTGCCTAGTTTCGGCAGATACTTTTTCCGTTGCTCTTCGCTTCCGTATTTGTAAATTGGATACATTACCAACGAACCTTGAACTGAAGCCGTTGAACGAATTCCCGCATCGCCTCTTTCGAGTTCCTGCATAATTATGCCGTACGAAATTTCATCCAAACCGCCACCACCGTAGGCTGCCGGTAAACTTGGACCGAAAGCGCCAATCTCTCCTAACTCTTTCACCAAATGCTTTGGAAATTCAGCGCGCTGTGCATAGTCTTCAATTATTGGACTCACACTTTTCTTTACAAAATTGCGAACCGTTTCCCGAATCAGTTTATGCTCTGTTGTTAGCAAATCGTCAATGTTGTAGTAGTCGTGTCCGTTGTATAAATCGCTTCTCATTTTGTTTAGTAATTAGTTGAGTGGCGAAAATAAAAACAAATAGAAAGGGACGAATTGAAAATTGGATGGAACAAAAAAAATCCCGCACAAGTTAATGTGCAGGATTCTTTTTTGAAATGTTTTTTTAGTGAAGTGAAATAGTGCGCGTTGTTCCACCGCTTGTAATCGTTGCTTTGTTATCGCACGTGCCGGTACCATAGTCAATCGTGCGGCTTCGAATTCCGGGAGCTGTTAATAAGAGGGTGCCCGCTACAAAAAACTCGCTACAACTTTGGTCTACCAAAAGTAGAGGGGTAGTTACTGTTTGTGTATAGGTACTACCTCCGTTGGTAATTACTGTGCCGCCACCTGTTATTCTTACCTGGTCATCTGAACTTGTAGTTGAGTCGCGCAAGAACGTTTCAGATTGGAAGGTGTTTTCACCGTTGATAGGTATAGCGTTTGAACTGGTGTTACTACGCACGTTAAAATACAAGGTAGTTGTCTCATTACCGTTTCCATTTATTCCATTGTAAGTAAAGCGCATGTCACCATTCATAACTACCGTATCTTGACGGAAGTTACGGAAATTGAAAGAGAACCAGTCACCGGGTTGATCCATGTTTTCATTTATGAATTGAGCGGTCACATTGCCTGAATAAAAAATTCCATCAGAACCTCTGCAGCCTGTAAGACCAAAATCAAAGTAAGCTATGAAAGGCGAAGAAGAACTGTCAATGGTTATTGTGGCACAATCCATTTCACCAATCAATCCTTCGTTTTTAAAACTGCCTGTTTTTTGTGCAATTAATTTTGGTAGTAAAGATTGCATTTTGAACATGGTAGTATTCATCGCCATTTGACTTTCCACTACAGCAGCGGCTAAATTATCTGTGCTATCATTTACTAAGGTTTCCTCTTTCTTACAAGAGTTAAGAAAAAATACAGCGGCTATTAACGTTGCCGAAACGATTTTGTGTGTTTTAAATTTCATTGTTTATTTTTTAGAATACAACACTTTACGGCAGCAAACAAATGGAGGTTACAAGTGTACCGACTTATCCTCATTTTTTTGACCATTTACAGAATGCAGGATGTGGAATTCAATGTGCAGGTTAAAGAAACAGAATTGAGAATTTGAAAATGAATGGTAGTTCAGCAATAGTTTTTTTCTTTGCTTAAAATAATTCTATGGGACTTATAGTTGTGGAAGGCCTTCAATTTTATTCGCATCACGGGTACTATAAAGAGGAGCAGGTGCTTGGCGGTAAATACACCGTAGATATTTATATGAATCTAAATTTAGACCTAGCCGCTGCTACCGATGATTTAAAGAAGACGATTAACTACGAAGAGATTTATTTACTCACCAAGGCCGAAATGGAAGTTCACGCGAAGTTGATAGAACATGTGTGTCAACGAATACTCAACAAGGTGAAATCTAAATACGCGAACATTGATTATGTGAAAGTGCGCGTGAGCAAATACAATCCACCGTTGAAAGGAAGCGTGGAACGGGTTTATGTGGAGCTAGAATCAAAGGCTTAAGTAACTGCTTTGTTTGGTAGTTCCTGTCTATTAATAGTTAGGGTTGAATCAAACATGAGCTCCTTTTTGATTTACATGGCCTTCAACTTGCACTTTTACCTACGTATTTACAGCATCTTGCGTATAAAACAAAAAAGCGACCCACTTAAGGACCGCTTTCTGTTGAAGGTAAAACCGGAAATGAAAACTTTATTGCTCTTTGTATTCTGTATTTAGTCTGATGTCTAAAGTCTAATGTCTAGTGTCTAACTTCTATTTAATCACCGTCAAACTTCCTTTGTAATCGCGCGAGTAACCGTTAATGAATACCGCTTTCATAGTATAGATGAATACTCCCTTAGGAAGTGCTTCGCCTTGGTACGTTCCATCCCAACTAAAGTTAGCATTCATTGATTCGAATACTTTCTCTCCCCAACGATTGAATACAGCGAAATCTAAATACACGATGGTGTTTACATCGCCATAAATTTTTAACTCATCATTGTTACCATCACCGTTTGGTGTAAAAGCATTTGGAACAAAAATATCGGTAATAGAATTTACTTCAACAGTCAACGTATCCGAAGCTTTGCAACCGTTGGCATCCATCACATTTACTGTGTAGTGAGTTGTAAAGGTTGGAACCACATCAGTAGTTTGACAGTTAGTACAAATTACATTTTGTGTAGGTGTCCATGAATAAACGTTAGCGTGGTCAGTATTAGTTGTTGCAGTCAACTTCAACGATTCACCTAAATTTATAGTAGTTGAATTGGTAGCATCTACTTGTAAATCGTAATCGTAAGTTACAGTAAAGTTTGCCTGAGCCGAACAGTTACGAGAATCAGCAATAGTCACATCGTAGTTACCCTGTGCCAGGTCGTTGATAGATGGAGTTGTTTCTCCATTGCTCCAACGGAAAACATACGAAGGTGTTCCACCGCTTACGGTCAAATCAATTTGACCATTCTGTACTTGTGCGCACGCAGTGTTCTTTACTGTTGAAGTAACCGATAGGGCAGGAGCCATACCTACTATTTCCATTTTGCTCATTACACAACTGTTGTTGTCAGTCACTGTAACTCCGTAGTTTCCTACCGGCAGGTTCAATAAATCTTTGTCGCTGTGAGCAGTATTCCACATGAAAGAGTACGGTGGAGTTCCACCACTTGCGCTCATATGAATTTCACCATCGTTACGACCGCTGCAACCTACCGGAATAATATTTTCTGTTAATTCTAATGCCGAAGGTTGGTTTACCGCTATAGAAGGAATAGTAGTTGCACAACTGTTTGCATCTACCACTGTTACCGCATAGTTAGCGGCTAAAAGTGATGAAACGCTTGTTGTAGAGCTATTGTTACTCCAGGCAAAAGTATAAGGCGAAACTCCGCCTGTTGTTGAAAGACTGATAGAACCGTTGTTTCCGCCAAAACAACTTACGTGATTAATTGTTGGATTAATCGCTAAAGCGCTCGGTTCAGTTATTATAGAAGAAGCTGAAGACGAACAGTTGTTGGCATCCACTACCACCACAGAATAGATACCAGCAGTAACATTGTTCAAGTTTTGTGTTAACGAACCGTTTGTCCAGTTGTAACTGAAAGGCATAGTTCCACCGGTAACATAAACACTTACAGCGCCAGTTGCTGCACCATTGCACAATACATCTGTTTTACTCAAGGAAGTCGAAATAGAAACCAGTGCAGTTATTGAAACGCTTGTAGTAGAAGTGCAAGCATTAGCATCGGTAACTACTACTGTATAATTTGCTGCCGCAAGATTGTTGATATCTTGAGTGGTGGCCGCGTTTGTCCAGTTGTAAGTATATGGAGTTGTTCCACCGGCAACAGTTAAATCAATTGCACCTGCGTTAGTTGAACAAGCAAAAGCTGTATGCGTTTCGCTAAGTGAAAGAATAGCAGGTTGTGTTATTGCAATGGTTTTTGTCGTAGTGCAAGAGTTAGCATCGGCAATAGTTACGGTGTATGATCCTGCATTTAAACCATTCACATTTTGAGAAACTGCAGCGTTGCTCCAGCTAAAGGAGTAAGCTCCAGTTCCACCCGCTGGTGTAATGTTTATCGATGCATTGTTTCCGCCATTGCACGATACATTTACATGTGTTTCGGTAGTGGTAACCTGTGTAGGTTGTGCAACTGCTATAGAAGAAACTACAGAACAATTAGAAGCATCCATTACGGTTACAGTATATGTTGCCGCTGCAAGGTTGCCGATGTTTTGTGTAATGGCACCATTGCTCCAGTTAAAAGTATATCCAGCGTTTCCACCGCTTACTGTTGTAGTAATGCTTCCGTTTGAATTGCCAAAACACGTAGCATCTGTTTTAGAAAGGGAAACAGAAATGGCTGTAGCTTGAGTAATGGTAGAGGAAGAAACTGCTGAACACGCATTGGCATCCGTTACAGTTACCGAATAATTTCCGGCAATTACATTTGAAATGTTCGAAGTAGTAGCGTTGTTAATCCAATTATAAACGTAAGGTGAAGTTCCTCCGCTTACCGTTGAACTTACCGCACCGGTACTTGCTCCGTTACAAACTACATTGGTGGCCGAAGTAGAAACTGATAAAGTCGCAGGCTCAGTAATAGTTGCAGTTAATGAAGCGGTGCATGAATTACCATCGGTAACAATAACGCTATAATTTCCAGATGTGATTGAGCTTATATCTTGTGAAGTAGCACTGTTGCTCCAGTTATAAAAATAAGGAGTTGTTCCACCGTTAACGCTCAGGTTTATTGCTCCGTTGTTTCCACCGTTACATAAAATGTTCGTGTGCGTTTCGGTTAAAACAATTTGCGATGGTTGAGTAATGCTTAATGAAAGCGTAGTAGCACAAGCCGCTGCATCGCTCAATGAAAGTGTATATGAACCTCCGCTTAGGTTAGTGATAGTGGCAGTATTACCACCATTGCTCCAGTTGAAAATATAACCTCCGTTTCCACCGCTTGCGTTAGCTGTAATTGCACCGTTTGTTCCACCATAGCAGTTTACATTGGTTTGAATTACGCTTACCGTTAATGGACTTGGCTGCACAATAGCTACAGAAACAGCAGATGAACAAGCGTTGGCATCGGTAATAGTTACCCCATAAGTTCCTGCACCTGCATTCCATAAATCTTGCATAGTAGCGTTGTTGTTCCAGTGATAAACATAAGGAGTAGCTCCACCGCTTACGCTTACATCAATACTTCCGCTGATGGCTCCGTTGCATACCACATCTGTTTTTACATAAGTTACTACCAATGGTGCAGGCTGAGTAATGCTGGTAGAAGAATTAACTGAGCAAGCATTTGCATCGGTAACAATTACCGAGTAGTTTCCCGCTGTAAGCGAAGTTCTGTTTGGTGTAACTACTCCACCGCCCCAGTTATAGTTGAATGGCGATGTTCCTCCCGCTACAGTTAAAGTAATGCTTCCGTTGTTTCCACCACTGCACGAAACGTTTGTTTGTGCAGCTATAACAGTAAGTAAAGCCGGTTGAGAAATAACGATGCTTGAAGAAGCACTGCACCAGTTATTATCGTTTACCGAAACAGTATAGGTTCCGGCAATCAATGTTGAAATATCTTGTGAGGTAGCCGCATTGCTCCAAGCATAAGTAAATGGACTACTTCCACCTGTTACGGTCAAATCAATGCTCGCATTGTTTCCTCCGTTACAAAGCACATTTACTTTTGTATTGCTAAGAACTATTTGCGTTGGTTGAGTGATAGTAGCATTTGCTAATACGGTGCAGTTAGATGCATCTTTAACAGTAACCGTGTAAGTATTAGCTGCTACACTAGTAACATCTTGAGTAGTTGCCGCGTTGCTCCACACGTAAGTGTATGCACCTGTTCCACCACTCACGCTCAAATCAATACTTCCTGTATTTGAACCAAAGCAACTTGCATTGATACTGGAAACCGAAGTAGTAATTTGAGTGGCCTGTGAAATAGAAGCAGAGGTTGTAGCGGTGCAAGAGTTAG
Source organism: Bacteroidota bacterium (assembly GCA_947479455.1). Classification (GTDB taxonomy): domain Bacteria; phylum Bacteroidota; class Bacteroidia; order Chitinophagales; family LD1; genus Bog-950. Next base: position 115,568 of record CANJZE010000006.1, read on the forward strand.
CATCGTTCACCGTTACCGAATATGAATTGGCAACAAGTGAAGAAATGTTTTGTGTTTGCGCTGCGTTGGTCCAAAGGTAAGTATAAGGACTTGTTCCTCCAGCCACTGTTAAGTTTATACTTCCGGTTGCGGCACCAAAACAGGCAACATCAACTTTTGTAGTGCTCAAAGAAATTACTGCAGGCTGAGTCACAGTAGCAGAAGTAGCGAAGGTGCAAGAGTTATTGTCTGTAATAGTTACAGCATAAGAACCTTGCGCAAGAGCCACTCTGTTTTGTGTAACTGCCCCACCTGCCCAAGCAAAAGAATATGGACTTGTTCCGCCATTTGCAGTTAAAGCAATTGCTCCGTTGTTTCCGCCATTGCACGAAACATTCGTAATATTTGCAGTAGCAGAAATTGCCGAAGGTTGAGTTACAACGCTGCTGTTTGTTCCTGAGCAACCTGCATTGTCAATCACTGTTACTGTGTAAGTAGCCGCTGAAAGGTTTGTTCTGTTTTGTGTAAACACTCCACCACCCCAGTTATAAGTGTACGGAGCCGTTCCGCCATTGGCAGTAATGGTTATTGCTCCGTTGTTTCCACCGTTGCAACTAACATTAGTTACCACCGGTGTTACTGCTAATGCAGCTAATTGAATTACTGTAGAAGTATTCGTTGCCGTGCAACTTGCGTTATCAGTTACAGTAACTGAATAATTTCCTGCTGCAACACTTGTTCTGTTTTGCGAAATAATTCCACCGCCCCAGTTAAAGGTATAAGGACTAGTTCCTCCATTTACCGAAATATTTACTGCTCCTGTATTACCACCTACACAGGCTACATTTGTTACTGTTGGTGTAATGGTAATCGCAATTGGTTGACCCACTACGGCTGTGTTTGCCGAAGTGCAACCCGCGTTGTCACTAACTGTTACGGTATAGCTTCCCGCTAAAAGCGCAGTTCTGTTTTGCGAAATAATTCCACCGCCCCAGTTATAACTGTAAGGTGTGGTGCCGCCTGTTGTTGTAATAGTTATAGCTCCGTTGTTTCCTCCATTACAAGTTGAATTAGTAACTGTTGAAGAAACACTCAATGAAGTAGTTTGCGAAATAGTAGCCGTGTGCGTAGAAGTGCAGCTTGCATTATCAGTAATGGTAACAGTATAAGAACCCGAAATTAAATTCGTTCTGTTTTGTGTAAGCACACCACCACCCCAGTTAAAAGTGAAAGGCGAAGTTCCACCGGTTACAGTTAAAGTTATAGCTCCGTTATTTCCACCGTTGCATGCAACGTTTGTAGTAGTTGATGAAGCAGAAATTGCAGAAGGCTGATTTATGCTTGAAGATGATGAGGCGGTGCAAGATGAATTATCAGTTACTGTAACTACATAATTTCCTGCAAGCAACGAAGTTCTGTTTTGCGTTACAATTCCACCACCCCAGTTGAAAGTATAAGGAGAAACTCCACCGTTTACGCCTATGTTTATTGCGCCAGTGCTACCACCATTACAGGTTGCATTGGTTACCGTTGGTGAAATTACAATGGCTGTTCCTTGCGAAACCGTTGATGAATTTGTAGTTGTGCATCCTGCATTATCAGTAACAATTACTGTATAATTTCCGGCAAGCAATGTATTTCTGTTTTGAGAAATAATTCCACCGCCCCAGTTGAAAGCGTAGGGTGAAGTTCCACCGCTTACTCCTATAATGATGCTTCCGTTAGTTCCACCAAAACAAGTTGCGTTAGTTACAGTCGAAGTAACTGCTATTGCGGTTGGTTGAGTAAGGTTGCTACTGTTCGAAGCTGTGCATCCTGCATTATCCGTAACGGTTACTACATAATTCCCCGATGAAAGAGTCGTTCTATTTTGTGTTACCACACCGCCACCCCAGTTAAAGCTATAAGGTGCAGTTGCTCCCGTTACTGTTAAAGTGATTGCTCCGTTTGTTCCGCTATTGCACGATACATTCGTTACTACGGGAATAATACTTAATGAAGTAGCCTGACCAACTGTAGCTGTGTGTGCGGCTGTGCATCCGGTATAATCAGTTACAGTTACACTATATGCTGCGGCTGAAAGGTTCGTTCTGTTTTGCGCTATAGCTCCACTGTTCCAAAGATAAGTATAAGGCGAAGTGCCTCCCGTTACAGCTAAATTTATTGCCCCATTGTTTCCACCAAAGCAAGAGGCATTTGTAATAGAAGAAGAAACGTTGATAGCAGCCGGTTGATTGATAACAGCCGATGCGGAGTAAGTGCATCCCGCGTTATCCATGACGGTTACCGAGTAAGTTCCTGCACCTAACGCACTTCTGTTTTGAGAAGTAATACCACCGCCCCAGTTATAGTTATACGGACTACTTCCGCCACTCACAGCTAAATTCACCCAGCCGTTGTTTGAATTGAAACAAGTTAAATCACCAACACTCACATTAAGGTTTGCCAAAGTTGGTTGACTGATAGTAGCAGAAGAAGTAGCGGTACAAGAGCGATTATCAGTAACAGTTACAGAATAATTTCCGGCAAAAAGGCCCGTTCTGTTTTGTGTTGTAATTCCGCCATTCCAGCTATAAGTGTAGGGAGCAAAACTTCCTGAAACCGCTAAGTTTATAGCACCTGTGTTTGCACCAAAACAAGTGGCGTTGGTAACAGTAGGTGAAACAGAAATAGCATTGGGTTGATTTACCGCAATGCTAGAACTTATAGAGCAACCTGAATTATCAGTAACGGTTACTACATAGTTACCCGATGCAAGTGCCGTTCGGTTTTGCGTAAGAATACCACCACCCCAGTTATAAGAGTAAGGTGTGGCACCGTTGGTAACGGTAATATTTATAGTTCCGTTAGTGTAACCAAAACAGGCAGCGTCTACCACCGTAGAACTAATGTTCATTCCAAAGGCAGGTTGTGTTATGGTTACGGTTTTAGTAATGCTGCAAACTAAGTTATCGGAAATAGTAACGGTGTAAGTTCCTGCAACAAGTCCCGAAGGGTCTTGCACCACAGCGCCATTGCTCCAAGTGTATGAATAGGGAGTCCATCCGTTACTTACCGTTAAGTTGATGGAACCTGAAGCAGCACCAAAGCAGGTAACGTTTGCCTGAGTGGTGGTTGCGGTCATAGGAGTGTACGGCAATACAGTGGCCGAGGCTACAGAAGAACATCCGTGCGCATCGGTAACTGTTACCGTATACGTTCCCGAGTTTACATTCACCCGATTCGGAGTAACCACTCCACTTCCCCACCAATAGGTGTAAGGTCCAGTTCCGCCTATAATGTTTGTCATTACTGAACCCGTTGGACCTCCGGTGCAAGCTAAAGGTGATGGAACTGCAGTTGCAGTTAAAACCAATGGTTCTGGAACAAAGGCGCTTGCAGTTGCAGTGCAGCTTTTAAAATCAGTAACCGTTACTGTAAAAGTTCCTGAAGCAAGACCTGTTCTGTTTTGTGTAAACACACCACCACCCCAGTTATAGGTATAAGGTGATGTTCCACCTGTAGAAGTTGTATTGATAGCTCCGTTGTTACTTCCAAAACAGGTTAAGGCAACCACGTTTAAGGTTACATTCAATGCTGTCGGCTGACTAACATTTACTGTAGCAGCTGCTGTGCATCCTGTAGTTGAAGTAGCTGTAACGGTATATGAACCTGCAGAAATACCTGTGCGGTTTTGAGTGGTTGGTCCATCGTTCCATGCAAAAGTATAAGGCCCTACACTGCCAGTTACCGAGGTAACATTTATGGTTCCATTACTTCCACCATTACAAGAAGGCTGTGCCGATGAGGTATTTACAGTCATACCGGCACCTGATTGAGATACGGTTGCTGTAAGACTTGCTGTGCATCCACTTGCATCTGTAACTGTAACTACATAATTGCCTGCTGCAATTCCTGTGCGGTCTTCTGTATTAGCTCCATCATTCCATAAATAAGTATAGCCTGGAACCCCGAATAATACTGTCAAATTTATTGCCCCGTTAGCACCACTTCCACAAGTAACGTTTGTAGTTGTTCTAGAAAGAACCATTCCCGCAGGTTGCGTAACATTAGCTGAATCAACTTTTGTGCAGCCTCTGGAATCAGTTATAGTAACGTAATATACAGCTGCAGTTAGTGAACTTCTGTTTTGTGTAGTTATACCATCGTTCCATAAATAAGTATAACCGGCTGTGCCGCCACTTACCGTTAGTGCTATTGCTCCTGTATTACCTCCCCCACAAAATACGCCTGTTATAGATTTAGAAACACTAATTACTGTGGGTTCCGTAACTGTGATAGAAGCAGAAGCTGTAACGCCAAAAAAATCGGCAACTGTTACGGTATAGGTTCCCGCAGCAATTCCGGTTCTGTCTTGTGTGGTAGTTCCACCATTCCAAAGATAAGTGTAAGGAGCAGAGCCGCCCGATGGGGTAATGTCTATGCTGCCGTTGGTTCCGCCATTGCAACTAACATTTACATGCGTTTCAGCTATAAAAACAGCTGCGAATGTCTGCGCGCTAAGCGCAGTAAAAAATGTAAGTAATACAATGGCACGTGTAAAGTTTTTCATGCCTGGTTCCGGTTTTAGTTTAATGCTGCACAGAACCTTCAATTCCATGCAACAAATTAATATACGAAAACAAGTCTTAGTTTGTTTCAATCCTTACACATTGTACGTCTTGAATTACACGGTTTTGCTGTGTAAGACAAAAGGAAATCCTTGTTATAAGCAGAGAACTAACGAAGTTACTCTACACCTAAAATGAAAAAATCCTGTTCGGTTGAACAAGATTTTTACTGGCGGAGGGAGAGGGATTCGAACCCACGGTAAGCTCATCACCTACGTCCCGATTTCGAATCGGGATCTATAAAACCGCTCGTTGTAAAATGAAAAAATCCTGTTCGGTTGAACAAGATTTTTACTGGCGGAGGGAGAGGGATTCGAACCCACGGTAAGCTCATCACCTACGACTGTTTTCAAGACAGTTCCATTAAACCGCTCTGGCATCCCTCCGCGGGCAAAAATAGAAACTCAAAGAACTTTTCAAAACATTTTCAACATTCATCGCAAAACTATCTTCCGTAAAACATGATTAAATCTATTTTCGCCTCGCAAAAACAAAAACATTTATGAGCGCAGCAGCACATCTTGAAATTGCTACAGTAGAACAGGCCAAACAATTAGGTCTTCGCGAAGAAGAATTCGAAAAAATAAAACTAATACTCGGTCGCACTCCAAACTTTAATGAGTTGAGTATTTACAGCGTTATGTGGAGCGAACACTGCTCTTACAAAAACTCTATTAAATGGTTAAAGACCTTGCCACGCAAAGGCAAACATTTACTCGTAGAAGCAGGAGAGGAGAACGCGGGGCTTGTTGACTTAGGTGATGGACTTGCCTGCGCCTTCAAAATTGAATCGCATAATCACCCGAGCGCGCTGGAACCTTATCAGGGTGCAGCTACGGGAGTGGGAGGAATTCACCGCGATATTTTTACCATGGGCGCGCGACCAATCTGTTCGCTCAACTCGCTTCGCTTTGGAAATTTGGAAAACGATCGTACAAAATATTTGCTCAAAGGCGTGGTAAAAGGAATTGGCGATTACGGAAACTGTTTCGGTGTGCCTACCGTTGGAGGTGAAGTTTATTTCGATTCGGTTTACACCACTAATCCATTGGTAAACGCCATGAGTGTAGGAATTGTGAAGACGGGCGAAACGGTTTCTGCTATTTCGCAAGGCGCGGGAAATCCTGTTTACATTGTTGGTTCTTCAACAGGCAAAGACGGAATACACGGAGCCGCTTTTGCTTCGAAAGATATAACCGAAGACAGCGCAAAAGATTTACCTGCGGTTCAGGTAGGTGACCCTTTTCAGGAAAAATTATTGTTGGAAGCTTCGCTTGAAGTAATTAAAACAGGAGCGGTTGTAGGTATGCAGGACATGGGTGCTGCGGGTATTACCTGTTCTACTTCCGAAATGAGTGCGAAAGGAAAAAGCGGAATGAAAATATGGTTAGATAAAGTTCCTACGCGTCAACAAAACATGAAGCCGTGGGAAATTCTCTTGAGCGAATCGCAGGAGCGCATGTTGATTATTGTGAAAAAGGGAATGGAAAAAGAAGTGGAAGCGGTTTTCGAAAAATGGGATTTGCATTGCGCTATCATTGGTGAAGTTACCGATGGCGAGCGTCTTCAATATTTCATGGGCACTGAATTGGTAGCTGATGTTCCTGCCGAAAGTTTAGTGCTGGGTGGTGGTGCTCCGGTTTATGAAAGAGAATACAAAGAGCCCGCTTATTTCGCTGAGAACAAAAAATTCAATATTGATTCGGTTGAACAACCCGAAGATTTGAAGAAAGCGGGAAGAGCATTGATTCAGCGATTGAATATTGCTTCGAAGCGTTGGGTGTTTCAGCAATACGATTCAATGGTAGGTGTGGCAAATACTTCTACTAACCGTCCGAGCGATGCAGCTATTGTTCGCATTCACGACAGCACAAAATCATTGGCTGTTACCGTTGATTGCAATGCACGTTATGTATGGGCCGACCCATTCGTAGGCGCACAAATTGCAGTAGCAGAAGCTGCGCGAAACATTGTTTGCAGTGGCGGTGAGCCAAGCGCGGTCACTAACTGTTTGAATTTCGGTAATCCTTATTTACCTGAAGTTTTCTGGCAGTTTGTAAACGCCATTCAGGGAATGGGCAAAGCATGTGAAGCATTCGGAACTCCTGTTACAGGCGGAAACGTTTCGTTTTACAATCAATCAACTGATGGTGGCGCAGTGTTTCCAACCCCTACTATCGGAATGATTGGTGTGGTGGAAGACAAAGAAATTGTGATGACCCTCAATTTCAAAAACAGTGGCGACCGCATTTATGTAATTGGCGAAATGAAGAATGATATTTCTTCTTCCGAATATTTAGTGAGTCAGCACGAAATAGAAAATTCTCCTGCACCATATTTTGATTTAGAAACCGAAGTGAAAGTGCAGAACGCGGTGAAGGAATTGATTTACGAACAGGTATTAGCGAGCGCGCATGATATAAGCGAAGGCGGTTTGTTTACCACACTGCTTGAAAGTGCAATGGCTGGCGGCAAAGGTTTTGAAATTGAAACCGAAGATGATTTGCGCAAAGATGCTTTCCTGTTTGGCGAAGCACAAAGCCGCGTAGTGGTTTCGGTAAAGCCCGATAAAGAAGATGCGTTCTTAGACATCATTACCAAACACGATGTAGAGTTTTCAAACATTGGTGTGGTTACTTCTTCCTTAATGTTTGTCGACAAAGTTCGTTGGGGCAATGTGGGCGAATGGAGAGATTTATATGAAGGCGCGCTTGAGAAAGCTTTAAGCTAATACAGTGATTAAGCAGGCTGAAACAAATCTTCGTTATGCGCTCATTGGTGCATGCTTTGCTTTTCTGCTTTATGCAAATACTATTCCGCACGATTATGTTTTAGATGATAAGGGTGTAATTACCCAAAATCAATTTGTAATGCAGGGCTTTGCCGGCATCAAAAACATTTTCACTTCCGATGTGTGGCATTTTCAAAATCTCAATCTCGGTTATTATCGTCCTTTATCGTTAGTGAGTTTTGCTATTGAGCAGCAATTGTTTCCGAACAATGCGCATGTAAGTCATTTGATGAACGTGCTTTTGTATGCGCTCACCGCATTTCTGCTTTACTTTCTGTTGCTAAAAATTTTCAATCGCAAACATCCGCTGTTTTCGTTGGTGGTTACTTTACTGTTTATTGCCCATCCACTTCACACCGAAGTTGTAGCCAATATCAAAAGTCGCGATGAAATTCTTTCGTTCCTCAATCTGATTGCTGCGCTCTATGTTTTTCTTCCTGTTTTGGAAAGAACCAAAATAGAATCGAAAGAAGCTTTTCGAATTCTTGTCTCATGTTTTCTTTTTTATCTGGCTTTGCTTTCAAAGGAAACTGCCATTATTGGAATGCTTCTGTTGCCCGTTATCATTTTTTTCCAAAAGGAAACTCCAATCAAGAGAATTGTATTACTCTGCATTCCGTTTGTTGTAATGCTTCTGATTTTTCAATTTCATAAGTATGAAGTGTTTGGTTCTCTTTCTTCACCTGTATTAAAAGACCTGCTGAACTATCCTTACACCGATTCTGAATTGAAGCTGCCTTCTATGCTAATGATTTTTGCGTGGTGCGTGAAACTGATTCTTGTTCCGTATCCGCTTTCCTACAGCTATGCCTACAATCAATTGCCCGCTGTTTCATGGGCATCGCTCAATGCTATTGTTGGTGTTGCTCTTTTAGTTGCAATTCTTTATTTCTCAGTTAATGAGTTTCGTAAAAAAACATCTTTAGGTTTTGGAGGCATTTTTTTCATCATCACTTTGTTGCCGTTGCTTGCATTCATTTATCTCAAGGGAGGAATTTTTGCAGAACGTTTTCTGTATGCAACCGTTCTCGGTTTCAGTGTTGCAGTTACAAGTCTTCTGTTTTCGTTTTCGAAAATTTCTTTCGAAAAGAAAGAGGATGGTATTACCTCGCTGTTGAAGCAAAATAAATTTTCAACCCCGTTTTTGTTGCTGCTCGTTTTGTATTCAGCACAGACTATATCAAGAAATACCGATTGGAAAAATGATGAAACGCTTTTTACGCACGATGTAAATGTTTCTGTAAATAGCAGTCAAACACATTTTCATTACGGTGCTATCTTAATCAACAAAGCCATGACTGAGCGAAGCTCAGAAATAAAAAACGGTTATCTCCATTCAGGATTAGCTGAACTGTATACCGCAGTTTCTATTCACCCGCATTATGCTGCAACTTACAATGAATTAGGTCTTGCACACGAACGGCTTACACAAAATTTTGATTCAGCTGTTTATTATTACAACCGCGCTATTATGGATGGCTCAAACGACCCTTTTAGTTATATCGGTCTGGGGGAAATTTACGAACAGCGCGGCAAAAAGGAATTTGCTTCTTACTACTATAACAAAGCAGTGGAAGCAAATCCATTCATATCTGAAGTAACTGCACTGAGCGATGCTTATAAAGCGCGCACGGGTTTAGATGTAAAAGAATTTCCTAAGGAGAATATTGCTATTGATGATTCATCTGAAACCCAACACGATTTCAATTATTATAATCAACTAGGCATGCAATACGGTCAGCAGGGTGATTATGAAAATGCTTTGCGTTGTTTGAACAAAGCGGCAGACATGAATAGAAGTTCAGAAGAGGTGCTAATCAATCTTGCAGTTTGTTACGGCATGACTAAGCAAAATGAAAAGGCTATTGAAACACTTCAACGTGTTTTGTTGATTAATTCGGCAAACAAAACTGCCCTCCAAAATTTGGTGGTAATGTATGACCACATCGGCAAAACAGATGTAGCTAACGATTACAGAAGAAAATTAAAAGAGGTAGAGTAAAAATTTAGCGCGGGTCAACAACAATTGGTGTTGTTGTAGTTAAATTGCTAAAATGACCTGCCATATCACGAAGAACAATGGTGTAAGAAACGGTATCAAGCGGACAAGTGGGGTCAGGTATATTCAAACACTTTTTAGAATCTATTCCACGAATTACTTCAAAATAACCTGAGATACCGGGAAACTTGCTGGTGTTAACCACATAAGGCGAAGCAAAATAAGTAACACAATCATCGCGACTGTCAATCAAAAAAACATTGAATGATTGCATACGCAAGCACGCTGAGTCGCCATGTTGCAACGAGCACTGGTCACAACTGTCACCATCTCTGCGTATCACGCCAATATCACCATCCCCATCGGTAAATGAAAATGAAATAGTATCTACCTTGCCGCTATATACATACGAAGAAGAAACAGATTTAAACTCAATATGCGGCTCAATAGGATAACTGGGTGCCTTTACACAAGCAGATAGGGAGGAGATGAGTAGGATGAGAAAAATGAAATGCATTTTCATTGCGTCAAATAAACTTAAAATTGAACTGTTTATTGCATTTTTAGCCGTACAAAATAATTCTAGTGAATTCACTTTACTCAAAAATTTTTACGGTTACAGATTTAAATTTTGAAGAAACAACTCTCGAGGTTTTTGCTTTTCAATATGAACACGTGAAAGTCTACCGACAGTTTTGCGATTCACTGAAACAGAATCCCGCAAATGTCAAAAGCATTTCGCAAATTCCTTTTTTGCCTATTGAGTTTTTTAAAACACATGCTGTAATTGCTGAAGGTGAAACTGCGTCAAAGACTTTTGAAAGCAGTGGAACAACAGGGCAAATTACTTCTAAGCATCATGTTGTTGATTTGAATGTGTTTGAAGAAAGTTTTTTGAAATGTTTTGAGCAATTTTATGGAGATGTAAATCAGTATGTGATTATAGCACTGCTTCCTTCTTATCTGGAGCGAAATAATTCTTCGCTTGTTTACATGGCGAAAGACTTGATGGAAAGAAGCAGACAAAACGCCAGCGGGTTTTTTCTCAATGATTTCGATAAACTTTACGACTGGCTGGATGTGCTCAAAACCAGTAAACGAAAAGTGATATTGCTCGGAGTAACTTTTGCTTTACTTGATTTTGCCGCACAGTATAAAATTGATTTTCCTGATTTAATTGTAATGGAAACAGGTGGTATGAAGGGAAGAAGAGAGGAACTTACCCGACAGGCAGTTCATCTGCAATTGAAAAATTCATTTGGTGTAAAGAACATTCACAGTGAATACGGAATGACAGAACTCCTGTCGCAAGCCTATTCTAAAGGGGATGGAATTTTTCAATCTCCACCTTGGCTTAAAATTTTTACCCGTGATATGTATGACCCATTGCGGTTGCAGGAAGAAAATAAAACGGGAGTAATCAATGTGATTGACCTGGCTAATTTGTATTCATGTTCATTTATTGCCACTGGAGATTTAGGAAAAGTAAACTTCAACGGAACCTTTGAAGTGTTGGGTAGAATGGCAGATGCCGAAGTGCGCGGATGTAATTTGATGGTAGTATAGTTTTCAAAAGCGAAAATGAAATTCATTCAGCATACGTATTTGTTTCGGTTGTATGCGGAGTTTAAACTTCTCTTGGTGGTAGTGTGTATTTTTGTTTTAGCTACTACTTGGTTTGCTTTACACAACCATGAGGAATTTCCGTTTCTGCTTTATGGAATGTATTCACTACAGGAAGGTGCCAACGAAACTTATACTGCCTATTCCATTCTGGTTGATGGCAAAGAGTTGAAATATGCCGATATGCGCGATACGCGCGAAGAATTGATTTCTTCCCTGATTCGTGAATTGGATTCTCCTGCAACTGAAGTGAAAGAAGATTGGCTCTGCAACAAAATTTCTTCTACTGCAAAGCAAATTCAGATTTATAAACTTACCTGTAATTATTCGGCCGATGGCTCGTCTCATGTTCTCCAAAAACAATTGATGTATGAGTGCCGTTGAAAATTTTGAAAAGAGTTTTCGTGCAAAAGCAATCGCAGTCTTTGTCTGTGTTTTGTTGGTGTTGCTCTATCGTTTCATCAGCGGTACGCTCTTTACAGGTCTTTATGGTTTCTGTTGCGGTTTAGAATACGGCAATGTTTTCTATCACCTGTTTATTAAAACCGGAATACCTGCATTTATACTTTCCTCTCATTCTTTGTCTCTCTCTTTCGATTTGTGTTTGTTCGTGTTGCCTGTTTTTTTTTTACTAACGCGGAAGAGAATGTTTGCGATTCTGTTTACTGCTGTAGCAGTAATTTATTTTCTATTGTTCAATATGGTAACCGCACATTTCTATCACGGTTTCTTTACGGTTATTATTATCTCCATTCCTTTTTGGTGTAAAAACGAAACGCGTTTTAATCTTTTATGGGAAGGCGCACGTTACTATCTGCTTTATGTTTTTGCATCGGCAGCTTTATGGAAAATATTCCGCGGTTCAGTTTTCTATACAGAACAACTTTCCAATATTCTAAAGCATCAGCAGCTCGATATGTTTTTGCAACAACCAATGAGTTATCAAGCGAGTTGCGTGCAATACTTAATTGCGCATCCCGAAACTTCGCATGTGATGCTGATAATGAACGTTGTTGTGCAGTTGTTTTTTATCCTTGGCTTTTTTACAAAGAAGTTTGATTCCCTTCTTTTTGTATTGGCAATTGTTTTTTGTGCTGCCAACTACTTTGTAATGGGAATTACTTCAACTGAATTGTTGGTATTGAATTTAACGCTTCTGAATTGGAAGAAAATAGAAGCACTACTTCCGAACAAAATGCTGTTTCAACAGAGCAGCTAAGTTCTCTGTATAGTTTTTGAATAGCGGATTCGAATGAATGCTTACGCTTGCTCGCTTACCGGTTTCAAAAACAAGATTGCTATCAGCAACTAAACGCAACATCGCGTTCGCCATTCCATCCACATCATATTCATCAACTAAGAACCCCGTTTCGTTTTCTGTTATTACTTCTTTAATCCCTCCATGGCGTGTGGAAACAACGGGCAAGCCTGCTGCCATGGCTTCGAGCACAGCAATTGGTGTTCCTTCTTTATCTTTATTAACTGGCGTGGTAACCGAGTGTTGAACAAAGACCTTTGCCTTCTTCATTTCTACATATACTTCTTCTGGTGAAAGAATTTCTTTGAATTCTACGTTGTTTTCAAGCTGAAGCGAGCGCACAAGAATTTTACAAGCTTCGAACAATTCACCACCACCATCTTTGCCTATCATTATCAATTTGGCATCCGGAATTGTCTGTAATACTTTTGTAAAAGCAAGAATGGTGAGATGGGGACTCTTGGTTTCTGAAAACCTTCCTACGCTTAAAAACACAGGAGCGTTTTTACTTACATCGCAGTATTGAAACAATTCAAGATCAACGAATGCGGGTTGATAAATAATTTTGTATTCATCGGCTCCCATCGAAATCAATTCATCTTTCATCTGTCTTGAAACAGCAATTAGCGCAGCCGCGTTTTTGAAAAGACTTTTATATGATTCCTTGAATTCGTTTTTAATTTTTTGATGATACACATCGTAGCCGTGGAAATTAACCACTAATGGAATTCCTGTATCTTTTGCAATTTCCATTAGCTGCACACCTACAGGTCCATACTCAGCAAGAATCAATTCAATTTTGTTTTTAATAAGGTAGCGAACAATTGCCTTCTTCAGAAAGAAGTTTTTCGGTTTCTTCAAAACCGTTTCAAGAAAGTTCACCCAGTTTAAAATGCGTTCATCATTACTAAGCAAAGGTTCACCACCATCAAAATATTTAGGCAACTCTCCTCCATATAAATAATGTGCTTCAAAAGGCAATTGCCCGAGCATTTTGTAAATGAAGGTTTCAGTGTATTTGCGCTCGTGAATATTAACTACAGCAATTCTTCCTGTATCACTTTTCTGTTTTAGTGCAGCTACAGATTTTTCATAGTTAATATGTCGCTCGTAATCTTTACCACGCGCTTGTGCTTCATTGTAACGCAAAACAATTTTGCGGAAAAAGTAAATAGAAAAGTTGAGCAGGAGAGAAGCCGGTTTGAAAATTAAGACATGAAAAAAAAGAGAGGCAAATTTGCTCAGCCAATAACAAGTGAACTTTGAAAACTCCCATGTTCGTTCGAGCAAACGATGAAACAAAAACAGGTGGGCAAACAAAAGCAGCACATACGTTCTGTCAGCCAGGCATAGCATAATAATGCTGAGCAACGGAAAAACCTGCTGATAAAAATCGTCTAACGAAATGCGTTTAAAGTTGTAGGTAAAACGAAACGTTGCAGTGAGTATGGGTTCAAGAAAGAAAACAAATAGGGCAAGAGGCATGAACAGAAAGGCATACGAATGAAAATTTGCACCTGCATAAAGCAGAAGCAAAAGCAAAGCGGAGAATTCAACAGGTAGTAAATACTTTGATGCAAGACGATAGACAAAATTATTTCCTCGTTCAGTTGCCAGCGTTGTATGAATCGACAGTAAATCATTCTCGCGGTCAAGTGCAATATGATTGAGATAGTAACGAATGCCGCTGCAAATTTTCCAGATAACTAGCAGCGAAATAAAAACTAAATCAACATTTCGTCCATTGATGAGAAAAAGAATTCCTGCAAACAAGCCTGCGGGAATTACGTGTGAGTAAAGCGCATCGGCAATGGGAGCCATGAGCGGTTTCGTTTTTAACCGAAAAGGAGAGAAGGAGTATGTGATGAACAAAATCAACTCTGCCGCAATAAGCGAAAGCGAATAGATATAATGCTGAAAGAAAACCCAGGGAGCGAGAGATAGGATGGTGAAGAGCGCAACAACTAGAAATTTTTTGAAAGGATGAAGGAGAGCAACTATGTTTTGCTTGCTTGCTTTTCTATCGGTTTCTATATCGGCCCAATCGTTTAAAAAATAACCCAGCGAGGCAAAACCCGTAATGCTTAAAAATAAGCGCACCACAATGCGCAACGAATCGTGCGCATAAAAACCAAGAATAAACAACATGAAATATGCTACACCCAATAAAGGAGCTGCGGTGTATTTCCACCAGTTTTTGTAACGCGTAATTTGTGAAAGCGACTGGAACATTTAGAATTTCAAACCTAAGTGAATTTGTAATACTGCAAAACAAAAACCCTTCCGAAGAAGGGTTTTTTAAAAGAGTTGTCACAAATAATTTAACTGCCTAACAAAGCTGTTTTCAAATCAGCGTCAACCGGGTCTTCACCCAACCAAATACCGAATAATGCTTTCTTGAAATCAAGACCTTGAATAGTATTTTTCAACTTACCGTTCTTGTACGCTTTTACGCCTTCGCCCGGTACGTATGAAAGTTCGAACATATCGCCTTCCTTAATCTCTTCGCTTTTAAAAGTTGAAACCAACACATTGATTTTTTCCTGAAGTGGTGCGGTATTTCCTTTCATAGATTTTGTAAAACCTTCTTCTACAGCTTCGCTTAGATTGCCGCTGTTAATTACACCTGAGGTAATCGTCAAGCGAAATGAGGTTGGCTTATCGGCACTTACTATATCGGCTCCGTTTTTATTTTTTGCCGATAAATACAAACCACCTGTATAAAGCTTAAAGAATAATTTTTTACGAATACCTCCACCGTTCAAAACTAAATCGGTGGTACCTTGCTTAATTGTTGCAGGTAGTGTAATGCCGTTAATGGTGAGTTGTGCATCAGCCATAAAACAGACATACATTGCTACTAAAAGTGTGATTAATTTCAATTTCATAAAAGGGTTTTTTGTTTTTGAAAAATTTGTAACTGATTATTCTTTCTTTTTGCCTTTTGCTTTATCAGCTTCTAAGGCTTCTTGTAAACTGGCAGGTTCTTTCTTGCCGGCATACTTAGGATTTTTACTCCATTCGTAAACACGCTGTCCGTCTATGTATTTTGAAACAAAAGCATCTTTAATTCCCATTTTGCGAACATCCTTTACAAAGTCCTTGGCAATTTCTTCATCCGGAAAATAGCTGATGATGTAACGGTTCAAACCATCTACATCTTCGTAGCCAATAAAACGCGGTGCTTCAAAATATTTATTGATGTTGAACTCTTTGTAAAGACCAATTTGCACTTTATAAACAGTTCCTTTTTGAGCAGCATTGGTAATTATGGCTGTACTCACGCCACCGGTTTGTTTGTTTACCAGTGTCGAGTCGTTGCCATCCGGAGCATATCCTTTCAGCACATTGTTCTCGGTTTGCAAGCGGCTCACTTCATGATCATAGTCAGCCACTTTATTTTCAAGTTCAGCTTGTTTGGTAGAAGAATATGCAAAATCATCCTTCAATCTTTTTATTTCGGCATCGTTGCTATCGAGCGTAGTGCGAATGTCCTGCATTTTGGCTTTATATCCTTCCAAATCTTTCTCATAGCCTTTTAACTCATCTTTCAAGCGTTTTTTTTCTTCCTTAGAAAGTCCTTGTGCAAATGATGTTTGCAGCATGAAAATAGTGCAAACCAGCACGGGGAAAATTTTTCTCATTTCGTATTTACGTTAGTGTGTATCAGCAAATGTAATGTTCTGATTCAAAAAATGAAATATGGCTAAAGCATTTTAGATATAGTTGCTTACTTTTCCGCAACAAAAAAACAGTATGCATCAAATTGAAAACGAATTTCTACGTGTAAAAATGCGCGAATACGGAGCTGAACTGATTTCCGTATTTGATAAGAAAAACAACATTGAACACTTGTGGAGTGCCGATGAAAAATATTGGGGATGGCATGCACCTGTTTTGTTTCCGGTGGTGGGAAGATGTTTGAACGATACTATTTTGGTTGATGGGGCTGAATATGAAATGGAGAAACACGGATTTGCGCGTAAATCAAATTTTAAACTGTTGGAGTTAAGTGAATCAAAAGCGGTGTTTGTGTTGAAGAGTGATGATACTACGTTGAAATATTTTCCTTTTCAGTTTGAATTTTTGATTGGTTATCATTTGAAGGGAAATCAACTTGAGTGTTTTTACGAAGTGATAAACACCGATACAAAACCTATGTTCTTTCAGTTAGGCGGTCACCCTGCTTTTGCTGTTCCGTTTTTAGCTGAAGAAGATTATGAAGATTATTACGTGGAGTTTGAAAATACCGAAGACTGTGAAAGGGCTCACATTAACGGAGATGGTTTTTTTGACGGACGAAAAACATTGATGCTCGATAACTCGAATTGCTTTCAATTAGAGAAGGATATGTTTAGTGACGATGCTGTAATTTTCAAAGACCTACGCTCGCGTTCTGTTACGGTACGAAGTGCCAACCATGGACACTATTTATCCGTTCACTTTTCCGATTTTAGTTATCTCGGTTTATGGGCAAAAGTAAATGCGCCATATCTTTGTATTGAGCCCTGGCTTGGTTGTGCGGATACAGCGGGAGAAGAAGTTGAGTTCTCTGCCAAAGAAAGAGTTACTGCATTGGAAGAAGGCGAAACATTCCATGCTGCTTTTAGTATTGAAGTAGGCTGATAGAACTTGGCTATCAACTACTAGATACTGCCTCTGCCTCTGCTAATTTGTTTCTGTGATGGCCTGTTTTCTTAACGAGTTTGCCAGTTCATGTCCGAGGTAGTTCTCAATAATTTTATGAACGAAATAAATAACAGGGGTAAGCAATATCGCTGCTAAACATTTGTAAACGTAATTGACAAAGCCAACGGCAAAAACCATGTTGAGAGTCCACTGTCCCTGCTTACCTTGTTTTAAAAGATAGAACGCGACAAACAAAACGATAAAACTATCTACCAGTTGCGATACTAAGGTAGAGCCTGTGCTCCGCAACCACATCCATTTTTCACCGGTATGTGTTTTTATCCAATGAAAAATATAGACATCAATAAACTGCCCCACCATAAATGCGATGAGTGAACCAACAATGATATTTGTTCCTTGTCCGAACACTGCGAGATATGCTTTGTTGAAATCAAGTTCAGTTCCGTAATTTGAACTATTTAACCACCAACCCGCAGGAGAAGTTTGCATAGCACCAAACAACATGACATAAGCGTATGCAATCATAATGGCCGCAATCCACGAAATGAAACGCACACCTTTCACTCCAAAATACTCATTGATAATATCGGTCATTACAAAAACAAATGGCCAAAGCAGCACACCACAAGTTTGACTGATGCCATCGAAATGAAAACCGAATAAATCAAAAACAGGTTTGCTGATGCCAAGCGTTTCATCGAGCGAAAATATTTTTACACCCATAAACTCCGCCACCATGGCATTGGCGATAAAGAACGCACTCATAATAATGTAGAGGCGATTGGTTTTGTCTTTGAAGTATTTCATTGAAATATGATTTAAGAATTATCGAGATTAATAATAGCGATTTTCAGAAACCTTGATTCATGCACATAAAAAAAGCCCCGCATAGCGGAGCCATTTTTGATTGAGGTAAACTCTTGTTTATTCGAAGTGAACGTTACCTTTTACGTTATTCGAAAAAGTGTTAGCTGAAATAATATCATTGTTGTAAGCTGAGTTAGTGTTTTGAATAAAAATGCCGGTGCCAGCGCTGTTAATTATATTGCTGTTGCGAACTACAATATTGGTTGAACCACCATTGTCATTTACTACACTTACCATTCCGTCATTGTTTCCTTGGTTAGAACCGCCACCGCTGATGGTGCAATATTCAATTTTGTTGTTGCTTGAATTAGAAGAACGAAAACGAATCGTGTTCCAAATTCCGGTTCCGTTAAATATAGAGGAGATAAAAATTGGTTGAGCAGAAGTTCCCACTGCGCAGAAAGAACCATTACCAGCCACCCCATCAATCACTACTTCTGCAGCGTAATCCATCGATACTCGGCTTCCCGCTGCTATACAAAATTTGTTTCCTGCAACGATTTTACCGCTTATTAAGAATGGTTCAAG
Organism: Bacteroidota bacterium; assembly: GCA_947479455.1. Taxonomy (GTDB): domain Bacteria; phylum Bacteroidota; class Bacteroidia; order Chitinophagales; family LD1; genus Bog-950. The sequence goes on from CANJZE010000006.1 coordinate 133,873, forward strand.
CGTTTTTACAAGCATTATGTCTTTCGTAATTACTGAAGAAGCATTGCCTGTTAACTGAACAAATTCTTTTCCGTTTTTGCTATATTGATTTGCGTTATCCATACTCATTGCATCGGTAATATGCATGCTAACTGGAAATTCAGAATTAGTATGAATATTGTTTCCTACAAAGCCAACCAGTTTTGAACCTTCTGAAACAAGAATTCCGTTTGACCCGCTTGCTGTAATTTCTGAATTGGTTATTTCAATAGCACCAGCGTTTGTTCCTGAACCTACAATTACGTTCGCACTGCCGAAAGAATTAGTTCCACCACCATGCTCTATCTTACAATAGGATAGCATATTCTTTCCTCCATTGCTCAATACAGTTATTCCTTTCCATGTAGAACGCTTGCCAGATTTTGAAGTAAAATAAATGATGTTTCCGTTTGCACCTACCGCTGTAAGAGAACCTTCTTCGTTCACTTGCAATCCTGCACCATCAGCAAATTGTATAGTTACACCCGGTTGTATAGTGAGGTTAGCATTAACCTGTACGTTGTTTGAAATGATGTAGTCTACACCATTCACTCGATCCTGCAAAATCAGGTCAGAAGAAATAACCATTTCGTTCATGGTGAGCGCTTGTGCGTTATCTTTTCTTTCCGATGTTATATTAGATAGACCTGCATCTTCTGTTTTGCTGCATGATGCAAAAAGCATTAAACCAAATGCTACTGCTGTAAGTTTGTTGAATGTAGAAGGAGTTTTCATAATCGTTGATTTTAGAGTAATTACCCATTCTATACGATGATGTGTTTTAAAGGTTTCAGGTATTAATAAAAAAGTAAGGGCTTGTTGTAAACAAGCCACTAATTGTTTGCGTTGTGTATCAAGTTATTCTTCAGAACAATTTCAATTGCGGCTCCTGCAATTGAAGAATTTCATTTCGCCTGGTTTCGTAAAGCGAATAATTAAGAGCCGGCATTAATCTGCCGCTTAGATATTTTCTTTTTGCCAAAGCAAACTGGCTTTTGATTAGCTCGGCAAACTTGCCTTCGCCTTTCATTCTTCTTCCATAATTCGAATCGCTCAAATTGCCACCATGCATACTTTTGATTTGGTTCAACACTTTGTTTGCGCGTTCGGGAAAGTTCTTATTCATCCAGTCTTCAAAAAGAACCGCGTTATGCCCGTTTAAACGCACCACAATGAAACCTGCGTTCAATGCTCCTGCATCAGCAACAGCACGTAACACGTCAAAAATTTCTTCATCGTTCATTCCGGGTATAATAGGCGCCATGTTCACACTCACCGGTATTCCTTCAGTAGTTAGGCGTTCAATAGTTTTTAAAACATTCCTTGCAGTTGATGTACGCGGCTCCATAACGCGTTTTAGTTTCTCCTTGAGTGTAGTTAAACTCATAGTCACATACACCAGGTTTTCTTTGGCCAGTTCTTTCAATACATCGAGGTCGCGCTCAATCAAACTGTTTTTGGTAATCATGGAGACAGGATGTTTAAAATCGAGAAATACTTTCAACAACTCTCTTGTTATTGCAAACTTTCGTTCCGCAGGCTGATAAATATCTGTATTGCCAGCAAGCATTATTGACGAAGCCTCCCAACTTTTTTTTTCAAGTGCTTTACGAAGCAGGAGTGGAGCCGATTTTTTAAACATGATGTTTTGTTCAAACTCCATTCCCGTACTGAAACCCCAGTATTCGTGCGAGTTGCGTGCGTAACAATAAATACAACCATGTTCGCAACCTTGATATGGATTCAGGCTATACGATAAACCAATATCAGGACTATCCACTTTATTCAAAATGGTTTTCGGAAATACTTCAATGTATCTAGTAGCCGGATTCTCGAGCAATAAATTTTCACGCTCTTCCTGTGTGGCAAGATCTTCCACATACACTTCGCAGGTGTTTTTTTCGAACCGGTTTGCAGGATTCAATTGCGATCCTCGACCTTTGATGTAATTTTTCATTTTAATGTTTACCGAAGGTGAAGGAAAAAAATAATTAGCTATGGGGTAGCGCAAATATTTTGTGAACGAAAGGTTTACGGTTATAGGCTCTTAAACAGGATTGCCGCACTTTATCAAACATTTTTACATTCGCAAAAATTTAAAACATGAAAAATTTATACACACTTACAATTGCAGCAGTAATGTTCAGCAATTTGATTTTTGCTCAGGCACCTATTCCAAATGCAAGTTTTGAAACTTGGGGTAGTGGCGAGCCAACCAGTTGGGGAACCTCCGATGGAATTTTAGTAAACTTTGGACAACCGGATCCGATGACAGTGGAGCAGGATACTACGGCAGCCAACGTTTATGCAGGTACTAGCTCTGTTCGTTTAACTAATAAACATGTAGTAACTCCATTTGGCGCGCAGGATATTCCAGGTGTTGTAAGCCTTGGAACATTAGGTTTTGATTTAGCCACTTTTTCACCTAGCATAACAGGATATGCTTATACCGATCGTCCGGATTCTGTTCGTTTTGCGGCAAAATATACGAGTGGACCTGGAGGTACAGATACCGGTAATGTGGCGGTTACTTTAACACGTTGGACTCCCAGTGGGCGACTTGTAGTAGGTAATACTCGCGTTCAAATTCCAGACAATTCATCGTTCTTGGTGTTCACACAAAAAATAACTTACCATTCTGTTCTTGCACCCGATACTTTATTGGTTCAAGGCATTGCTACTTCTTCACAAACAAGCGTTTTAGAATCTCAACTTTGGTTAGATGATGTTAGCTTTAGCGGGCTTGACACAGCGTTTAAGGCATATATCAATCCAGGTGCTAATCTCGAAATTTGTGATGGTGATACCATTCGTTTTAGAACAGACAACATGCCTCCAAATACTTATCAATGGTATAGAAACGGACAACCTATTAATGGTGCTACACAACCTGGGTTTGATGCCGTCATTGATGGGAACTATTTAGTTCAGGTAGATAATGGCGGAACACTTTATAATTCTGATTCTGTAACCGTGGTTGTAAATCCATTACCTGCCGTAAGTTATACTGTAGATGCTTCGCAAGATACGGTTTGTCTTAATTCGGCTATAATAACTTTAACAGGTGCAACACCACCTACAGGAATTTTTTCGGGTGATGCAGTAGATAGCGCAGGAAACTTTAATCCTTCAGCAGCCGTTTCTGGACCAAACGATGTTACTTATTCTGTAACTAATGTTTATGGTTGTACTGCTAACGTTACACAAATTATTTTTGCAAAACTCTGCACTGGCATTGCTATAACAGATGAAGGTTTACAAGTAAATATTTATCCAAACCCAGCTTCCACCTTTATGATTATTGAAGTCGATTCAAAATTAATTGGCGGAAGTGTGGAGGTATTCGATGTTCTTGGAAACGTTGTAGCAAAAGAAACTATCACCAACCAAAAATCGAATTTAAGTGTTGCTAATTTTGCATCGGGTTTGTATAGCATTCGTTTGTATAACGCATCTAAAAAGCAAGTAGCAGCGGCAAAAATAAGTGTGACCCATTAAGTATTTGAAATAGCTTTAAATAAAAAAAGGTCTCTTTGTCATTGGCAAAGGGACCTTTTTTTTAAATTTTAGTTTTCTTTTAAGCTATCCCTTTAGTTTCGGGACCTTCGAAATGACGAATGCCTTTATCTTCTTCCTTTCTTCTTCGTAGACTTCTTACCCGGCTCTTTAGGTGCAGTTAATTTCTCTATAACTTTTCCGGTTTTGTCAATGCGGTAACGTTGACTGATAAAAAGCGATTTGTTCTTGGGGTCTTTTTCTTTTTTAGAAACTATAGCAAAGCCGTTTTGAAAATCTTCGGCAGTTTCGAAAAGCGGTTGAATTACATAATTACCGGTCATGTCAATATAACCCCAAGTTTCTTTATCCTGCGTAACTGCGCATACGCTATCGTTGAAACTCGAGATGTCGAGAAAACGATTGATGAATTTTTGTGCACCTGTTTTATCAATGAAAAACCAATTGCCATCAATAGCAACGGCTGCTACACCCATACTAAATGGAAGTGCATCGGTGTATTTATGCGAGATAACTGTTTGGCTGTTTTGGTCAATGAAACCATACTTGCCATCTCTTGAAGCGAGATACAAACCTTCCTGTAGGTCGTTGATTTCATCGTATTCTGCAGGTAGAACAAACTTGCCAAGTTTGTTAATCATACCGTATTTGCATTCCGAAGTTTCGCAATTACCGATACCTACTACGGCTAAACCGTTTTCGAAATCACCGGCATAATTAAAATCACCTGCGAATGCACGCTGATTGTTTTTATCTATATAAAAGTAAGTGCATACAGTACCGCAAGGTTTATTTCGCACCGAAGCTAAACCGCCTTTAAACGGAAAGGCCTCATCGTATTCGAAGTCAATAAGTAGTACTAACGAATCGAGAGTAGGAGTGTAAGCATAACCCCATTTTTCGCCCCGTTGAAAAGGTTTCAAATCTTTTGCTGCCAGTTCAATGTCTTTGTAAGCGCGGTCTTTATTAGGGCACGATGGAAAATTTTGAATGAATTGCAGATAGCTGTTTTGTGTTCCATCGGCTGTGTAAAGTAGGTAGAGTTGTTCCCATGCTTCTTTGTAATGCGTGTTTTGCTGATAGTTCGCTACAAAATTTTTGAAAGCTGCTATGCTTCCTTCTTTTGTAGCGAGAACATAAATGCTGTCCTGCACCGATTTAAACGCAGGATGCGTTTTATAATTTCTTTCAAACTCAATGTATGTTGCTAAATCGTGTTTGGTGTTGTAGTAATCAATAACCTTTTCAGTATAAATTTTTGTTGCCTCTTTTACATAAGCACCATTCGGATAATCATCTAAATATTTTTTGAAGCTCTCAAATTTTTGGTCTACCGTAGTTTGTTCATAGAGCATTTTTTCATAACGCTCTTTCGCTTCTTTTACTTCGGCAGCTTGCGGATATTTTTTAATGAACTCATCAATTGCAGCAGGCGTTTTTAAACTCATAGCCCGCATGTAGGCTTTCTGATTTCTGAAATTAATGGCTTGTTCTAAAAGCGGTTGATCGTTGAAATTATCAATGAAATGTTGATACGATTCAAGCGAGTTCGTTTGTTCTGCCGCTTGATACGCTTCGAAGTTGATGCTTTTTTGCAAGGTAGTAATGGTGTATTCGCGCACACCAAGCGCGAGAAGTTTTTTTGTTTGCTTATCATCCGGGTTAAGCGGTATTTTTTTTGCCGCCTGGTTGATGTACTGAATGGCTGAATCGAGATGATAAGCGGAATTATCTTTCGATGAAAAATATTTAGCCAATCCATAATTAGCCGCAGGGTTATCGGCTTCGTCAGCTAAGGCTTCGCGAAGGTATTTATTGGCATTAGGATAATCACCTGTGTTGAGGTACTTGAATGCTTTATCAAGGTCGCCTGCAATACCACAAAAGTTTACGAATAGGAAGAAGAGGAGTAGAGAAAATTGTTTTTTGATTTTAAACATACGCGCAGCTAAATAAAGTTGATTGTTTTACGAATGCACGCAAATAAAGTTGAACGGAGTCAAACTTGGAAGAATGATTTCAAGATTCAGTTGGGGGTTTGTAGTGTAGAACCTACCAACACATCAGGTAGGTTTATAGTTACCCCCTCCTATTTCCGTGTAGCGGAAGAGGAGGGGTGATAAAACTATTTACATCCTGAACGCATACAAATAACTCATTGGCTTGTTCGGATAAATTCCTTCTACCAATACTTTTCCGTTTTTGCTCTTGAGCATGTTTACAAAATCATCAACGTTGCTTACCGTTACATCATCTACTTGTGTAATGATGAATCCTTTCTTAATGTCGGTGAACTCAGTCAGTTTGCCGTTGCTTAGTTCAGTAACCTTTACGCCACCTTCCAAACCAAGATTGCGCAATTCCTGCGCACTCAGGTTTTCTACTTTGAGACCCAGCACATTCAGAATATCTTTGGTGTTGTCGAGCTGCGCCACGGTATTGTATTTGTTTTTCAATACCACATTCATGTTCGTAGTTTTGCCATCGCGAATTACTTCCACATCGAGTTTTTCACCGGGGCTGTATTTAGCTACCTGCTCCTGCAACTCGGGCGAAGAGTTTACGCTGATGCCATCGATTTTTGTAATCACATCTTTGTTTTTCAAACCTGCTTCATCGTCTGCTGAATTTTTATTTACGCCATCTACATACACACCGTATGGTTTATCAAAGCCCAAATCCTTCGCGGTTTTATCATCCATGGTTCTGATGGTTACCCCGAGGAAACCTCTCTGCGTAATACCAAACTTCTGCAAATCGAAAATCACTTTCTTCACAATGTTGCTTGGCACAGCAAACGAATAACCCGCGTAAGAACCGGTTGGCGATGCAATAGCAGTGTTGATTCCAACGAGTTCGCCACTTACATTAACCAATGCGCCACCGCTGTTGCCGGGGTTTACCGCAGCATCGGTTTGAATAAACGATTCAATAGCGGTGTTGCTTGGCTTTGCGCCTTCGTTGCCAATGAGGTTTATGTTTCTGCCCTTGGCACTTACAATACCCGCAGTAACGGTTGACTCCAAATTGAACGGATTGCCCACCGCCATTACCCATTCACCAATCAACACCGAATCGGAATTGGCGAAGTTGATAGAGGGAAGATTTTCGCCTTCAATCTTTACAAGAGCTAAATCAGTATCGGCATCGCGACCAATAATTTTTGCTTTGTAAGATTTGTTGTTGTTCATCATTACTTCCACTTCATCGGCATTTTCTACCACGTGATTATTGGTAACGATGTAACCATCTTTAGAAACAATTACGCCCGAGCCTGTAGCCACCTGCGGCTGGTTCTGATAAGGATTTGGTCCGTGGAAATATTTAAAGAAATCGTTGCCGAACATATCCTGAAACGGGTCTTGTCCGCGGAAAGCAGTTTTCTCGGCTTTGAAGGTAGATTTAATATGCACCACGCTTGGTGTAGATACAGCCGCGGCAAAACGCAAATCAATCGGTTGCGCTTCGTTGCTTTTGCTAAAGGCGGCAAATTTTGCCGGGGTGTTTCCGGTTTCAATAACTGAAACCTGTTGTTTGTTCCAGCCGAGGTAGTTGAATGTAGCTACTGCGGCAAACGCACTTACGAATGCTATAAATGCGGTGAATGCAATTTTTCTGATACTCATAGTTTTTGATTTTTACTTTTGTTTTAGAAAAACGACTGCGGCACAAAGATATTTCATCTTAAATGCAAATTGAAGATTTATGTTGCCTGTATTAAAACGTTTTAACACCAACACTTAATGACCGTTAAATTCTATAAGTATCAGGGCACCGGAAACGATTTTATCATGATTGATAACCGCGATAAAACCGTGCGCCTGAAACGCGCGGCTATTGAGCAACTCTGCGACCGCAGGTTTGGTATAGGTGCCGATGGTTTGATTTTGCTCGAAGCCACCAAGGGTTACGATTTTAAAATGGTGTATTACAACAGCGATGGACGCGAAAGCTCTATGTGCGGCAATGGCGGCAGATGTTTAATACAGTTTGCGCACGAGCTTGGTTTAATAAAGAAGCAATGTAAGTTCATGGCTATTGATGGCGAACACGAAGGCGAAATTTTAAAAGGCGGCATAGTATCGTTGAAGATGCAGGACGTGAAACAAATTAAAACACCGGGGCTGGCAACGGTTATGAATACGGGCTCACCGCATTATGTGGGGTTTGTAAACGATGTGCAGCAACTGAATATTGTAGAAGAAGCGCGCAAAATACGTTACTCCAAAACTTATACTAAGGAAGGCATTAACGTAAACTTTGTTCAATTGAAAACTGCCACCGAAATTTTTGTGCGCACTTACGAAAGAGGAGTGGAGGACGAAACCCTCTCGTGCGGCACGGGGGTAGTGGCGGCTTGTTTGGCTACGGCTATGCACAGCACAACACTTAGAAAAATAAAAGTGCAAACCAAGGGCGGAAAATTAGAAGTGAAGTTTACACCAGTTAAAAACGGCTTTGAAAATATTTATCTGCTTGGACCCGCTCAAAAAATTTTTAAAGGAAGGTTTGAAATTTAAGATGTGAAACACAGAATTCTTTAAGTTATTGGGAAACTAATTACTCCTTTTAGGGTACGCATTCCCTGCTCTTATCATTTGACCGAAAGGGACTATTAGAAAAATACCACCAAGACCAGACATCCCAACTCCAGTATAGGTCAAAGCAGGGACTCCTTTTACTATACCAACAGCTTCGAAAATAGAACCAACAATGAGAAAGCTAACTCCAGCAATACCAAATCTTCCTCCTCTTTGTAAATGGAAACCTGTATCTTTTATTAGGAAGTCTTTTTTCACTTCTTCATGATAGCCACTGATTGAAGTTATTGGGTTAATCGTATCGTTACAATCCTTTTCACCAATGATTATTTGTGCAATGTCAGACTTTGGAATCTTAAACGTTTGAGGGAGACCGGAAATTTCATCCGTACGGAATCTGATGTGTGTTGAATCTTGACTAACTAAGCGACCTTTATAGGTAGTGCCGCTATTCAGCTTTATACGGTCTATAGTCTTTTGACTAAATACTGTAAGTGATAGTATCATAAAACTAAGGACTATAAAAAGTTGCTTCTTTATCATATGGTTGAAATTTTCTTTGTCAAATCTAAACTTCTTGCAAAAACATTTCAAGCAATCTTTTTTATGAGTTGGGCAGAGTAGTATATGAACAACCTCTCCCCAAATACAGCGGCTTTCAAAACATAAACGTGTCCACTCTTGCCGCAGGCACTTACTTCGTTTACCTAAAACGAAACGGCAATACCATAGCAGGAGAGAAGATGATGAAGGAGTAGGGGGGATTTCCCCTTTCATTTGCGAATTGAACGGAAACGCAATTGACATGACACATTTCAAACAATTTATACAATGCGTACACCTGCTGTGAATAAATAAGCGTTATTGAATAGAAGTTTGCGTGGGCAAGTTTTCATTTTAGTTGCTGATAAAATAGCTATGGAAGAAATAAATGCCTCACCCAAAAAGAAGAAAGATATGGAACCTATTTTCGAAATTGAAAATGTTGTTGCCGAAAAGCAAGCAGCTAAGCAACCGCGCGAAAAGAAGCCTGTGAAAAAAGCGAAAGAAAAAGAATCAACAGCTTCAGAAACCAAATGGTGGAATGACGGTCGTGTTGCAAAGATTGGCGGCTTGTCGTTTATTCTTTTTTCGTTTGCATTGGCAGTGGCGTTTACTTCTTACTTCTTTACCCTTGCCGAAGACCAAAGCGAAGTAATTGGCAGTGGCGTTTCTACATTGACTGATAATTCGCTGCAGGTGAAGAATGCTTTGGGCAGATTAGGTGCGTGGTTGGCGAATTTATTCATCAATAATTTATTTGGACTTTCTTCTTATCTGTTTGTGGTTACGTTTTTTGCAATTGGCTTTAATTGGTTAGTGCGCAAAAATGTTTTTCCTGCGCTGCGCATTTCGTTGTATTCGTTTGTGGGTGTGGTTTGGTTTTCTTCTGCCTTGGCTTTTGCTAACTACTTGATTTATCCTACCAGTATTTTGAATTGGGGCGGTGCCTTTGGCGATTATCTAACAGGCGAAACAGGTTACCTCACGGGTCTGTTAAAGCCAACAGGAGTGGGAGCGGTGCTCGTAGTTTCAGCTATTGCTTTTGCCGTGGTGGTTTACAATATCAATTTCGATTTCATTTTAAATCTGTTTGCTAAAGAAAAAACAGAAGAGGAAATTTTAGCTGCCGCAACGGCTGCGAAGGAAGCTGCGAAGGTTGTTCCTGTGTTCTTAGACCCGAGTGAAAATATTTTTGGTAAGGACAACATTATGGAAATGGGCAACGAAGTGATGAACGAGCCGTTGAATTTGGAAGTAGAAAAGATTGAAGAAGAACAAATGCAGTTGAGAAATCTGGACGATAACAACGAGCAAGATTTAGAACTGGAAGTAGGTGAAACAGTAGAAGAAGCAGTGGTGGAAGCGAACACAGGAGCAATTGGAACAACCTTCGACCCTACATTGGATTTATCGAACTATAAATATCCGGGGCTTGAATTGCTCGAAGAGCACGGCAGCGATAAAGTGAAGATTGATGCCGAAGAATTAGAACGCAACAAAACGCAGATTATTTCTACGCTCAATAATTATCAGATTGAGATTTCGAAAATCAAAGCAACCATAGGACCAACCGTTACGCTGTATGAAATTGTTCCGGCACCGGGTGTTCGTATTTCTAAAATTAAAAACCTCGAGGATGATATTGCGTTGAGCTTAGCGGCTCTAGGCATCCGTATCATAGCGCCAATACCGGGCAAAGGAACTATTGGTATTGAAGTGCCGAACGCGCATAAAGAAATTGTTTCTATGCGTTCGCTTCTGGCTTCGGAGAAATTCCAAAACTCAACGGCTGAACTTCCGATCTGTTTGGGTAAGTCAATCAGCAACGAAATTTTTGTGGCAGACTTAGCTAAGATGCCTCACTTGCTGATGGCGGGTGCTACCGGTCAGGGAAAATCTGTCGGTATTAACTCGATTCTGGTTTCGTTACTTTACAAAAAACATCCTTCGCAATTGAAATTTATTTTGGTTGACCCGAAGAAAGTGGAGTTGAGTTTGTATGAAACGTTGGTGAAACATTTTCTCGCAAAACTTCCTGGCGAAGAAGATGCGATTATCACCGACACGAAGAAGGTGGTGACCACATTGAACGCACTTTGCCTTGAAATGGATGACCGTTACAATTTGCTCAAGAAAGCAAGTTGCCGCAACTTGAAAGAATACAACCACAAGTTCCTGAACCGTCAGTTGAATCCGAAGAACGGGCACAAGTTTTTGCCATACATTGTTTTAGTGGTAGATGAGTTTGCCGATTTAATTATGACTGCGGGTAAAGAGGTGGAAATGCCTATTGCCCGCCTCGCACAGTTGGCGCGCGCTATTGGTATTCACTTGATTCTTGCCACGCAACGCCCTTCGGTAAATATTATTACAGGAACTATAAAGGCGAATTTCCCTGCGCGAATTGCTTTCAAAACAACTTCTAAAATTGATTCAAGAACAATTCTCGATACCGGTGGTGCCGAGCAGTTGATAGGCAGAGGCGATATGTTGCTTTCGCTCGGCAGCGATATGATTCGTTTGCAGTGCGGTTTTGTAGATACACCCGAAGTGGAACAGGTGCGCGACTTTATTGCGAACCAACAGGGTTATGCGCATCCGTTTGAATTGCCTGAATATGTTGACTTGAATGCAAAAGAGGGCGAGGACTTTTTTAATGATGGCGAGCGCGATGATTTGTTTGACGATGCCGCGCGCATTATTGTGCAGAACCAAATGGGCTCTACTTCGCTAATTCAACGCAGATTGAAACTTGGTTACAACCGCGCAGGACGTTTAATGGACCAATTGCAGGAAGCGGGCATTGTGGGCGATAACCTTGGCACCAAGGCGCGCGATGTTAAATTCAAGAGCGAAACAGAATTGGAACAGTTCTTGCAAAAGCTGAAGGAGCAACCGATGCAGTAAGAGTCCGATGTCGGATGTCCGAAGTCGGAAGTTTAAATTCAGGTCTGTTTAATTTCTAAAACTATGTTGAAGCGAATTACCCTTCTTTCTATACTAATTGCATGTTCAACGTTCTCCTTTTCACAAAAGGAAAACACTGCTAATGATGCCGAGGCATCGAACCTGCTCAAAAAGACCAGCGAAAAATATAAAAGTTACAAAAATATTGCTGCTGAATTTAAACTTGTGATTCAGCGGCCGAAGATGAAATCTGAAGAGGACGACAAGAAATATACCGACACCATCAAAGGCAAAATTTATTTGCAGGGAGCTAAGTTTAATATTGATGTAAAAGGGCAGAAGGTGATTTGCGATGGCAAAAACATGTGGACTTACAGCGCTGCCGACCGCGAAGTGCAGGTGAACTACTACGAAGAAAGCAACGATATTTTTTCGCCTTCCAAAATATTCTCGCTGTATAACTCGGGTTACTCGTATCAGATTAAAGAAAAGAAAACCGTGAACGGTAAAGCCGTGACCGTGGTGGAAATGAGCCCCGTGAACAAGAAGGTTTCTTACTTTAAAATTGATGTTAGCATTGACGATGCCACGGGCACCATTACCGAAACCAAGGTGTATGAAAAAAATGGCGTGCGCTACATTTATAAACTCACCAAGCAAACGCCCGACTCTTCTTTAACCGATGACCTCTTTACTTTCGAGCCCAAGAAATTCCCCGGGGTGAAGGTAGTGGATTTGAGGTAGGCAGGGAAGATGGAAGTCGGAAGACCGAAGTAATACAAACCAGGCAATCTTAATATTACCTACCAAGCAATGAATAAAGTACGACCTTGGGAATTGTGGGACTGGAAAACAATTAGAAATGTAGCTGTGTTACTAATTGCAGCCAGTGTTGGTTTAATGTTTTTCTTTCGATTTTCGGATTTGTTACGTAACTCTAAGAGTATTCTATTAACCGAGACTACTACTGGAACATTTATCAGGTCTGAGAATCTCACCCAGTTAGGCATGGGTAAAAGAGGAAATTATATAAGAGCTACGGGTATTGAAATCGAATATGCTTATGTGGTTAATGGAGTTACTTATTATTCTAAAGACAGAATTCCCAATAGTACTCAACATCTAATGTTTTTTAAAAAACTGCGCAATAATCGTGGTATGCCTTTAAAGCTCAGTTACAATCCGAGTAATCCTCAAGAGAGTCAAATTAATACGAATACTGAATAGCAAGAGAGTTGAAATTAGAACGATAGATTATCTATTAAGCCTTAGTTCCTGATGTTTCATCGGAACGTCACCAACAACTTCTAAAACAAAACAGCCAAAGAAAATCTTTGGCTGTTTTTGTATTGTATTTACTTCGGACTTCGGACTTCGGACATCCGACATCCGTCTCTTACTTGTCTGTCACCGTCACACTCACACTGTTTTGCAGTCCATCGTTTTTGGTAACGGTAAAGGTGTATTTCTCGGTATTGCCCGAGTCGCCAGTTATGTAACTATAGTATTGCGTAAAATACTGCGTGGTAATATCAATACTTTGAATCGTGCTGTCAGGCGCGCCATTAATACTGCGGGCAATAGTGCAATTGGTCAGTATTCCTTCGGTTCCTGTTTTAGATGCATTGATACCTATATTAAAAACAGTGCCGTGCACAATAGCGGTGTCTTTATAAACGTAAGCATCGCCAGTTCTAAAAGCTATAGTAGGCGCGGTGCTTTTTTCACCACCGCATGAGGAGAATTGCACCAAAGCAACAAGAACAATAAATGAAACGCTAAGTACTGAAACTATTTTTTTCATATCTATTTTTAGTGGCGCAAACATAAACCATAGCGCGGTTAATAAAAGTTTGACCATGCTCTATAACCATTGGACAAGCTTCGGGTGATTGTTATATCGTGAGGAGCAAGGTTTTGCGAAATGAGTAACCTAGCACTTTTTTATCCTATTAAATATGTTTCGCTTAGCCCATCTTCAGGATTACAAAATATCTAATCGTCAATCTTTGCATTGAGAACTTCCAACATTCCTTTCATTTTCAACAAAATTTCTTCCCATTCCTTTTCTGCTAATGAATCGTAAGTAATGGCACCACCCGCCCGCACCGAAAGATATTTCTCCTCAGCACTGTAGAAAATACTTCTTATCACTACGTTAAAATCAAAGTCCGCGTCAGCAGTTATATAGCCAATACTGCCGCTATAAAGCCCACGTTTAAAATCTTCGTAATGTTCAATGTTTTTTAGCACTTCAATTTTGGGAGCACCAGTCATGCTTCCCATCGGGAAACAGTTTTTGATGCAATCGACAAAGTGCACTTCGGTATCAATTTCAGAAACAACAGTTGAAATCATCTGATGCACCGTTTCAAATTCATAGACTTTGCAAAGATCTTCTACCACCACAGTTCCTGCCTTTGAACTACGCGCTAAATCGTTTCGCACTAAATCAACAATCATCACATTCTCTGCTTTCTCTTTTTCATCATTTGCCAATTGTTGCTGAAGCAAACTAATTTCTTCTGCTGTATTTCCCTTTCGTGCTGTGCCTTTAATAGGTTGCGAAATGAGTTTCGTTCGTTCTTTCTTTAAAAAGCGTTCAGGGCTTGCGCAGCATACGTACTTATCATTGAGTTTAAAGAACGAACTAAATGGAGCTTTTGATTTCTTATTCAGTTTCAGAAATGTTTCTACCAGATTCAGCGCTGCATTTTCTGTATAGAATTCATTGCAATAATTCAATTCATAAAAATCTCCCTCTTCAATTTGTTGCTGTATCAGTTTTACATTGCTGAGATATTTCTCTTTTGATGTGCGCGGTTGTAACTTGTGTTTTGTGTTGCTTTCACTTTGTGGAATGGCTTGTTTACTGATAGCTTCAAACAGTTCAAATGTTTCGGGATAGTTTCGGTTGACGGTTAGTTTGTTTCCGGTTATTTCAAAAATATAGCGCGGTTTGAAGAAATAGAGCAACGGAAATTTTAAGCCATCTACCTTATTGCTTTCGAGTTTCTCTATTTCGTTTTTTAAATCGTAACTAAGAAAACCAAAAACGTTTTTGTCTTTACTGAATTTCTTAAGCGCATCAAAAGCATTTTTGTTTTCCGAAATTTCCTCGATGGCATCAACAGCAAGAATCCATTCTTTGCCTGAATAATTTTTGTGCTGATAATTATTGGAATCTAAAACACAGAACACACGAAACTGATTTGCCCAAACTATGGCTTGTTCTCTAAATAATTCGGGTTCGGGAAGCGTGATGGTTGTTGTTTCTGCCACTTTGCAATTTTAATTTGCCCAAACCCCTTTCATCATCAACACATAACTAAACCCGAAAACTAGAAGCGTGAGCACGCTGTAACCAACAAAAGGGAACACACGCACATAGGAAGAAAGATGAATTTTGTAAACAAAGCGGTTGACGAGAATCAAAAATATTTTGTCGAAACAATAGGCAATGAAAGTTCCGGCAGCCACACCCGGCAAGCCGATTTTGTTTGCGAGGTAAATACTAACCGAAACGTTGATGGTAATTTCCATCACCGATGAAACCAATAAGAATTTGGGTTGCTGAATACCCATAAGAATGGTTTGCGGAAACAAAACACGTGGAATAATTAAGAGCAAATAGATGTTGAAGATGATGGCACTGTAAGAAAAGCTATCGCTGAAAACAAGACGGTAAATAAGAGGACTAAAAATCATCAATGCTAAACTCAACGGAAAAAACAAGTGCATCATTTGTGTGCTGCGCTTTTTAATTTCAGCTAAACCGTCCTCTAAGTTTTTTGAAACAGCAGGAATCATTGCTGTGCTGAAGGTATTAGCTACAATCAATAACACGGGAAGTTCCTTTGCGCCATAGCGATAAATGGCAAAGAACATATTATCGAATTTCGATTTCACGATTATGCCATCAATATATTCCGATGAGCCGCTGACAAAAAGAGAAAGCATTAACGGAAGCGACAAGCGAAGATTTTCTAAAACAGAACTGAGGTTGAAATTAATGGTGCTGTATTTTTTGAGAACAATACACAGCACCATTATTTTGAGCAAAGCTATAACCAACAACCCCGCTACTGAATATTCTATACCGAGATGAAGTGCAGCAGGAAGAAGAACAATCAAAAGCGTTAGCAGAGAAATGAAAACAGCATAATAGACAATCGCTCTTTTCTTTTCATTCAGAAACAAAATGTATTCCACCAAAAACGAAGGACTGTTGAGCAAGAGATAAACAGCTGCAAACAGAATGGTTTGCTCGCTTTCGGTTTTGTGTAAAAACGAAAGCACGTTCGCTGAAAGCAAAACCAATAGGAGAGAAGAGAACACACTAAAACCTGCGAGCGATAAAAAGGTGTTGAACAAAAGTTTCCTGCGCTCCTCTTCGGTTTTATTCGGATAAACCGCCAGCATAGAATTGATAATACCGCTGACCCAAAAGAAAGTGAACATGCCGCTGATGAGCAGGAAAGTTTCGAAACTGCCGATTTCAGATTGCAGCAAACCAAGTTTTACTAAGCCAATGCCAATGAAAATAATAGTGACATAGCGCACCAATTGAAACAACTGCAAACTGCCTGTTCCCGATAAGGAAGTAAATCGTTTAAAGATAGTGCTGATTGTTTTCAAGATTCGGTTTTCAGAAGCGTTTCAAAAGTAGAAATAAAACGCAACGCGAATTTGAAGTTTAAAACAAAACAGCCGAAGAGTTTTTCTTCGGCTGTTTGTATTTGTATTCAAGTCCCCTTTTATTTCATCCCGCCTTAACGGGAAGGGGATTTAGGGGTTTACTCATTAACTAAGCTCGCCACCAAATACTCTCTATTCATCCTCGCAATATTCGTAAGCTTAATTTCTTTCGGGCATTCCGCTTCGCACGCACCAATGTTGGTGCAGTTACCAAAACCTTCTTCATCCATTTGGTTCACCATGTTTATAGCGCGGTTGTTACGCTCGGGTCCACCTTGTGGTAATAAAGCGAGTTGAGAAATTTTTGCCGAAACAAACAACATAGCCGCACTGTTAGGGCAAGCCGCCACACAAGCACCGCAACCAATACATGCCGCAGCATCCATTGCTTTCTCAGCATCCGCTTTGTCAACAGGTAAGTTATTGGCATCCTGTGCTTGTCCGGTATTTACGGATACAAAACCACCTTTTGCAATGATTCTGTCAAACGCACTTCTATCCGTTACCAAATCTTTTACTATAGGAAAAGCACCAGCTCTGAAAGGCTCCACATAAATTGTATCACCATCTTTAAACGAGCGCATGTAAAGCTGACAAGTAGTTGCCGCATGGTGAGGCCCATGTGCACGTCCGCTGATATACATCGAGCACATACCGCAAATACCTTCGCGGCAATCGTGGTCGAACGCAATAGGGTCTTCGCCCTTACGCGTGAGGTTATCGTTCAGCACATCTACCATTTCCAAAAAACTCATATCGGCATTTATGTTGTCGATAGTGTAGTCAACTAATTTGCCTTGTGCTTTAGCGTTTTTTTGACGCCATACTTTTAAGTTGAATTTCATAACTAAGATTTTTTACCACCAAGGACATTTAGAACATTTAGAAATACGAATTACATTTTACTTAATGCTCTTAATGTCCTTAGTGGTGGTTAATGTTTTCTATTTATAACTTCTTACTTGCAATTTGATATTCTCATAAATCAACTCTTCCTTATGCAACACCGGGTCAGCATTAACTGCTTTATGTTCCCATGCAGCTACATAAGCATACTTTTCATCATCGCGCTTTGCTTCACCGGCATCCTGATATTCTGAGCGGAAGTGTCCGCCACAACTTTCATTGCGGTTTAGTGCGTCAATCACCATCAACTCACCTAACTCTATAAAGTCTGCCACACGTCCTGCCTTATCAAACTCAGGGTTAAACTCATCTAACGAACCCGGAATATTTACGTTGCTCCAAAACTCTTTGCGCAAATCCTGAATGAGCGTGCGGGCTTTAGTTAAGCCTTCAGCCGTGCGCGCCATTCCGCAATATTCCCACATAATCTTTCCAAGCTCCTTATGGAAATCATCAACCGTCTTCTTTCCTTTTACGCCAATCAATTTCTCCGCTCTTTCTTTTGCCTCCTTCTCTGCTTCTGCAAATGCAGGATGGTCAGTCGGAATAGCTTTGGTAAATATTTCAGAAGAAAGATAGTTGCCGATGGTATAAGGAATAACGAAATAACCGTCAGCCAATCCTTGCATCAAAGCAGAAGCACCTAACCGGTTAGCACCGTGGTCGCTGAAGTTGGCTTCGCCTAAACAATACAGGCCGGTAACGGTGGTCATCAATTCATAATCTACCCACAAGCCGCCCATTACATAATGCACAGCAGGGTAAATTTTCATGGGTGTTTTCAATGGGTCTTCGTTCGTTATGTTCTGATACATCGGGAACAATTCCCCGTAACGTGCTTTCACAACTTCAACACCCAAACGTTTAATTGCATCAGCAAAATCTAAGAATACACCTAAGCCTGATGGAACAATTCCACGTCCGTCATCGCATGCTTCTTTAGCTGCACGCGAAGCAATATCGCGCGGACAAAGATTTCCGAACGAAGGATATTTTCTTTCTAAGTAGTAATCGCGGTCTTCTTCTTTTATATCAACAGCGGTTTTCTTTCCCTCACGAATTGCCTTCGCATCTTCTTTTGTTTTAGGAACCCATACACGTCCATCATTACGCAACGACTCGCTCATCAAAGTCAGCTTCGATTGATAGTCACCGGTTACAGGAATACAGGTTGGATGAATTTGTGTATAGCAAGGGTTCGCAAAGTATGCACCTTTCTTGTGCGCCTTCCAAGCCGCAGTTACGTTACTTCCCATCGCATTGGTAGAAAGGAAGAAAACATTTCCGTAACCACCGGAAGCCAAAATCACCGCATGACCGAAAAATCTTTCGAGTTCACCGGAAATTAAATTACGGGCAATAATGCCACGCGCTTTGCCTTCAATGGTTACCACTTCTACCATTTCATGACGCGAATACATCTTCACGTTGCCTAAGCCAATTTGTCTTTCAAGGGCACCGTAAGCACCAAGCAAAAGTTGCTGACCGGTTTGTCCGCGTGCATAAAAAGTTCTTGACACCTGCGAGCCACCGAAAGAACGGTTATCTAACAAGCCACCATACTCGCGCGCAAAAGGAACTCCCTGCGCAACGCACTGGTCAATAATATTTCTTGATTCTGTTGCGAGACGATAAACGTTTGCCTCGCGCGCACGGAAGTCGCCACCTTTAATAGTGTCATAGAACAAACGGAAAACAGAATCACCATCGTTCTTGTAATTCTTGGCAGCATTAATTCCCCCTTGTGCCGCAATTGAGTGTGCGCGTCTTGGTGAATCCTGAAAGCAAAATGCTTTTACCTGATAGCCGAGTTCTGCGAGAGATGCAGCAGCAGCAGCACCGGCAAGACCGGTTCCTACAACTATTACTTCGAGCTTACGTTTGTTTGCCGGGTTCACCAGCTTAGCATGTTCCTTATAGTTGTTCCACTTGTCTGCCAGTGGCCCCTCGGGAATTTTTGAATTTAATTCTGACATAGAAAAAAGTTAATCGTTATTGGTTAATAGTTATTTCACCCAGCCGAAATAGAAACTGATAGGCATCAAGGCAAAAACAAGCGGAACAATAATGGCGAAAGCTGTTCCTGCAATTTCAATTGCCTTATTGTATTTCACGTTATTCAATCCTAAACTTTGAAACGCACTTTTAAAACCGTGCAATAAATGCCAGAAAAGAGAGAAACATGCTGCCACGTAAAATAGGACCATCCATACATTACTGAAATCTTCCTGCATAAGCTGAAACAGGTTTAACTCCTCACCGGTAGATATTTGATTCAAACGGTTCGGTCCCCAAAAGTTACGTAGGTGAACAATAAGGAAGAACAGGATTAGCGTTCCTAGAATGCCCATGCTTCTTGAATACCATTTTGAATTCGCATTCGCATTGCTGTAAGCATATTTTTCAGGACGTGCATCGCGGTTTTGTTTCCATAGTAAAAGCCCGTCAACAATGTGAAGGATTAAACCTGCAAATAAACCCACCTCGGCAATGTGAACCAGAAAATTAGTTCCCATAAAGTGAGCGTAATAAAGGAATGTTTTCCCTCCATCGTTAAACCAAATGCAGCCGTTAATTGAGGCATGAACAACTAAAAAGAAGATGAGGAAAAGTCCCGTCAACCCCATGATTAGTTTTTTGCCGATGGAAGAAGTTATAAGAACTGAATTTTGCATAGGAGTATTGCTTTTAGCCGCGCCAAAAATATTCTGCGAAGTGTGAATTGAAAGTTTTTGCGGATTTATTTTTACACAATTCAATCATTGACAAAATACATGTCAATTTCGCCTTTGTTTTTGGCCGCAATTTTACCGCGGTAGGTACATGGAATTTTTCGTTGAATTAGTTTAAAGGTGTTTTCCGAAATATTTATTTTTCCTGCATCACTACTTTGCTCCATTCGCGCAGCTGTATTTACAGTATCGCCCCAAATGTCGTAGGCAAATTTCTTCTTACCTATAATACCTGCTATTACAGGGCCTGAATGAATTCCAATGCGTACTTCAAACCCTAATTGATTTTTACGATCATTTTCTTTTTTGCGCTCTGCCACAAACTTTTTAATGTCAATGGCTGCCAATGAAATTTTATGCGCATGATCTTTACTCGGTTTAGGCAAACCACCGGCACATAGATACGCATCGCCAATCGTTTTTATTTTTTCAAGTTTATACTTATCAATAATTTCATCAAACTTCAAAAAGCAATAATCCAGTTCCATTACCAATTCTTCGGGCGATAGTTTTTGACTGTATAAAGTGAAATCCTTGATGTCTATAAACATAACAGAAACGCTTTGGAAAAAGCGAACCGGTGATTTGCCTTCTTGAGTTGCTTCCCAGCAGAGCTCAAGTCCGTTTCACTCAACGCAACAAAATTATATTTTTAAACCTGACACAGTTTATTGAACACTCCCTGGAAAACATCCGCAATGCGATTAACACTAACATTGGCTCGATGGGCGTAAAGCCTTCACGATAATAATGAATAATACGGGTAGAGCAACCTTTTTGGAATAAGATTCGTTTACCACATAAATAACAGTATCTTGTTTTTTTAAAATTGAAAATCTAATAAAAAATTAAAACATACAACTATGTACGGACTCGTAAACAAAGCAATACAGGGCTTAGTAACCGAAAATTTTGGCGAAGAAGCTTGGGCGAAAGTGAAAGAAAAAGCCGGTGTAACCGTTGATGCCTTTTTAAGTAATGAACCTTACCCTGATGAAGTAACATATAAACTTGCGGGTGCAGCTTCAGAAGTCCTGAATATGACTTTAGAAAATGTTTTGATAGCTTTCGGTGAGTATTGGATACTCAAAACAGGCATGCAACATTATGGAGCTTTGATGCGTTCAGGAGGGCCAGATTTAAAGGAGTTTTTAGTTAATCTCCCTAGTTTTCATAGTAGGGTTATGTTAATATATCCCAATATAATTCCTCCCGAATTTAAAATAACGAACATAAACGACAATTCATTGCAGGTGCATTATTATTCGAACAGGCCAGGTTTGAAACACTTTGTTTATGGATTACTCCAGGGACTGGGGAAAATGTACAAAGTAGAAGCAAAAGTTGTGATTACAGAAAGTCGTGAGGAGGGTTTCGATCATGAGGTGTTTTTTGTTGAATGGTAATAATTAGCTTATATGAATGATGGACAATTACATATCACAAATGATGAACTTAACCAGATTTTCCCATTCTATTTTTTTTTCGATAAATCGTTAATTATTACAGAAACGGGGAAAGGGTTTAAAAAAATACTGCCTTTACTAAAAGGTTCTTCCTTTCAGAAATGTTTTAAGTTAAAGCGCCCCTTCTCTACTAAATATAACTTTGATTCAGTATTGGAGTATTCCCGGCAGATCTTTATTATTGAATCTCTTGAGAAAAATATTCTATTCCGAGGCCAAATTATCTATTTAGCAGATAAGCAATCAATTATGTTTATTGGTTCTCCATGGGTTACAAATGTAGAGGATATGGAAAAGAAGGGTCTCTTCGTCACAGATTTTGCTTTACATGATGCTACTCCCGATATGCTGCAAGTATTAAAAACACAAGAAATTGTGACGAATGATATTAAAACACTTGTTATAGAATTAAGCCATCAGAAAAAAGAATTAATGCGAATAGAAGAATTGGAGAGATTCAAGAAATTAACGGTGGAAAGAGAATTAAAAATGATAGAATTGAAAAAAGAAATTGAAGAATTAAAAAGTAAAATTTCAATTTCATAGAAAAAATAAAAAGAAACAATAGAACGCTGATGACGCTGATAAATACCATGAACGCAGATAATTATAAACATTCAGAAATTACTGAGAAAATTATTAAGGCATTCTACAAGGTTTACAATTAAAATCCATTAAAATCAGCGTCATCAGCTTTCCATTGTTAACATTAACTCCCTAAAACAAAAACCATGAAAGGAATTATTTTTAACCTGTTAGAGGACTTCATCACTGAAAATTTTGGTGAAGAAAAATATGAACAAATCATTGCAAAATGCAATTTAACAACAACTGAACCTCATGTAGGTCCCGGAACTTATGAGGATAAAGATTTGATGGAAATTGTTGCAAGGGCAACGGAGGAATTAAAAATTTCTATACCCGATGCTTTAAAAGCATTTGGCAAATTTGCTTTCTCTAAACTGGCTGAAAAGCACCCCAATTTTGTTAAGCCCTATCAGCATCCCAAACCTTTTTTAATGACTGTTGAAAGCGTTATTCATATAGAAGTTAAAAAACTTTATGAGCATGCATATACCCCTACATTTATTTACACCGATACTTCTCCGGACACCCTTACCATAACTTATTCCTCTAAAAGAAAGTTGTACGATTTAATGGAAGGACTTATTGATGGAGTGGGGGAGTTCTTTAAATCTCCTATCCAGCAAACTCACAAAATCTATCAAAAAAACGGAGCCGAACTCTGCGACTTTGAACTTACTTTTACCGCTGATAAATAAGAGAAAATTGGATGAAGTAGAAAGATATAAAAGTAAATTGTTGCTCTCGCAGAGAAAGGTAAAAATTCTTGAGGACATTATAGAATCGAGAACCCGTGATCTGTTTTTGAAAGAAAATTATATTACAAAACAGGCATTAGCTGAAATAGAGCTAAAAGAGCAGAAGAATTTTTACGAAAATATTCTTCATAGTATTCCTGTTGATATTGCCATTTTTGATAAAAACCACAAGTATCTTTTTTTAAATAAGGAGGCGCTTAATGATGATACTCTAAGAGAATGGATGGTAGGGAAAGATGATTTTGACTATGCCGCTTTAAAAGGCCTGCCTGCATCTTTTGCACAACAGAGAAAAGATATGTTTAATCAAGTAATTAATTCGAGTAAAACTTCATTATGGATGGATAAACAAATAGCCAAAACCGGAGAAGTGCGATACAAACAAAGACGTTTACAAACTTTTGCCGATAAACAAACGGTGGTAGGTTATGCGGTTGATGTTACCGAGCTTCATAATGCTCAATTGGAATTATTGAAAAGCCAGGAAGATTTGATAGCTATTAATAAAAACTTAGAGATTGAAATTGAAAAAAGGATTGAAGAATTAAAAGAATCGATGGAATCGAGAACCCGTGAGATGCTTGTGAAAGAACATAATTTACAGAACATAAAAAAAGGTCTTTTAAATATTCTTGAGGACTACAGTGAAGAGAAAGCAAAAGTGGAAAGCATCAACGAGGATTTAATTTCTGCCAACAAAGAATTAGACGCATTCACTTATTCCGTATCGCACGATTTGCGCGCCCCGCTAAGGGGAGTTAACGGCTTTGCTAAAATGCTGCTTGAAGAATATGGTGCAAAGTTGGATGCCGAAGGCAACCGCCTGTTGAATAATATTATGAGCAGCGCAAAAAAAATGGGACAACTGATTGACGACCTGCTCGCCTTCTCCCGCCTCGGTCGAAAAGAATTGATGATGAACAATATCAGGATGCACGATATGGTTTCTGAAATTAATGAAGAATTAAAAAATAAACACCATCCCAATATTGAGTTTCTTATCAAACAATTGCTGCCGGCAAAAGCCGATAACGCTGCCATTAAGCAGGTATGGGTAAACTTAATTTCAAATGCCATTAAATATTCAGAAAAGAAAGATAAGGCAATCATTGAATTTGGTTCTGAAGAAAAAGGAAATGAAATAACTTATTACATAAAAGATAACGGAGCGGGTTTCGATATGCGCTATGCCGATAAGTTGTTTGGCATATTCCAACGCCTGCATTCGGATAAAGAGTTTGAAGGCACCGGAGTAGGTTTGGCAATGGTGCAACGCATTATAGCCAAACACGGAGGTAGGGTATGGGCGGAGGGCAAAGTAGGGGAAGGAGCGACATTTTATTTTTCGCTACCGCGAGGATGATTACAGTGATTAGAAGGGATTACGGTGATTATTAGGGATTATGGTGATAATAAAAAGAGATTACAATGATTAAGGAGAAATACGAAAATGATTTGTTGACGGAGAAAATTATTGGGTTGTGTTATAGAGTGCATACGGAATTAGGTCCGGGGTTTCCTGAGAGAATATATCATAATGCGCTGATTATTTTGTTGGAGGAAGAAAAATTAAAATACGAAACCGAAAAAGAATTTAAGGTGATGTTTCATAATAAGAATGCAGGAAAATTTCGTTGCGATTTAATAGTTGAAGAAAAAGTAATTGCAGAACTCAAATCGGTGGAAGGATATATGCCAAAACTTTTTGAAAACACCTTGGTGGCGTATTTGAAAGCAACCGGACACCAAACGGGCTTGTTGGTAAATTTTGGAGGGAAAAGTTGTCTGATAAGACGAATAATGAATTCGAAACCATAATATTATGATTACAGCGATTATCAGAGATTACGGTGATTACTATTTACTATTTCATCGTTGTAATCTTTTTTAATCACTGTAATCCAAGATATTAAATCACTGTAATCTAAAAAAAACAATATGAACCATGAAGTAGAAATCCTGTTAGTAGAAGACGATGCCAATGATGCCGAAATGACTATTCGTGCACTCAGGAAAAATAATTTAGCCAATAAACTTTTGCATGTTGAGGATGGAGCCGAAGCATTGGATTTCATATTTGCACAAGGCAAATATGCCGACCGTAAGGTGGAGAACGGACCTAAAATGGTGGTGATCGATTTAAAAATGCCTAAGATAAACGGTATTGAAGTGCTGCGGAAAATGAAAGCAGATGAGCGCACCAAAAAAATTCCGGTGGTGGTGCTTACCTCTTCGAAAGAAGACCCTGATATACAGACCTGCTATGCTTTGGGTGCAAACAGCTATGTAGTAAAACCCGTAGAATTTGATGATTTCATTCATGCCATTACCAGCCTCGGCTTATATTGGTTGATAGTAAACCAACCACCTCAATAAAAAAGAACTATGAAAACAAAAATATTAATTGTCGAGCACGACCCAAACGATATTGAGTTAATTCAACATGAGTTGAAGAAAGGGAATGTCAATTATATAGCAGAAATAGTTGAAACCGGAAATGCTTACGAAAATGCTCTTCGCAATTTTGAGCCTGATATTATACTTTCCGATTATTCTCTGCCAAATTTTGACGGACCTGCCGCTTTTGAGATAAGAGAAAAACTATCGCCCCACACACCGTTTATTTTTGTTTCGGGAACTATTGGTGAAGAAAACTCTATTGAGTTAATCAAAAACGGGGTAACCGATTATGCGCTGAAAGACAGACTGTTCACGCTAACTACAAAAGTGAACCGCGCAATAAAAGAAGCGAAAGAGAAAAGAGAAAAGGAACAAGCCAAAGAATCGCTCCTGCAATCTGAAATGAACCTTCGTGCTGTTTTCGACAATACCGATACGGGCTTTTTATTGCTTGATACTTCGTTTAATATTATTTTATTCAACAAAAGGGCTAATCATATCGCCAACCTTACGTTTGGTTTTAAGTTGGAGGAGAATCAAAATTTTATCGGTTTGCTGCTGCCCGAAAGGAAAACAATATTTACAGGCAGATTTTCGGAGGTGCTTAAAGGAAAATCAATCCATTATGAAACTGATTATCCGCAGGCAGATGGAACTGTTAGTTGGTGCAGCATAAACGGTAATCCGGTATTTGACCAAAACGGTAAAGTAGTTGAAATTTGTTTTGCACTAAATGACATTACAGAACGTAAAAAAGCAGAAGACCAAATCAGGGAGTTAAATGAAACCCTTGAAGAGCGGGTAAAAACGCGGACTTTTGAGTTGGAAGAGTCCAATAAAGCTTTAGATGTATTCTCCGCTGCCGTATCGCATGATTTGCGCGCTCCGGTGCGCGCCTTGAATGGTTTTTTGAACATCATTAAAAAGGAATACGAGCCTTCCTTCAATCCCGATCTGAAAGAATTATGCGGATATATTGACAGCAGCGGCAAAAGAATAAATATCATTATAGAAGACCTGCTCAAACTTGCCAAATACGGGAAAGCAAATCTTAAACTAACGATGGTTGACCTAAACGATTTGGTAAATAAAGTTTGGGGTGATGTTAGTTTTTTTTCGTCACATCAGGCGGTGCTGGAAATAGCTAAACTGCCAAAGGTGTATGCCGATGTTTCGTTGATAGAACAGGTATTAGTAAACCTTCTTTCAAACGCTATCAAATATTCTTCGAAGGAAGAAAAGCCGGTAATTAAATTAGGATATGAAAAAGCAGATGGAACCACGACCATTTTTGTGAAAGATAACGGAGTAGGTTTTGATATGAAGCATTATAACAAACTGTTTGGTGCTTTTCAGCGGCTGCATGGAATGAGCGAATTTGAAGGCACCGGAATCGGGCTGCTGCTGGTGAAACAAATTATTGAAAAACACGGAGGAAGTGTATGGGCAGAAAGCAAAACAGGCGAGGGAGCCATCTTTTATTTTTCATTACCGGATAACGACAACCAGTATGAACAGGCAGCTTAAGGTTTTATTGATTGAAGATAATGAGAATGATGCCATCTTAACGCTTCGGTATCTTAAACGACATTGGGCGGAGGTAAAACACTTGCAGGTGTATTCAATTGATAAACTAACTGCCGCCTTAAAATCAGATTGGGATGTTATCCTGAGTGATTTTAATCTTCCGGGTTTTGACGGAATGACTGCACTGCGGATTATACGGGAAAGCGGAATCAACACACCTTTCATACTCATATCGGGTGAGGTGTCGGAGGATGTTGCTTCGCTCATGATGCGCCTTGGTGCGAATGATTATGTAATGAAAGATAACCTGAACCGGTTAGCCCCTGCTATTTTGAGAGAACTTAAATTGGGTAGTATTAAGGTTGGAGAAGTTAAGTCGAATAATGAGGAGAAAACAGAATAACAAAAGCCGCGTACCATTTCAAATAAATTACTACCCGCTATATTTCCGGAGGAAAGTAAAGCCATAACCGAGCGGCATAAAGCGGTTATCAATATGTTGTTTGTTGCTGAATTTATCAGAAAACATCAGTCAGCAATTTTGGAAAAACAAAATCTTACACTGCCGCGGCTTGATATTTTGAGGATACTCAAACGGGTTTTTCCGGAGAGCATCACAATAACGAATATTAAGGAAGAAATGATTTATAAAACCATTGACCATTCAAGAATGATTGATAAAATGAAAAGGGAAGGTTTGGTTAACGCCACAAAGAATAAAACAACTAAAGAAATCGCAATTACCGTACGAGGTTTGGATGCATTGAGTGCAGCCGATAAATATTATGATGAAATGTTTTTAGCAGAAAATTATCTTACAGAAGAAAATGCAAGAAAAATAAATGAAGCGCTGCAAGAAACGTTAGGAAAGATAAAGTAGTAGTTTGTTCTAATAGCAACATGTAACCCCGCACCAAAGCGGGGTTTGGTGTTTGTATTCGGCTGTTGCGCGTTGGCGCAAAATAAATGGGATGATTCCTTTGAATAAAAATAGACGAGCATCATCGCTTTTATTTTGCTGAAGAATAGCCAAACGGCTTTGCCGAAGTTTTTGTATTTGTCACAAAAGAGAACTGAAAAATGTACCGACTAAACTTGTTGTCTTGTCCTGAAATAGGTTGACTATTTTTGTTAGAAAATAGAAAAGGTTTTCCGAGTTTTTTCTTGCACAAAATGAAGTTTGATTTTTGAAGTGAGGCGTTATTCACGCCTCCTTCATTTCGTGATTCCTGCTTTCGGCACTATCC